>JBILVQ010000131.1:0-8402 GCA_044370375.1 Bacteroidia bacterium
GTTGCGGAACACGAATGCCCACACGTGGCAATCCGGAGGTAACCAAATCAGAAATAATGGATTTCTTTTTGAGCAACAAGGTAAGCGGACCCGGCCAAAATTTTTCTGCCAAACGCTGAGCCCATGATGGCCACTCCTCTACAAGGTCTTTGGCTTGCGCTATTCCTGCTACATGAACAATCAGCGGATCGTAAACGGGTCGGTCTTTAACGGTGAAAATTTTAATTATCGCCTCTTCATCAAGAGCATTGCCCGCAAGTCCGTAAACCGTTTCTGTTGGAATTCCAATCACTTCCTTGTCTTTCAACAAGGCTACGGCACGTGAAATATTTTTCCCTATTTCGGTAGTAAACAACAATTTAGTACATTGTACTAATGAAGGTTCATTTCAGGAATATCTCCTTCCACAATCAGTTTACCCAATGTTGCAGCTTTAATTTCTTCAACACTAACACCCGGTGCCCGCTCAAGCAACTTAAATCCCTGCGGGGTTACATCAATAACGGCCAATTCGGTTACAATTCTTTTGACACATTTTAATCCGGTAATGGGTAGTTCACATTGAGGAAGCAGTTTGCTTTTTCCGTCTTTGCTTACATGCTGCATGGCCACAATAATATTCTTGGCAGAGGCCACCAAATCCATTGCACCGCCCATGCCTTTCACCATTTTTCCGGGAATCTTCCAATTGGCAATGTCCCCGTTCTCACTTACTTCCATGGCACCCAAAATGGTAAGGTCAACTTTTCCGGCCCTGATCATGCCGAAACTCATGGCCGAATCGAAAAAAGACGAGCCCGGTACCGTTGTAATGGTTTGCTTACCCGCATTGATTAAATCTGCGTCCTCTTCTCCTTCAAAGGGAAATGGACCAATGCCCAACAATCCATTTTCTGATTGTAAAATAACATTCATTCCTTGCGGAATATAATTGGCCACCAAGGTTGGAATTCCAATGCCTAAGTTGACATAATATCCGTCTTTAACTTCCTGTGCAATTCTTTTTGCAATTCCTATTTTATCCAACATAGCTTTTTTGTTAGGCGTTTTTCTTACGGGTTGTTCTTTGTTCTATTCTTTTTTCATAGCCACTGCCCTGAAAAATGCGGTGCACATAAATGCCCGGAGTATGAATATGGTCGGGGTCTAAACTACCAACAGGCACCAATTCTTCAACCTCTGCAATGGTAATTTTTCCTCCCATGGCCATCATCGGATTAAAATTTCTGGCCGTTTCACGATAAACCAAATTACCATGCGCGTCACCTTTCCATGCCTTTACAATGGCAAATTCTGCATCAAAGGCATATTCCAACAAATAATCTTTTCCATTGAAGTTTCTTACTTCTTTGCCAAGGGCCACTTCTGTACCAACGCCCGCTGGGGTAAAAATGGCCGGCATGCCATAACCGGCAGCCATGCAACGTGTAGCCAGGGTTCCTTGAGGAATGAGTTCTACTTCCAACTCTCCGCTTAACAATTGTCGTTCAAACTCAGCATTCTCTCCCACATAAGAGGATATCATCTTTTTTACCTGACGGGTTTTCAACATCAAACCAATTCCGAAATCATCCACACCGGCATTGTTCGAAATACAGGTAAGATTCTTGGTTCCCTTCTTTACCAAGGCGGCAATGCAATTCTCCGGAATGCCGCACAGGCCGAAACCTCCAAGCATCAAAGTCATGCCGTCTTCTATTCCCTCAAGCGCTGCCTGAGCATCTTGTACCACTTTGTTCATTTTCTTTCTGTTTTGAGTGCCCAAAGTTATTCCAATTGCCTTAATTTTTATTTTTTCGCGCAGGATTAATCTGCTCCGGATCGTACACACCCCTTTTCTTTGAGCAAAACAGCCACTACTGTAAGGAATTGACCCGTAAAAGGACCCTTGCATTCCATGCAGGTAAGGCATGCTGATAAAATTCGGGAGCTAAAATCACTTACTTTTGTAAAAAAAAATTCATGCCCTCTATTCAACCCGGCGAAGTAAGTGTTGCCAAGTTTCACGGACTGCTCTTAGGTGCGGTGGCTCCACGTCCCATTGCCCTTGCTTCCACCCTTAATCAGGATGGAAGTCCGAACCTTAGTCCATTCAGTTTTTTCAATGTTTTCAGCGCAAATCCGCCCATTGCCATTTTTTCCCCGGCCCGCAGAGTGCGCGATAATACGACCAAACATACCCTCGAAAATGTGTTGCATACCCCCGAAGTAGTCATCAACATTGTGAATTACAACATGGTGCAACAAACATCCTTGTCGAGCACAGAATATGCGCAAGGCGTCAATGAATTCATTAAGTCGGGATTGAAGCCGGTACAATCAACCCTGGTAAAACCACCCGGAGTTATGGAAGCGCCTGCACGATTGGAGTGCAAAGTCAAGGAAGTAATTTCTTTGGGTGATCAGGGCGGTGCCGGAAATTTAATTGTTTGCGAAATCTTGATGATTCACGTAAAGGACGAGTTGTTGAATGAGGCCGGAGCCATCGACCCTCGAAAAATTGATTTGGTGGCGAGAATGGGTGGCGATTGGTATTGCAGAGCCAACGGAGATGCATTGTTTGAAGTTCCCAAACCACTTACAACCCTTGGAATGGGTGTTGATCAATTGCCCGAAAGCATCCGCAACAGCACCATTCTCAGTGGTAATGACCTTGGAAAACTTGGCAACGTTGAGCGTTTGCCCGATGCAGATGCTGTTCAGGCATTTGCGGGATCAGAAGATTTCAACAATTTGTTAAAGGCCTTTCCGGATGAAGAAAAAAATTCATTAAATTTACACCGAATGGCGGCCGAATTATTAAAATCCAATAATGTTCAGGACGCCTGGAAAGTATTGCTAATTTCAAAGGTAAAATAACATGTCGAATTTTAAATTAACCGGCACTTTAAAGGTAAAAAATGCCGAACAACAGGTGAGCGAAAAATTTCGCAAGCGCGATTTCGTTTTAACCACAGACGGACCCTATCCTCAACACGTGACCATGCAGTTAACCCAAGACCGTTGCTCACAAATTGAGCCCTTTAACATTGGAGATGAAATTACCGTTTCATTTGATGTTAGAGGAAGAGAGTGGACAGGAAAGGAAGGCGAAACAAAATATTTCAATTCCCTGGAAGCATTTAGAATTGAAGGCAATGCCAGCGCTGCAAGTGCTCCTGCTGCAAGTGCTGCAAGTGGCTTTGCTCCTGCTCCTGCTTCCGATTCTTTTTCTGCCGCGTCAGAAAACGACCTTCCATTTTAATTTCAAACAACCCCTAGCCCCGAAACCGGATTGGATTTTTTTCCTGTCCGGTTTTTTTTTCTCCCTGCCCTATCCCAAGCCAAGGCGCGCGTCTCCAAATTTTATGCGAAGCATAAAATTATCCATTTCCAATCATCCATCCACCTAGCGTTTAATATCAAACACATCCCTGATACCATTGCCCAGCAATACAAAAGCCAATACCAACAAACTGATGGCAAGACCCGGAAATATGGCAAGATAAGCCTTATCCAGCAAAATATAACCATAATGCTCTTTGATCATACTGCCCCACGATGGCATGGGCGGTTGGGCGCCAATACCCAAAAAACTTAACCCTGCTTCTATCAAAATTGCCGTAGCAAAATTAGAGGCCGAAATTACAATCAATGGGCCAAGCGTGTTCGGTAAAATATGTTTAAAGATGATGCGACCCGAACCAAACCCTAATACTTTTCCCGCCTCCACAAATTCCTTTTCGCGCAAGCTCAAAAACTGTCCGCGGGTAACACGTGCTACCTCTACCCACATCGTAAGACCCACAGCAACAAAAATTTGCCAAAAGCCCTTGCCCAACATCAAGGTGATAGCCATCACCATTAACAAGGTTGGAATGGACCAAACTACGTTCGTGAACCATACAATTAAATCATCCACCCTGCCCCTGAAATAACCGGCCAATGCGCCAAGCGTTACGCCTATCAGCAGGGAAACAACAACGGCAATAAATCCTACAGCCAAAGAAACAATGGTGCCTCCCATCAAACGACTCAAATAGTCGCGGCCAAATTTATCGGTGCCAAAATAATAGTGATAGGTCAATACATGTTCTGATCTAACCTTTTCCTCAAGCGCTTGGGCATTCAAGCGGGCAGCCTCAACAGGTCCAACAATCTCTTTCAACGAAATTTTTTGTTCCGGAAAATCTTCTCCTTCATCACTAAACTCGCGATAAAACAACTGATCGGCCTTAATGCTCCATTCTTTCAGCGCAATCTTTTTTTCATTGCTGATTTTTCCACCAAAAAATAAATTACCAAAAAAACTTTGTTCCGATTTTTGCGCCCCTGAAATGAGCAATACCTCGGCCTCAAAACCGGGTTCACGGTTGGCCAACGTTATCAGCATGTCGTTGGCATAAGGTGTTTTATCTTTTCGGATATTGGCACCCAAAATGGCAACCAGCATCGATGCGGTGATAATTAGGATGCCGATAAGTGACGATGGATGTCTCAACAACTTCTTCATGCCCGATGATTTCCCTTGTTTTCTGCGCTTGATTTGGTTTGCCAAATGTAGGCTAAAATCTCAGCCCTAAAATACTAACATCATCTACCTGTTCTTCTTCCCCTTTCCATTGCTCAAAATGATTGTGCAGATAATCCTTCTGCAATTGCATTTTATCATCATGACCTAACAACAACAATTCATAAAACTTCGAAAGTTTTAATTTTTTACCATTACTCCCACCAAACTGATCGGCATAACCATCGCTATACAAGTAAACACTATCGCCTGCCGAAAGATGCCAGTTATACGATAAAAAATTCTCATGCTCAACGCCACTTACAATACCTACAGGAAAACGATTGGCAGGAATCTGATACAACGATGTTTCGCCATTCTTCAACAAACATTTAAAGTCTTGTAAACTTTCGTTGGCCTGTTTTGAAATAACAACCAGTGGATTAAAGGCTCCCGAAAATTGCATCTCGCGGTTTCCGGGCGAAATCCTCAACAAGGCAATATCCATCCCGTCTTTGCTTTCCGACTCATATTGCCGCAACAGCTTAATCACTTTAACGCGCAACAAATCCAAAATTTCTCCTGTATCTGTAATGCCATAGTTGTTGACAATTTCATTCAAAAAGGTATTGCCAATCATCGACATGAGGGCGCCCGGCACACCGTGTCCTGTGCAGTCGGCTATGGCCAAAAAAATATAATCATCCTGCATGCCCATCCAAAAGAAATCTCCGTTCACAATGTCGCGTGGCTTCATCAATAAAAATGAATCCGGAAAATAAACATTCAACTCTTCTTCTGTTGTGCCAATGGCTTCTTGTATCCTTTTTGCATACAAGATACTGTCCGTAATGTCTTTGTTCTTTTGCTCTATCAATCCTTTTTGAAAACTGATTTCTGCAGTTCTTTCCAAAACTTTTATTTCCAGCTCCTCTTTTGCTTTTTGTTGAACAGTAAACTTTTCTTTCAACTCTTCCAACAATTGTGCCTGCACCTTCTCATTCTCCGATTTGAGCAAGCGAATGTTGCTTGCCAGTGCTAGACTCAACAACACAATTTCTACTGCCGATCCCAATTGCAATCCGTACTCGGTTATAAAAACCCTTGGCAACCATCCAAAATTCTTAAACAATGCCAACAATGCACCTACAATCAACAAACAAAAGGCAACGATAAAATAACTGGAAGAGGCCACTTTTTTTCTGTAGCCCAAAATACCTGCAACAAAAACCAAAAGATTACCCAACAACGCAAACAAATTGGCTCCTTTTAATGAAAGGGTAAAAAACGGATTGTCTAATAAGGACAAGGCCATGATTACAAACAAACAGCCTGCAAGCACCAGCATAAAACGACAAAGAGAGGGAAAGTGAACTTTTGTTTTTAGGAGATTGGTACTGAACAACAACAAGAAGGCAGCCGCCATGCTTCCCGAAAATGGAATAATATGATTAGCAATGGCCGGATAAGAAGACCATAAATACTGAAAACCAAACCCATCCAATGAAAATTGAAACAAGCCTATCCCTACCAGGTATCCTAGGTAATAGTATTGTGTTCGCTCTCGCAACAACACCACCATAAAAACCGACAAAATGAGCGCAAACAAAATGATTCCATAATAAATTCCTAAGGCTGTTTGTTGATTGTTGCTGGTTTTTATAAAGGTCTCTCTATCCCATATAGATACAGGCAAGGCGGTGGCTTCTCCGTTGCTCACAATGTGAATATAAAAATTTACCGTGTCGTTGGGGCCTGCCTGAAAGGGAAACAGAAAATTACGGTGTTGGATAATTCTTTCCTTAAAGGGTATATGATCCCCTCCACTGAAAACTTTTTTGGGTTTTCCTTTTCGCTCTTCAAAAATTTCTACTTTGTTGTAAAAAGGATAGGCCAATTCAAGCATCCATCGATCATTGTCGGCAGAGCCACATACCCTGAAACGAACCCACAGTTCTCCGTCAAAAAAGCCCAGGTTGCTTGATCCTGTGGGCATTCTCTTTTCGATGGGTAATGCTTGTGGATTAGCGGTGGAACCGTTGTTTCGCTGACTTACAAAAACCTCCATGCTGCCCTGCATTTTGTTTTCTGTTCCTGTTTTTAATGGCTCAACAGGGGTCAAAGCAGATACAGGCTGCCCGGAGCCTAAAACAAAGCCAAGTATAATCAGGTATATGATGTTCCTCCACCTCATCCGTGTAAAGATAGGCCTAAATTCCGTGTCATCAATTTATCTCCCAAAATGACAAAACTATTTACCTTTGTGAAAAATCAACGATTATGCTTTCCAAAAAAATTGAATCTGCACTGAATAAACAAATAGAACTGGAGGCGGCCTCTTCTCAGTATTATCTATCCATGGCATCCTGGGCCGAAACACAGGGCATGAGCGGGGTTGCTACTTTTCTTTTTCAACACTCCGATGAAGAAAGAGCCCACATGATCAAGCTCCTGAAATTTGTGAATGAAAGAGGCGGACACGCCATTGTTCCTGCCTTAAAACAACCTGATAAAACTTTTAAAAGTCTTCAGGTAATTTTTGAACAGGTGCTAAATCACGAAATTATGGTTTCAACAGAAATCAACAACTTGGTGGATATCTGCTTGAAAGAAAAAGACTATACCACCCATAATTTCCTGCAATGGTACGTTTCAGAGCAAATTGAAGAAGAAGCCCTGGCACGCAATATCATGGATAAACTCAAAATGATTGGTACCGATAAGGGTGGCTTGTATTTCTTTGATCGCGACCTTGGCTCTATCTCTGCTGCAGCAGGAGAAGAAAAAAATAAAGGAAAATAACATTTCGTTAAACATTTTTCATTTTATTGTGTTTGTGGTTAGGAGGGAAAGTCCCTCCTAATTCATTTTAACCTAAGTCCAATTATTGTGGGAACCTATTCCATCAAAGATCTCGAGAGAATTTCCGGTATCAAGGCCCATACCCTTAGAATTTGGGAGCAGCGCTACGAAATTTTAAAGCCCGATAGAACGGATACGAATATTCGAACCTATTCAGACCATGATCTGAAAAG
Source organism: Bacteroidia bacterium (assembly GCA_044370375.1). Lineage (GTDB taxonomy): Bacteria > Bacteroidota > Bacteroidia > UBA4408 > UBA4408 > JBILVQ01. Next base: position 7,525 of record JBILVQ010000131.1, read on the forward strand.
AATTCTGAATATCGGGATTCTCAACAGCAACGGGGTAAAGATTTCCAAATTGGCAAAAATGGACGCTGAACAATTGTTTCAGCAGGTACGAGCGGTTTCCGAAAACAATCTTTCGCCACAAAATCAGGTAGACAACCTCATCATTGCCATGGTGGAAATGGATGAAGACCGATTTGAAAGATATATTTCCTCCTGCATTCTTCGCCACGGCTTTGACCACACCATGTCGCGAATCATCTATCCTTTTCTTCAAAAAGTAGGCGTGCTGTGGCAAACAGATTCCATCAACCCCGCTCAAGAGCACTTTATCAGTAACCTCATCCGGCAAAAACTAATTGTGGCCATTGATGGTACTGCCAACCGGCAAAAAGATGATGGCAAACAATTCCTCCTTTACCTGCCCGAAAACGAACTTCATGAAATTAGTCTCCTTTACGCCAACTATAAAATAAGAGCCTCGGGCAATAAATCCATTTATCTAGGACAGTCTGTTCCCTATGCCGACCTTAAAATGGTTTATAATCTGCACAAGCCCGATTATATCCTCACCATTTTAACTTGCCAGTTAATGGACCAAAGTCTTCAGGATTACGCCAACCGCTTGGCGGCCGACTTTCCTGATTCTCAAATCCTTATCACCGGAGCCTTCGCAACCCAACAGGCCATTGTGCCGGCTAAAAACATCCTGATTTACAGCAACATAGACCAACTTAGCCGCATTCTAAGCTTTCACGACTAGTTTTGTTTAACGTTTTGGCCGTTTTGTTAAACAAAATGTGAAATAATGTTAAACGAGATTGGTTTTGTTTAATGTTTACATACTTTTGTTCAACAAAAAACAAAAGCCATGTCAACACTGGAATTCAACAAGCAAGTGC
>JBILVQ010000132.1:0-8391 GCA_044370375.1 Bacteroidia bacterium
AAGAATAGGATACGCAGGAATTTAAACATCCATTACAAGCAAACCGGTTGAATGCAATGATGCTTGCAGGGCAATCCATCTCAGAAAAAATGCGCCACAAAAGCTTATTCAGCTTTCGCAGAAAAATCCATTCGTAGGTAATTTTCGAGTGATTCTTGAATAATTTCAAGGGCTCTATCACGGTCCAAAAAATCTGCCACCACTACTTTCTTATTCTCAAGGCGGGTATAATTTTCGAAAAAATTTCTCAACTCGTTCATGAAATGAGGAGGCAATTGATCGATGTTGTTCAGATGGTTAACCGAAGGATCAGCGGCAGCAACAGCCAAAATTTTATCATCACCAGCCCCGCCGTCCACCATGCGCATTACGCCAATCACTTTCGCCACCACCAGGCAGCGGGGAACCAAATCAACCTGTGAAATCACCAAAATATCCAGTGGGTCCTTATCATCAGCATAGCTTTGCGGTATAAAGCCATAGTTTGCCGGATAAGCCATCGCAGAAAACAAAACCCTATCTAGTTTCAACAAACCGCTTGGTTTATCAATTTCATACTTTGCTTTGCTTCCTTTTGGAATTTCAATGATTGCATTGATAAAGCCAGGTTTTTCATTTCCGGGAGGAACATCATGCCAGGGATGGGAGCTCATTATTTTTTTTATTTAAATGTAAGCAATATATTGATGTGCATTTTAGCAAATTGTAAGAAAGTGGACCAACCAAGTCAGCATCTGGGGGCTAATTGTAAATCAATTTTTAATTGCTTTGAAAACCGATGCCAAATCTAATATCTGCCGTTTACACAAAATTCTTTGCTGGCTCATAAGCAAAAAAAAACAGGAAGAATATCCATCCTTCCTGTTTTCCAAACCTTAAAAATTAGTCAGTACTTTTTCTTTTGGATACTTCACCGAGAAGCTCAATCTCACTTTCTGGCTATCACCGGCCTTAACTTTCAGCGGCCAGCTGATCTTTCCGGTTTCGGGATTATGTTTTGCACCCGATTTCTCTATGAGCTCTACCTCCAATGCCGCATTTTGTGTCAAAGGAACCTGATCTTCAATTTCAATTTCAATATCCTGTTTCTTCTTATTGCGCACCACAATTTCAAAGGCAAGCGTTTCTTTCTTTTGTGTTCCGATGGTTTTCTTTTCAGAAAAATCTTTCAACTTGGTACGTGTAACCACAACGCTTTTATCGCGCCCCAGCGAAATATCTAAGGTATCATTGGTGTTGGCAACGTCAATGAAAGATTTCCCAACCAGCATTCCTTCAAAGAAAATATTGGCCTCTCCGGATAGCAAATTGTATTGATCCCAACCATTAATCCTGGCCAACAAAATGGCTTCCTTATCAATTTTAGGCGCACAATAATAAGTGTAGGTGGCCGGAGCACTGAAGTTCTGCACCTCAACAATATGGGGCTTGCCATCAGAAGAAATAGAGTAAGGGATAGCAATATCGAAAGAGGCACTCACCTGGCCTTCGGAAATAACCGTATAATCGGCAGCCGACTGTGCCATGACTTCTTCTGCCCTTCCATTCATGGCTGCACTCATATCCATTGAAGGTGCTGCCATCGGTGCATCAGCAGTTCTTTTCTTACCTCTGCTTTGCATTTGTTTATAGACTACCGGATCAGAAATATTGATGAACCATGGATTCACCACAGGTTTGGTTCCATCCTGCGTTGGATTGCCAGTAGATAAAGTAAGTTTCACTTTGTCCCATTTTTCACCCGTATTTTGCCACACTTTTGCACGGTATTCAATCTTCACAGGATTTTTATTGTCGATGGCTCTGATATCGTAATATGGAGTCCAGCCTGCGTTGGCAACCCAATAATTCAACATCAACTTTGCATTCACCGGAGCTTTGGCCATCACCGTAATGACTACATCAGCAGAATTTTGTTTTTTAATATTCAAATCATTGAGTTGTCGGGTCAATTTATCAATGCTTTCGGCCAACTTCTTTTCTTTGCGGAGGGCATCTAATCTTTTGAACTGAATATCGGTTAGACGGTTCCTGATTAAATTGGCATTCTTTTCCAGCTCTACTGCATTAACACCCACATTGGCTCCACCAACATATTTATTGGCCATCAACATTTCTTCCTCTTTGTCGTAAATTTTCTGCATGCCTTTAGATGCTGATAATTTATCTCTGAGGTTATCCAAAGAATCTTTGAGTATTCTGATATCCTTTGGTAAATCAGCATTTTCTTCGCCCAGGTAATTCATTCTTTTCACTACAGAAAGAATAACAAAATCGCCCTCTCCTTTTGCTTGCAAATTACTTTCATTCAAATCGGCAGGAAGGCCTTCAAAAACTACATCGCTGATGCCGGATGAAAGACTAACATTGGCTTTTGCTTCAATTTGAGCACCGCTTAAAAAAACGGTAACCTCCTCAATGAGTGGTTTTACTTTTTTCTCTTGGGCAAAAACATTCGCAAAAGGCGAGAGTAACAAGAGCAGGAAAAACAATTTTTTGGTATTCATGACAAACAATTTTAATAGGGATGCATCAGGAACAAAAATTCCATAAGCGGGGGTAATTTTTTTTCGCCTAATCAAAACCGCCTTCTTTCCAGATGATGCGTTGCAAAGATACGGAATAGAGCGCTTTCTTTCCTTTCCTTTCGAGCCAATAATGCTCACGGTTGAAGGGAGAAATCTTCTCATAGGAAGCATCCAACACTGAAATACCGCTCTTGTTGATCAGCTGGTAATCCTCACCTAACTTAACAATGGCTAAGCCATTTTTGAAAGGATTCGCTTCTTTGTATTTCGGTGGGATGGCTACTTTACCCAGAGAATCGAGATAACCCCAAAGTTCTTTCTTCAAAACCCTGAAATAACCTTCTTCCGGGTGGCTAATCATCTCATACTTATTGGCATTCAGCGGTTTCCCACTTTTATCGGCCAACAACCATACATTCTTTTTTTTGATGGCAAAAGGCTCTGTTGCGGACCATTGAATCTCACTAAATTCAAAGGGTGCAACTACTTTTCCTTTGGTATCTACCAATCCTTTTTTGGTTCCTTGTTGTAAACGAACCACCCCATTGATCCAAATTTTACCGGTACCCATTTCGGGCTGAAAGTCGTAATTGAGCGGAAGGATCATCTTACCGCTGGTATCCACAATGCCACATTTCTCCTCTTTCACCACCACGGCCAGACCCTTTTCGAAAGGAGTAATCAAATCGTATTCGCATTGAAACAAGTTAGAACCATTTTTCCTAATCACCCCGTATAGGTCGCCCTTTTGAACCCTTGCATAACCGTTTTGCAAATTCTCAGCCCAATCGAAGATCAGTGCAATCACAATTTTTCCTTCCCTGTTCACATAGCCCGACTTTTCGTCCTTTTCAACCAATGCTAATCCATCAGAAAATTCAGAGGCATTATCAAACTCAGGGGCAACCAAAAATTTTCCATAACGATTAATAAAACCATAGGCACCATTTTTCTTTGCAGGGATCAAACTATCGTTGAAATCGCCCAACTCTTCAAAGTCGGGATCCACCACCCAATCGCCTAGTTTATTGATAAAACCCCATTTCCCTTTTTGCTTTACAGCAGCCAGACCACCTACAAAGGGCTCCGCATCTTCAAACTGAGGAGGTATGGCGTATTTTCCACTGCGGTTGATAAAGCCAAATTTTGCCTCGCGAACTACCAGGGCATAACCCTCTTCAAATTCACCCAAAGATTCATATTGAGGAGGAATGACCCACTTGCCTGAGCCATCCATAAAGCCCCATGCTCCATTTTCGCGAATGCGAATTACTTTGGTAGCAGCCAATTCAATTTCATCGCGCAATTGCTGACTATTGGGGTAATCGGGATACTGCTTTAAAAACAAATTGAGTGATTCGGAACTTAAATCACTGGCCGAAATCAAAAATAATTTTTTCCATGCCTCCTGCACGTGAGGATTGTTTTTGAATAACTGAATAAAGCGATAGTAATCTTCGGGCTTTTGATTACGGGTGGCAATGGTGTAAACCGAATCCTCTGCCATTCTTTTGTAAGGACTGCTAGGATGTTGTGCAATAAAGTTGGCAAAATCAGTAACCGACCCTGATCCTGTCATTTCTTGAAACAACATTTGTTCATACAGTTGCTTTGCCTTTGGAACATCTTTAGCAGCTGGATAAGTATCGATAAACACTTTGATGGCAGCAGCCGTTTTTTGTTCCACCGCTTTTTTGTAAGCAAGATCATTGATATAAAACACAATGGAATCCTGCAACCATGAGGCCGGGTAATTTTTTAGGTAAGTGTCATAAACCTGTTGTGAATTTAACTTTCTGGCATCCAAAAAGGCATGGTATTCAATCGCTTTTTGCAGAGATTTCAAAGAATCAAGCGACAAATTATAATAGGCAATTCTTTCATCAAAATCCGGATTACCTACTTTCCATTGGTGAATAGCCCTTCTGATATAAATATTGGCACTGTCAATCTGATGAAAGGGATTGTCGGTTCTGAAATAAATGGTGGCCAGTCCTACATGAGCAATAGGAAGTAGCTCTCCCTCGGTTTCATAAAAAATTTCCTTTGCTTTAAAGTAGTCGTAAATTTCGAGGGCCTGCATTCCCTTGTCCACTTTTTTTTTGAAAGGAGACTTTGCGGTTTGTGCTAAAGAAAAACCGGAATGAAGCAGTCCAAAAATCAGGACAATTACCTGAATCAATGTGCGCATGCGGCAAATGTAACACTTCTGATAAAAAGTTCTTATGTTAAGGAATGAAAAGTAAGAACTTATGTTTTTAAAAAGTTTATGGAGGCTTATTGAAGCAAAATTACTTCCTTTTCCTCAACATAAATCAAAGCGAGGGTCTCTACCTGAAAATTCATTTGCATCAGTACAGTTGCATAATCGCGGAGCTGAATCACATGAGCTTCTCTTTTTATACCGGTTTTGTAATCAAAGATTCTAACCTTGTTGTCAGCAATCATCAAACGATCGGGTCTTGCGCTTTTGCCATTCAACAACAAAATATCCTGTTCAAGCAATACCTTATAAGCAGGGTCCCACATGATGTCCAGAGAAGGCTCCTCCTGCATCCAGCTTACCATTTCTGCAATTTTTGTTTTCCAAACAGGGTTGAGATGGATAATTTTTTGTGCCACCACCGGAAGATCATCCTTGATAATTACCTTGCTGAACAATGCATGAACCAAGAGACCCAATTCGAGTGATTGAATTTCTTCTCCTTCAATGGGGAAAGCCCATTGGTAATCTAAAATCAAATCGCAGGTTTCAAAAGAAGCTTGACGGGGCATCAATGGGTTCTCTGTTGTTGATTCCTTCTTTTGTTCCACCGTTTGCCCATTTCCAAAAAACAATATTCCATCTTGCGGTTGAAACAATGTTGTTTTCTCGAGGAATGAATTCATCCATGATCTCATCGCACTTCCCGATTCCTTGTAAAGAATAAGTGCCAATTGTTCTTCTGCCCTGGTGAACGCCACATAAAATAAATTAAGCTGATCAACCAGGTTTTCGAACTCTTCTTCGCGGTAAACATCAGCAAAAGGGGTGTTCAGTAAATCATCGGAATGATTGGCCACCCCGAGTGCCAAACCAAAATTCTTCTCCGGATTAAGATTTAACCAATGCTTTTTGCCCTTTCCCACTCCTGTATCCCAATCGGTCATAGGCATAATAACAACTTTAAACTGCAAACCCTTCGACTTGTGTACGGTCATGATTTGCACAGCATCAATGCCTTCAGGGATTACAATATTTAATTTGTTGCCATGATCATTCCACCATTGAATAAATTCCGGCAGGCCTCCTTTTCCCTTTTGATAGAAGTTACCAACAGCATCCATGAAGGTAGAAAGGAAAACATCGGAAGAAGAATCGAGCCGAAAAAAATTCAACAATCTTTTTACGAGAGAAGGAAGCGGAAGATAGCTCCAATCTTCGGGAGCCCAATTTAGATGAAGCTCCTTCAACAATTGCATCCAGGCCTGCGGGGCCTTGAAATATGCGTGTTCTATCGGATGTTTCTTGTATTGCAAACTCAGAAAGTTCAAAACATTAAGACGAGCAGGTTCATTGGCTGCATCATCAAACCAGCGAAGTGCATCGAGTATTAAAATTACCTTGTGCGATTCGTTTACGCGAACGGATTCTCTTGAAATAACATGTACTCCTCTTTCCAATAAACCGGCCGCAAAGCGTCCTGCTTCCTTGTTCGCTCTTGTAAGAATGGTAATATCTCCCCACCGGTAACCTAATCCGGTGAAATGGTCAATTTGTTGTTTTAAGGCTTCAATCCGGGCCAAAAAAATTTCTGCGGAAGTTGCTTTTTTATCTCCCTCAATTTTATCGATGATTTGCAGCCGAACACTGCCACCACCAACTTTTTTACCACATTCCTGTTCCACATCGCTGTAGGTCAGTTTTAATTTATGGAAGGAATTCTCAGGAAAATCGTAACCGGCATTGGGCAGACAATCATCGATGAGATGACGAAAAAAAGCGTTATTAAAATCAATGATTTCGCTTTTACTTCGGTAGTTATAATTGAGGGTTCGGGGTAAAAAATGATGAATGAACAAGTATTCCCGTTCCTTCATCCACTCGTTCTGAATATTTAAAATTTTGGGCAATGCATTCAACTGACCGGCATCGCCACCTCTAAAGCGATAAATAGATTGCTTAGCATCACCCACCAGTAAAACGGTACCATCCAATGAAAGAACATTTTCTGCCAAGGGCATTAAATTCTCCCATTGCTTCACCGAAGTATCCTGAAATTCGTCAATACACAAATCATTAAAGCGGTTTCCTATTCTTTCGTAAATGAAAGGGGCGGGTTCTTGTGCAATGGCATTAGACACAAGATGATTGAATTCGGCAATGGGCAATATTCCTTCGTTATACCGAAGCTCATCAATAGACTTTTTAATTTCCTTTAAAAGGGCCAGCGAATAAAAATTGCGAATAATGATTTTCAAAGAAAAAAACTGCTCCTTTTCTGAAAGCCAATAACGATGTAAATCAGAAATTTTCTCTTGCAAGACACTTTCGATTCCGGCAAATTTTTCTTTCGTTTCTTTATCAGCGCCTTTGGCATAAAAGGCTGCCTTTTCAACAGCATCCAAAAATCTTTTCTTATCAAAACCTTCCGGGTCACCTTTGGCAATTGAGAGCAATGCACCATAAAAACCTTTGGTTCCATAAGCAAAGTCATTGGGATTGAGGCCGGCCTGTGCAGCAAATTTTAGGATAGCTTCTGCCCTTGTGCTGAATTCATTTTTTGTACAAAAAAACGCGGCATTCATTTGATCACGAAGCTTAAAAAAATCTTCTTCCGACAAATCGGAGAGCAAGGGAAGTAGTGGCAGACCCTTTTCGTTGTACATCAGTTTACCGAGCACCACCAGGTCGTCTTGCACGCGATCGCTTTTCTCCTCTTCAATTCTTTCGAGCATAAACTCCACCATCAATTTGGTGATAAATGCATCCTCACCAATGCGTCCAATAAGTTGATCTACTGCGGTTTTCACAACAAGATCAGTATCTGTTTCCACTACAAAATTGGAGGGCACTCTTAAATCAAAAGCAAAGCTTCTGATGATTTGATGGGTAAATTTATCGATGGTGCTTACAGCAAAGCTTCCGTATTGGTGTAGAATTTGGGTAAGTTGTTTGGCGGCCCTGCTGCGGATATCGGAAAATTGCCAATGATATTGATGACAAATTTGGCTGACTTGCTGGCGGAGAGCGGGATTCAGATTGTTTTCATCCTGACAATCGGCCAGGGTATTGAGAACGACCAAAATCCTTTCCTTCATTTCGGCCGAAGCTTTATTGGTGAAAGTTATGGCCAGGATGGATTTAAAATTTCCTTCAGGTTTCATGAGCATTTCGAGATACTCATTAACCAGTGTGGTTGTTTTACCGGACCCGGCGGACGAACGGTAAACTTTTAGGGGCATGAAAAAGCTTAAATAGTTTCGGGCTCTGCTACCTTCTTCTGATTATAAAATACAGGAATAAAAGAGGTAATGTTGTTAAAGCTGCCATTTACATGATTGCTAAGAATAATGATGGCACTTTTATCGGCAGGGTTGCGCATGGAGAAGGTATTAAAACCTTTCCACCATCCACCGTGATAATAAACAGGTGTATTATCGGCCAACATTTTAATCCTCCAGCCATAACCATAGTTACGGCCTCCAATCATATCGTTGTTAGCGGGTTTCATGGCCAACTGAAGGGTTTTCATTTGAATAACGGAACCGTTATAAAGGGCATCATCCCACTTCTTTAGGTCAATAATAGAACTATAGACACCTTTATCCCCTAACAAACCATCCATATAATCAGGCACTGATTCCTGGTTATTCTCATCGT
>JBILVQ010000133.1:0-8351 GCA_044370375.1 Bacteroidia bacterium
TTGATTGATATCAAGTGTTTTAAGTTTTTACTAAAAAAATCTCCATGTCTACACCACAAAATCCGCTACTTTACACAACACGCAATGAAGTTGATGTTGAATTGCAAATTATTGAAGGCAATTTGCCTTCAGACATTGAAGGTGCGGTATACCTTACCTATCCTGTAGGTTCGGTAAATTCGGGCGGGCTTCCATTTCCTGTAACAGATGGAGATTATGGTTCTCCAATAATGAATGGAGATGGCATGGTGTTAAAAGTAAAGTTTAATGGCATTACTGCCCAATTAAAAACAAGGTTAATGAAAACGCCTTGTTATTATGCCGATTATCATTCAAGAAATGGTGCCCCTGTTTTGGATAAAGCATTTGGTTTCAGCAATTGGGGTTTATCAAGAATTTCAATGCTCCTTGGTATGCGCAATTTGTTAAACACAGCTGTAATACCTGTTCAGTTTAATGAATCCAATCCTTCTTTAGTGGCTACTTATGATGTTGGTCGTCCGTTTTTACTTGATGCTAGTTCCTTGCAATTAGTTTCACCTATTGGTGCAAATCAAGAATGGACTGATGGAATTGCAATGAATTTACCATGGGCTTTTCCTATGGTAATGACTACAGCACACCCTACATGGGATGCTATTACTAAAGAGTTTTTTAGCGTTAATTTTATTAGAAGTATGAGCTCTATGTTAGTGGGAGAGCGTACTTTATTTCATTTAAAAAATAATGGTTCCTTGTTTGAAAGTAAACTTAAAGCCCTTATTGACGAAATTGAAAAAAATAAGGGTGTTGAAAACATTGTCAATAAAGTAACAGGTTTCTTTAAAAACATAGATGAACATCTAGGTTTCGAAAAACCTCAAATTAGTGCACCTCAGAGTGAAGCAGAAGGAAAAGTTTTTTTAGTAAAATGGAATGGTGAAGGATTGATGCAAAAATGGTTATTGCACGATGAAAACGGAAATGAAATTTTGATAGAACAATGTATGCATCAAACTGGCCTTACCGAAGATTATATTGTTTTGTCAGATACTTCTTTCAAGTTTACCATGGATTTAATGTTTAATGGTTTATTTACCAATTGGTCTTGGTTCGAAAAATTCGCTCGCGAAATTTTAACAAGTCCTATGGAGGCATTTACCACTATTTTTATTGTTAAACGTAGCGATTTGGTAAGCACAAATAGTGTAGTTACTGCCTATAAATTAAAACAAAATATTCCGATTGAAACGATTCATTATTCGGCAAACTATGCAAACCCAGAGAATCAAATTACTTTGTACAGCACTCATAATGCTGCTTTATGTATAGCAGAATGGATGCGACCTTATGATACAGAAAAAATTAGTGGCAATCCTGTAAATCCTGATGTGGTAAGTTTGTTTTGTGCTGGAAGTATGGATTTGAGTAGGTTTGGCAAATGGGTGATCAATGCAGAGACCATGTCCTTGGATGAAGCAAATTCAACTACCTATCACTCCACAGGAAATTTAGAAAAACAAAATATTGGTCCTAATACATGGAACATGTGTTTATACACTTATCGTGATATGATTTCTCCCACAAAAATGGTTGAGGAAGTCGAATATGTTTGGTTTGTTTCGAATGGCTTAGACCAGAGAATGTTGAGCGAATTTATTTTTAACTTGTATAAAGATTATCCTAATAGAATTGTTGAAGTAAATGATTTTTTGAATTACACAAAGCAAGGAATTCCATGTGGTCTTACGCGCCTAGATACTGCCACTATGAAAGCAGAAGATTATTACCAATTAGATATGACCACTTATTACAGAAGTCTTCAATTTATACCTCGAAACCAACCTAAACAAGGCGTGCCTTATGGGCTTGATGGCTACATATTTTGTTCAATGCAGGTAGCAAATCCACCTGAGGCGCCTGATGCTTTTCATGCAGAGTTTTGGCTATTTGATGCTTCCAATATAGCACAAGGGCCGATTTGCAAAATGTTTAACGATGAAATTATTTTCTGTTTTACACTGCATTCTGCTTGGTTAGATAACGATGCTAATTATAATTTGCCCTACAAATTAAACATCAAGGATGATTATAATGAAGTAATTGCTAAATTACCTTTTGGAGATCGTGAAATTGTTCAAATATTTTTTGATGTTAATGTTTATCCTAACTTTTAAAGCTCAGCAATATGAATGATTTAAATAGTTTAGAAGAAGTAATTTACGAAAGCCAAAATTCCATCATTTATAAAAAAAATGAAGCGAGTACAGGCAAGTCAAAAGTAATAAAGATCAGCAAACAGCATGATGTTTCAGGACTTCATAATGAGTTTGCTATTATGGAAGATTACGAATTGAATATTGGTAAATCTGAATTACTTGTAGCCAATAGACAAACCTCTTTAGTTAGAGATTACATTGTTGGAGAGTCGCTATCACAATTAGTTAGTAAAGGCAATTATGGCTTGGATTTTTTTATTGATTACGCACTTAAAATAGCCGAAGTACTATATCAAATACATCTAAAAAAAATTATTCATAAAGACCTAGCTGCAGGCAACATCATCATTGATACGCAAACAAAAAATGTTGCGATTATTGATTATGAAATTAGCACCCAAATAAATCAAAGCGAATCTAGTAATTACTTGAATTTCGATTTAAATAATAATTTGCCTTACATATCTCCTGAGCAAACAGGCCGTATGAATAGGTTGGTTGATTATCGCACAGATTTCTATAGTTTAGGAATATGTTATTTTGAAATGCTTACGGGAAAAACGCCATTTATTGCTGTTGATCCTTTAGAAATTGTTTATGCTCATCTAGCGCAATCTCCTCCTAAATTGAGCGATTTGAATGGAGACGTTCCAACAATACTCGATTCAATTATTCAAAAATTATTGAGCAAAAATGCCGAAGATCGTTACCATTCTTTACAAGGTTTAATTTACGATTTGAATAAATATTTTTTGAATTATAAGGAAAAAAAATCTTCAGATCACTTTGAAATTGCCGCCAATGATATTCCCGCAAAGCTTAACGTTTCTCAAACTTTGGTTGGGCGTGATAAAGAAACAAAAATATTGCTAGATAATTTTGATCTTGCTTGTCAAGGAAAAAAAGCAATACTTAACCTAAGCGGCTTTAGTGGAATTGGCAAAACCACATTAATTCGTCAAACATTTGTTCCTCTCACAAAAAACAAAGGTATTTTTTTAAGCGGGAAATATGATAGCATTCAGCGAAATACGCCTTATTCAGCTATTGCGAAGGCAATTAATTTATTAGCCGACCTAATACTATCTGAAAGCGAAGAAACATTAGTTAAATGGCGCTCCAAAATACTCGCTAAGCTTAGCAGTCTTTCTCAAGTCATTATTGAAACCAATCCCAAGTGGAAAAAAATTATTGGAGAGCAACCACCATTGCCGGAATTGGTTGGTAAAGAATGGCAAAATAGGCTCCATTTTGTGTTTAGAAATTTGATAAAGGTGATAGCTACTGCTGAGCATCCTGTTGTTTTGTTTTTAGATGATTGTCAGTGGGTAGATGAAGCTTCAATTGAGTTAATGAAGAGTATTGTGAGTGATGAAGAAATTGGCTATTGTATGATAGTTCTTGCTTATCGTCAAAATGAAATTGATGTATTGCATCCCTTGACAAGTTTTTTTAATGGAATTGATGCGGATAAAAGCATTGAAAACATGGTTTGCTCAACTATTTGCCTAAACCAGATGAATGCCCATGATTGCGAAAAAATTATTGAAAACACGTTACAGAATCCAATAGAAAGTTCAGATGAATTTGCATCTCTTGTGTTTTTTAAATCAGAGGGAAATCCATATTTAATCAATCAAATTTTGGATTATTTATATCAAAATAAAAGTTTGGTATATAATCTCAATGCACGCTTTTGGGAGTGGAATAAATCTGATTTACAAGAAGTGAATGTTTTTGATAACTCAAAAGGAATTTTGCTGAGTAAATTAAAATCATTACCCACAGAAACCTTTGATGCTTTGAGCTACGCTGCTACTTTTGGTATTAGTTTTAGTTTAAAAACACTTGCGCTAATTATTGGCAAAAATCAAACAGAGCTGCATAGCATCTTATGGAAAGCAGTGCTAAATCATCTTATTATTCCCCAAAAAATTGACTATAAATTTGTTCCTGATTTTTATGCACAATCTGATATTGAAATAAATTTTAAATTTTCACACGATAAAATACAACAAACACTTTACGCTCAAATTGATCAGCAGGAGCGTCCGGCACTCCATTATAAAATAGGAATGCAATTATTGCCATCTGTTTCCGATAACTGGTTTTATGAAACCATGAATCATTTTCTTATTGCTAAATCAATTACAGTAAAAAATGGTAGAAATGAGCTCCTTGAAAAATGGTTGATTGTTGCAGCGAAAAAGTCATATAATGCAGCATCGTTTGAAATGGCTTTTCAATATTTCAATTTGTATTTCTCTATCACCAATAAATCAACTGTAAAGGCCGATATTTTTAATTTGTATTTAGAATCGGCTTTGATAAGTAACCACGGTGAAATAGTTGAGGGTAATTTAAAAATAGCCCTTAGCAATGACTATAGTATTATAGATCGTGCAAGCGTTTATGAAAATATTATAAGAATTTATTGTGCAGATGATAAGTTTCAAGAGGCCATCAAGTATTCACGTATTGCATTGTTGGAGTATAAAATAAAATTACCTTTTAAAGCTGGTAAAACTGCTATCATTTTTGAAGCTATAAAAACGCAAATTGCATTACCGGCAAAAAAATTGAACGAAATTCGCAATATGCCAGAAATGGAGGATGATAAGGCTATTGCGCTTACAAGGATAATGAAAGAAGCTGCACTTGCATTCTTTTTTGGTGAAATAGAAACTTATCCAATATTGATATTTAAAATGGTTCAGGTAAGTGCTAAATATGGAAATATACCTGAATCTATGGTGGCATATTCATCTTATGGTATTATGCTTGCTGGTGTGCTTAATAATCAGGAAGGGGCTTATATATTGAGTAAGCAAGTACTAGAAATGATGAACCAGTACAAAGATCAACGTTATTATGCAGCCACAGGTTTTGTTGATGGCGCATTTCTGGCGCATTGGAAGGAGCCATTATTTGAGCTCTCAAAAAATCATAAAATGTACTACCAAATTGGCCTTGAGACTGGCAACACAGAGTATGCTTTGTTCAATTATTTTTGGGCGGGGTTCTATGATTTTACACTCGGAAAATCAATGTCAAAGCTTATCACAGAGCATGAAAAACTTTTAAAATACGTTCAACTTTATAATCGTCAAAGTCAATATCCCAGAGTAGCTGCATGGTTACAAACATTTAAAAATTTAATGCACAATAATGATGATAGATATACCCTTTTAGAAAATGAAGAAGTTGAATTAAGTAACTTATTAAAAAACAGAAGCGGTGCTGATTACCTTGGTATATTTTTTCAGAAAGGATTGCTGGCTTTTTGGTATAATGATTATAGCAAAGCGAAAGAATTTTTTTCAAAAGCAATGGCTTTTTCAGATTCGCTCATGAACAACTATTTTCTTCCTTTTTTGAATACACTCAACTGCATCACTGAATTTTATTTATTTAGTAAATCAAATGAAAAAAAATTAGGACCAGTTAAGAAAATATATAAGAGTGTTATCAAGAAACTTGAAATTGCCATAAAACTTTATGACGGCAATGTAGGATGGATGAAATTATTTATTGAAAGCGAATACAATACCTTGATTGAAAATAAATTCAATCAAAGCGACTATCAAAAAAGCATTGATGCAGCCAAAAAGAATCAGTTTTACCTGCCTGCATTAATGATTGAATTAAAGCTTTTTTTTCATCTTAAAAATCATAGTGCGGAAAGTGCTAACGGACGGTTTAAGGGTTTAATGGAAGGTTTCTCGCAGTTTGAATTGGAAGGTGTTAAAGAATACTATTTTGGAAATACTTCCATTGAGGTCTCAAAAACTGAATCACCGAGTCAAAAACAAGGAAATTATTCCTTAGATTATCTCACCATTATCAAACTATCTCAGGCGCTTACTTCAGAAATTTTATTGGATAAATTAATGCATAAACTGCTTTCTTTTGCGATGGAAAATGCTGGAGCTACCTTCGGATCTTTTTTGATGAAAGAAAAACGCGAGTTTATCACAAAAATTGAAATGAAATCTAAGCAATCTTCAAAGCAAACGGTGTTTGAGGATAATGTTACTGAACCATTTCAGTCATTACCAAATTCAATTCTTAATTATGTAAAACAGTCGGAAACAGCATTAGTACTGGAAGATGCTCAATCTAACTATCCATATTCCGAAGATGAAGTAATTAAAGGTTCAAATGAAAAGTCAGTCATGTGCTTGCCTGTAATTCATAAGTCAGAATTAATTGGCATCCTTTATTTGTCAAATGATTTTACTAGGGCTGCTTTTACTAATGAACGCACAGAATTGATAAAAATGATTGCAGGACAAATTGGTGTATCTGTTGAAAATGCATTGTTGTATAGCAACCTCGAAAAATTAGTTGAAGAAAGAACAGAGCAATTGGAAAAAGAAAAACAGAAATCAGAGAAATTATTACTCAATATTTTGCCGATTGAAGTGGCCTCAGAGTTGAAACAAAATGGCAAGGCAATTCCAAGAAAGTTTGATGAAGTAACAGTTATGTTTTGTGATATCAAAGGTTTTTCAATGCTAGCTGAAAAGCTAAGTGCTGAAAAATTAATTGAAGAGCTTGATTATTGTTTTAGTGGTTTAGATAGGATAATTGAAAAGTTTAAAATTGAGAAAATTAAAACTATAGGTGATGCCTATATGTGTGCATCTGGAGTTCCAACAAACTGTAATGACAGTTATCTACGAATAACTGAGGCATCAATTGAAATAATGGATTGGATGAAAAAAGAAAAGGAAAAAGCAGCACAACAAAACAAGGATTTTCCGGAAATGCGCATTGGAATTCATACTGGTAATTTAATTGCGGGCATTGTAGGTACCTCTAAATTTGCCTATGATATTTGGGGCGATACGGTAAATATTGCGGCTCGTATGGAGCAAACAGGAGAGGTGGGTGAAATAAATATCAGTGAGCAAACATATGAACTCATAAAAAATAAATTTGAATGCGAGCCCAGAGGTGTGCGTGAAGTAAAAAACATGGCTGCTATGAAAATGTATTTTGTGAAAGGGAAAAAATAAATTCAGCTTGTAAATTAACACTGTTTCAAAACTTTAACTAAATTCAATTGATTTCAATAATACTAAGTAAAGGATAATATCCTGCGCAATCTTATTAATTGAGTTTCTTGTTATTTATTCATGTAATTGTGATTTTAAACCTTAGGGTTTTTATTCCTTCATCTATCTGAAATTTTTGAAATTTCATGCTAATATTAAGCTAGGATGCCGACACACTAATATCAAATTATAATGATGGCAATCAATGGTTTTATTCTTACACTGCTATTCCTGGCGCCACAAGTAATCAATATTTGCCGACTTTAACAGGTATTTATTAAGTGCAAGGCGAGCTTGCGCAAGGTCAATTATTATTGTTTTTGTTGGCGTTCATACGGGAGCTGTGCTAGCCGGTATCGTAAGGGTAAAAAATTCGCTTACGATATCTGGGGCGATACTGTGAACATGGCTTCACGCATGGAATCAATTGGTGAAGCCGGAAAAGTAAACATCAGCGTTAGCACTTTTGAACTAGTGAAGATAGATTTACTTGCACACATCGAGGAAAAATTTAGGCAAATAATAAAGGAGAGATTGATAGGAATTTTGTAGAAGCAATTGCATAATACTAATAGCACATCCGATAAATGCAGGTATAAATAATTGGCGGTTTAGTGGTTAAATAAAGCTTTTTGCTTCGTATCAAGTGTATTGCTGGCATACAGATTAGTGCTCCGAAATCACCAACTTTCTTTAGCCGCAAACCGTTAACACAAATAATTTGAAAGTTCAGATATTTCTTTTAGGTTTGTAAAAGGTTTGCAGTTCAGCGCTTCGGTTTCGCGGCCTTCGTCTGCACGCAAATCGTTATTTTCAATTGCACGGGTTCGTTTCTCCAACTCCAATTTGCATCTTAATTTTATGGTTCATTTCATAAAAGAGCACTTTATGTTTTGTAGTGTGAACCATTCTAAAAAATGCAACTATAACAATTTGACAACAACCAATGTTAAACAACCACTTCATTTGAAAGCTAAAGTCTTTCATTCATTCATTAAGACAGTTTATTGCTAAACAACGCAAATTGCCAGTTGTCCAACCATTGTGTGACAACCATATTGAAAGACCATTGCAGGTGAAAGCATAAATGAAA
>JBILVQ010000134.1:0-8277 GCA_044370375.1 Bacteroidia bacterium
GGCCACCAAAATTTTTCCATCGGGCTGAAGGGCAGTGGCATACACCCAGTTGTTAGCACCGGCACCGATATGGAAACTGGTATCAGCCGTACCATCCGAATTTAAGCGTGAAAAATAGCTATGGGGTATTCCATTAATGAAAGAGAAATAACCACCAATGAGCATTTTGCCATCCGGTTGCAGGGTGATGGTTGCCACCCGGTCGTCAGGACCAGTGCCGGTTGCAAGGAAGCTTTGGTCGAGACTGCCATCGGGATGAAGTCTTGCCAGAAAATTTCTTGTTACGCCACTATATTCTGTGAATTCGCCACCGATGATAATTTTTCCATCGGGTTGAAGGCAGGAGGAATAGATGGTTTGGTTGGGGCCTTGGCCTGTTTGAAAGCTGGTATCAGGGCTGCCATCAGGAAGCAAGCGTGCAATTTTGCTGAAGGGAAGGCCATTGTATTGATTGAATGCACCGGCAACAATAATTTTTCCATCGCTTTGCAATTGGGTAGCATAAACTTGAAGATTGGTGCCTCCGCCACTTGAGAAATTGCTGTCGCAGGTACCGGGTTGCGCAAGGACGAGCGGTATTGAACCAATAAAGAAAAGAAGGAGCAGGAGAATAATTTTTTTCATGGGATTTGGGTTTGAACAAATGTAAAAAAAACGTGGTACCAAAATGAAAAACTCTGTACCCGCTTTGAGACTCCATTTTCATTCGATTGGCTGCCATTTTTGCCTAGTAAAAACAATAGTAATTGCTAAGCCTTTTCTTGTTTTTTTTTAAGAAGAGAACTTTAGAATTAAGTTTTAAAATTTTGCCTAGATGAAAACTAGAAACCTTTTTCTTTTTTTGACAGGGCTCACTTTCTAATTCCTTTTTGCCTTAATAAATTTTCCCCGCGTTAGGGATTGGCGCGGAAACCCTTTTTAAACGTTGAGGAAAAAATTCTTGTTGAAAATGTTTTTTGGTGACTGCTTTTTGGAAGGTGTTTGTTTAAAAAGGTTGCAGCAAAAGCCCGACCGACATGGCCGGTGATGAGCCAAGCTTTTTAAGGCAAGGCCGGGGCCATGGCGGGAACGCCCTTCTTCTTATCCTTTGCTTTGTTGATGGTTGTTAAAAGTTGGTGCAAGTTTTTGTTTTTCAATGCTTTATACATGTTGAAAAGCTCCTGCTCCTTTTTATTGGTTTATTTCTTAGCTTTGCCTTCCATTTTTTAAGATATGTCGTCAAAAACAGCTGAAATTCTTGGTCAAGATGCCGCCTATTTGCTTGAGCATCAGTGTAAAACCATTGACAAAAACATGATTCATCATCCCGGGCCCGATTTTATAGATCGTTGTTTTGCCCCGGGCGATCGCAATCTGCCTACTTTGCGCTCTTTGCAAGCATTGTACGGCCATGGTCGTTTGGCCAACACCGGTTTTATTTCGATTTTGCCGGTTGACCAGGGAATTGAGCATTCTGCCGGTGCATCTTTTGCTCCGAATCCGATTTATTTCGACCCTGAAAACATTGTTAAATTGGCCATTGAGGGCGGTTGCAATGCAGTAGCTTCCACGTATGGGGTGCTTTCTTCGGTGGCTCGTAAATACGCGCACAAAATTCCTTTTGTGGTGAAGATTAATCACAATGAATTTTTAACCTATCCCAATAAATTTGATCAGGTGCTTTTTGGTACTGTTGAGGATGCTTGGAACATGGGCGCTGTGGCGGTTGGAGCTACTATTTATTTTGGCTCTGAGGAGTCATCGCGCCAACTGGTTGAAATTGCAGAGGCCTTTGAATTGGCGCATCAGTTGGGAATGGCAACCATTCTGTGGTGTTATTTGCGTAACCCGGGCTTTAAGAAGGATGGTGTGGATTATCACACGGCTGCTGATATTTCATCGCAAGCCACGCATCTTGGTGTAACAATTAAAGCTGATATTATCAAGCAAAAATTACCAACGAACAATGGTGGTTACAATGCCATTGGTTTTGGTAAAACACATCCAAAAGTTTATGCTGAGTTAACCACCGATCACCCGATTGATTTAACCCGTTACATGGTGGCTAATTGTTATATGGGCCGCGTTGGTTTGATTAACTCCGGTGGAGAATCGAAAGGCAGCACCGATTTGGCAGAGGCTGTTTCAACCGCTGTGATTAACAAGCGTGCCGGTGGTCAGGGCCTTATTTTAGGTAGAAAAGCTTTCCAGAAACCGTTGAAAGATGGTATTGCTTTGTTGAATGCCGTGCAGGATGTTTATCTTGACAACAGTATTCAGTTGGCTTAATGCAGGTTGCAGTAAAATTATACAATGAGTTGGTTTAAACGAATAAAGGAAGGAATTACCACTTCAACCCGCGAGAAAAAAGAAACTCCGGAGGGCTTGTGGATTAAATGTCCTTCGTGCAAAAGCATCATTACTGCCGAAGATCACGTGCAGAGTAATTATGTTTGTCCTACTTGCAGTTACCATCACAAGATTGGCTCTATGGAGTATTTTTCTATCTTGTTTGATGAGCAACAGTTTACCGAAATCAACGCCACATTGGTAAGTGGTGATCCGCTCCATTTCACGGATACCAAGGCTTATGAAGCTCGTTTAACAGATTCTATCAAGAAAACCGGTTTGCACGATGCCATCCGCACTGCGCATGGTAAGGTGGACGGACATGATTTAATGGTTGCTTGTATGGATTTTTCTTTCATTGGCGGATCGATGGGTTCTGTGGTGGGGGAGAAGATTGCCCGCGCCATTCAGTATTGTATTGAACGCAGAATGCCCTTGCTCATTATTTCAAAATCGGGTGGTGCCCGGATGATGGAGGCTGCTTTTTCTTTGATGCAAATGGCTAAAACATCGGTCATGTTGATGCGTTTGGCGGAAGAAAAAATTCCATATATTAGCCTGCTCACTGATCCAACCACCGGTGGTGTAACCGCATCTTATGCCATGTTGGGCGATTTGAATATTGCTGAACCCGGTTCCTTGATTGGATTTGCCGGTCCACGGGTGGTGAAGGAAACCATTGGCAAGGATTTGCCGAAGGGTTTTCAGACTGCTGAGTTTGTTTTAGAGCATGGTTTTTTAGATAAAATTGTGCATAGGAAAGATTTAAAAAGTCAGTTGGCCAATTGGCTGAAGATTTTTAAAAGTTAGACGATATAGTGTTTGAGTCGGAATTAGCCTCGCTTTAGCGGGGCTTTTTCTTTGGTAGGAGGGGAGGATTAGGACGTTGTTTTTTTTTGACTTCGTGTTGTATTTTCTTTGCAACTGTTTTGGAAATGGTGTTAGTACTATTTGTATTCTCCATGGCCTTGAGCAATGGCAGTCCTGTAGGGACGGCCGATGTTTGAGCCTTGGATTTCAATCCGAGGCTATAGGGCATTTTAAGCACACCTCTTAACCACAGAGCCCACAGAGCAAAAAAACACAGAGGGCTTAACGATGTTGAATTTAGCACTTTACTTAACCCGGTACGGGTGATATCTTCCTAACCAAAATCAACCAAGATGAATGCAACCCGGTACGGGTGATATAAACGAAATTCTTATACTGCGCCCAAGTTAACGGCAATCTCAAGCGCCAGCCATCTGAAAAATAAAAGACATGTCACATTGGTCCCTCGCAGTCCTGTAGGGACGGCCGATGTTTGAGCCTTGGATTTCAATCCGAGGCAGCAAGGTATTTATATTCGTATCCTTTTCATCAAATCCTATAAGCCATGGCAAGCTTTATTTTTTCTTCCGAAAAAGGGCTTAACCTCTAGGCCCAAAAAACTTTGCACCCAAAAAAGCCATCGGGAAGTAAGCACCTGCAAGGTCCAATACATTAAACCACATGGGCGAAGGCAACATAAAAACATTGGTTAATCCACCCACAAAAAAGATGGCTCCAACCACCATGGCCAAACGGAAATGTTTGGTGGCCGCAAATCTGGCAACGATGATGGCCCCCATCAAAGTACCCAACGCGTGGGCTAAAAAGGGGAAAATAAAATTCTTGGGTCCAAACAAATGCATGCTTGCCTTTAAGCCGTCCATGGTGGTTAAATCAGCTCCCTCGGGCGGTGGAATAATAGAACCACTCATGCTGATTATTCCCATATTGACCATACTACCAAGGACAATACCTCCTATAACGGCTAATGCATTTTTTGCTGTTGGGCTCATGATTTTATTTTATACAACCAAATGTATTGATTTTTTTGGAAATGATGCTTTTTGACAGTTCAATTGAAGCCCGATCTAAAAGAATGAATAAAAATAAATCTCTACAAAAAGGCTACCTGTTTTGGTGGTTGTTTATCTTTCAATCGTCATTTACTTTTTTGATGTTGTTTGGTCAATATATCATCTTTTTCTTGGGTCAATATGCTTATTGGTCTCCAAAAATTTATTAAATTCTATCGGTCTAAAAACCTTATCATTTCTGAGTGGAAATTTGCCTAATTGCGAATTTGGTCGTGTCGGTCTTTTTTCAAAGCCACCACCACAATTAGGACAAACATTTTCTAGAATATTTTCCACACAATGAAAACAAAATGTACATTCATAAGTGCAAATCATTGCCTCATTGGAGTGGTTTGGCAAACCTTTGCCACAGTATTCACAGCACTGTCTTATTTCTAACATTAATTTTGTGCTTTGTTGCTGTTTAAAGTTCTTGAAACGATTACTTCGGTTTCTGTATCAAAAAATAATATCCCTTCTGTTTTGTCATCCAATTGCCCAACCAATTCTCCAGCTTTAGTCCAAACCGAACTATTACCAACACTTAAAAAATTGTCGCAGAAACCTACGCAGTTAGCCATTAATACAGGCATTGCGTATTGTTTTGCTATATTGGGGTAATGGTTAAAAGCATTTTTTATACCCTTTGCTGGTTTTGCTACGCTTGCCAAATAAACATCAGCACCCAATTTAAATGCATTTTCAGCATGGTTAGGTTGTAAACTTTCGTAACAAATTGCCGGTGCGATATTTTTATCCTTCGTTTTGATGATTAATTGTTTAACTCCCTTCTCAAAAAATGGAAATTCGTCTGAATGTAGTTGTTGTTTTGAATAGGTTTGTCTTGGTTGGTTTGGCTCAAAAATTATCATGCTAATTTGGATTTGCGAATCAGTAGCAATAGGCAATCCAAGCCCGATCATGATATTGTTTTTGTCGCTAATTTCTTGAAAAATGTCTAAACGATGGTCATTCTGATTTGTAGCCAATTCCCGAGCAAGTTCAGGTTCATATCCTGTTAAAGAAAGTTCAGGAAAGAAAATGGCTTCCGCATTTAATGTCAAAGCAAGCTTAATAAATGTTTTGTGAGCTTCAATATTGGCTGAAATATTCCCCTTGATGGGTTTTGATTGTGCAATACAAATTTTCATTTAATTTTCTACCTTGCAGATTGGGTTGCATTTTACTTCAAAATTCACAGAGTTGGCGATATAACATATTTCGTGGGCTTTGTGATGCAATTCGATGGCTCTTTCTGCCATTCTTTCGTTTGCTACATGAAAGATAGGGTTCAACGTTACCTCTTTGAAGCTTCCGCCACCAGCTGCCTTTTCTATCATGATACCGGCGGCATTGTCGGTATAGGCGGTGATTACAATTCCTTCCATTGCACATACATACAAGTAGGAAAGCATATGGCAGGATGAAATAGCCGTCAGCAATAAATCCTCGGGATTTAATTTTGATTTGTCGCCAACAGCAGGATTGTCTGTTGTTAGAAATAATTCAGGTTTTCCTTGAATAGAAACTGTGTGGCTACGGTCATAGGTTCGTACATTTTTTGTTCCGTCACCTTTGTTTCCTGTCCATACCGCGGTTAGTTGATAGTTGTGTTCGTGTTCCATTGTATTTTTCGTTATTGTTCTTCAATTATTGATGTTTCTTTTGACTGATCTCCCGAAGTCCATTGCCAATATTCGTGAAGACGGATTTTTCCATTTTCAAGAATTTCTGGTTTTGAAATGCAAATTCCTGTCATCAATTCGTCTTTTTCATTTACTTGGTGATAACACATTTCGATATTTCCTAAAGGGTCAACCAAACCAATTAGATGTCCATATTTTATCTTTCCGCCTGAATATTCCGATGTTAGCATATTTCCGATTTGCTTGTAATGAAAAAGCGTATCGCTAGAAGTTTCTCCGTTTTCGGTATTGCTAATCGGTCTGAATTTCTTGTCGTTATAGTTTATCATTTCTTTCAATTTAAGTTTTGCCGGATAAAGCAAAGGAATTTAGAGATCACTGTTGTGAAGAAAATTAGGAAGGAAGTTGGTTGTGGTAATATGTTTAAATCCAATCCAAATCCTTGACAGTCATTTTGTCAACTACCTTACCAGTGTGTAAAGTTGTTTTAGGCTCGAAAAGGAGGTTGAGTACAATTTCTCCGTTGGTGTGCGGTCGATGTTCAACACCTTTTGGAACGATTAGGATTTCTCCTTCCTTTACTTCTATTGTTTGGCCATCTCTAAAGTCCATCAGGAGTGTACCTTTGAACACCATAAAAAGTTCATCTTCATTTTCATGACTATGCCAAACAAAGTCATTTTTGAGTTTGCAAAGTTTCACATATTGTCCATTGAGTTCTCCAATAATGTGAGGTGTCCAATGCTTGTCAAACATGGAGAACTTCTCCATGATATTTATTGGTTTGATGTCAATCAACATGTTCCGGCTTTTGATGGTATGAGTCAAAAATTTAGTTCATTTGTTGAACAAAGGTATTGAAAGGTGTAGGCGGAAAATAGTAAAAAAATGCTCTATTTAAAATTCTTGGGTGTAATAGCCCACATTTTTTTAAAATACTTTATAAAATGACTTTGATCAAAAAAACCTAATTCATAAGCTACATCGGTTGATTGTTTGCCATTTTCTAGTAGACCCTTTGCCTTAATAGTTTTCTCTTGTTGTTTTAGCTGACCAATGGTTAATCCACATTCTTTTTTGAATTTTCGCTGGAAATGAAACTTGCTCAAATTGGCTTCTTTAGCGAGCTCATCAATCGTTAAATCATGCTTTAATTCGGGTAAAATATTCATTGAAGTTTTTAGTTCGCTAATTTGTTCTGCTATTGGCAGACAAAGTGATTCGACAATTTCACTAACCAATTCTTCTATTTCTTCCTTACTGTTTTTATGATTTATATTGTTGAGTAAATTGTTAAGGTGGAAAACTTCTTCGGGATTAATAACTTTCTGCGTCAAAATTATTTTTCCGTCATTTCGCAGAAAATATTCCGGTGGAATAAAAAAGGCTTTATAAATGGTAGTTTCAG
The DNA here is from genome assembly GCA_044370375.1 of Bacteroidia bacterium. Taxonomy (GTDB): domain Bacteria; phylum Bacteroidota; class Bacteroidia; order UBA4408; family UBA4408; genus JBILVQ01. Next base: position 7,266 of record JBILVQ010000134.1, read on the forward strand.
AGATAGCATTTCTGTGAACTTTAAAGGGTTCTAGGATTAGCATTTCGGTTTCACAAATTTGTATGCTTTGGTCTTTTAACTCGTAAAAGACAGATCCCTTTTCAACCTCGATGAATGTATAGCTATCGTGAAAGTGCCAGGGATATTGATGCTTTGAAATTTTTCCTTCAAAGATTTCTATGTCAAAGTACTTCTTGTAGTTTACCATAGGTTTTGATATTTTAAACGGAATACACAATTTACATAGCACTGAAATTTAGAATTTTCAGAATAAAAAGTACTTTCGACTTTTCGGAAATAGTTAAGAAGTTCAATTGAAGATTCTCTTAATTCAGTTTTGTTAAACAGTTTGAAATTATTTTCGTTGAAGTTCATGGTGTCGATTTTCTGGAATAAAGGCTAAGGCAGACGGGTATATAACCACCCAAAGTCCTTAATTCATCCCTTCTTCAAAAATACTACAAAGCATGCACCTTTCAAATTTAATATTGAAAAATTATTTCCATGGTTTCCTGATAGCCATTGAAGCTCCGATAGCAATCTGAGGCCTGAAAGCCGTAGAAAGGTTTTTTGGGGAGCCTGAGGGGTTTGAATTCGCTTCTTTTTAGGTATTAGTTAACACCGAGTAGAAAAGAAAAGACTCTCTAAGCCAAAGAGCATAGGGGAGGGGCTTTTGGAGATGCGAGGCTAAATTTTATGTGCCGATCTGTTCTTCGTCCGAAGCCCGGTTATTTTATATTTGTTCAAAAATATTGCAAAATTATACGACCAATTAATTTCTCTCAACACTGTTGAGAGTTTTGGAGAATCCTTGTAAGTCTCGTAAAACTGCTTCATTCTCCGCAAAAATACAGCAATTAGTAATTTATTCTCCGCAGGTAAATCTTGGATATATCCTTTTTATGAGTCGTTTGATTCATGAGGAATGGGACAAAAACATTCTGACGAACGTGATTATGATTATTTGTGCTCAATTATTTGCAAATCCTAGGTCTTCTTCGCTCAATTCAAA
>JBILVQ010000135.1:0-8255 GCA_044370375.1 Bacteroidia bacterium
TAATTTGACCAATTTCCTCATAGGCATACCCTTCATAATCTCTTAATAAAATGACCGAACGTTGTATTTCCGGCAAACGATTTAAAGCCTCCTCCAATAATTTTTTCAAATCGGGTGAAGACATTTGATAGCCGGAAGTCTCCTTACGACTAAGGTCATGCCCGGTTTCTAATCTTTTGTCCTTTCTGATAAAATCAATCATGGTTTGGTAGGCAGCAGTAAACAAATAGGATTTAGCTTTTTCAAAAGGAACGCTGTTCACTTTTACCCAAAGTTTTTCGAAGGTTTCCTGAACTACATCCTGCGCACGATCACGGTCTCTGAGGTTTTTCAGTATAAACCTGAAAATTCCGTCAGAAAACTGATCAACACACAAATTATACTCAGCAGCGGTCATGAAAGGGCTAAATCATAGACATGACGATTCAGTAAGCAGAAAGTTACAGCAAAAGAAAAAAAAATTCAAAATTTTTATTTTACCTCCAATGGCCAGGCAGACTCCCCTACTTTTTCAAGATTTAAAATCATGTTTCCGGCCTCGGCATAATTTCCGGCAATTCCGGCACTAACCCTAATTAAACCATTGCTTCCCTTTCCAATGATTCTGGCGTCAAAATTCTTGGCTTTTAGCTTGGCAACCTGATTCAAGGCATTTTGTTCAGAGGAAAAACAACCGGCTACTACTTCATATTGGCCCGATAGGGCATTTTGTGCCACTGAAACCACAGCAGACTCTTTAACCGCTGTTGTTTCTCTAACAGAGAAATCTAACAAAATCGGTTGCAAAGCGCCATCACTAAAATCAAGGCTGATGGGTAAATCCTCTGTAGAGGAAACCAAATCCATGGCCTCCATTTTAAAAGAATGGTTTCCTGGAACAAATTTTTGACCTGCAGCAGGCTCATGAGCCGATTGGAACAAATCCAATCTGGCCAATTGTACTTCCTTTCCGGCAAAGGGCAAATAGGCCAACCCTGCCAAAACGGGAATGGCAGCCATGATTAACAAAACCCTTTTGCCTGTTCTTTTTCGTTGTGGTTTGACCAAAGGAATGGCCGGCCTCATGGTTTGCTGTAAGGGCCGCTGATAAACGCTTTCACGAAGGATAAGCGGAACCTGAAACTCATGCAGTCCGAAGGAATCGGACAAATAATTGACTGTATCGGCAGGATGAAATTGAATATTCTTTTCTACATCCAATTGGAGGACGCCAATATTCTTCCATTGAACTTTTTCCCCGGATTGAAGTTGCTGAACCATCTTGTTCACTTCTTTCTCAATAAAATCAAGGGCTGTTTTGTATTTTACCTGTTCAATGGAAGCAATGTGATTGGCCAATAAGCCATCATTTCCGGTTAAACTTCGGTTAAAAACCAGGCGTTTAGAAGGGGGATGAAAAAGATGTTGCGTGGGATGAATAGAAGCCGGTCTATAATTGGCCAAAACACCACCAAAACCGGGCACAATAACACAATCATGCCCATGCAACAACTCACTGATATAAAGTCCCAAATCCCTCATTCCTACAAAAATAGCAAGTAAAAAAGAAAAGTCATTCTTTGATTTTTGAGGAAAAGTCTAACGTTCTGTCTGTTACCTTGTTAGTTTTGCGGAAGGCGCTCCAAATCTTCAGGAGTATCTACCGCATAGGAAGGTAGGTCGGTAAGTGCAGTATGAATGGCAAAACCATTCTCCAACCAGCGCAATTGTTCTAAAGACTCTGCTATTTCGAGCGAGGATGGTTGCAGACCGGCAATGGCTTTTAGGGTTGCCACTTTATATCCATACATTCCAATATGCCTGTAAAAGGAATGCTTACCCAAAGGAGAGGCTCCGGCTGATGCCTGCAAAAATGGAATCGGATAACGACTAAAATACAAAGCCCTGGATTGATTATCCAACACCACTTTCGGGATGGAAGAACTCATTAATTCATCCTCCGAAAGCACTTTTCGCACCAGGGTTCCAATTTGGAGGTCTCCAGAAAGAAACAAATCACATAAGGCATCAATTTGCATCGGAGCAATATAGGGCTCATCGCCCTGAACGTTGATTACAACATCTGCATCATCTAGGCCTAAAATTTCTGCTACCTCATGGCAACGGTCAGTTCCAGAAGGATGCCCTGAAGAGGTCATTATTACTTTTGCACGAATATCGATGCAATGCTGAAAAATTCTTTCATCATCGGTGGCCACAACAACATCGCTTATGTGAGCCGCTTTACGGGCCTGATGATAAACTCTTGATATCATTGTTTGCCCGTTGATAAGCACCAAAGGCTTTCCCGGAAAACGGGACGAGGCATATCTTGCAGGAATGATGGCAGTAAACTTCACATTAATGAATTAAGGTTTTTTATTGACTCCGGTGAGTTTTTCGAAGATGTAATCAATAAAATTAATGAATTCCCTGGCTTGTTCTTTGTTAAAACCTGCTTCATAACTTTGTACAAAATTTGAACGCGCCTCTGTATAATTCCTCAAATAATAATAGCACAAGCCCCTGTAATAATAAGGTTTCCCCGAAAGTGAGTCAATGGCAGCAGCCCGATCAAAGTAGGGAATGGCTTCTTTGAAAGCAAAAAGGTGAAGATAGATGACGCCCAAATTCATAATCATTGCAGGATCTGTAAGCGGCTTTATACTTTCAAATTTTTTTAGATTTTCTTTGGCCAACTCCAATTCAGATTCGCGCAATTGCCCCCCACCCTGATTCATTAAACGGGTAACAGCAAGATTATTATAAGCAGCAAACAATAAGGAATCATGCCGAATCGCCTGATTAAAATCGCCTACGGCAAGGTTGTATTTTTTTTGCTTTAAATAACAATTGCCGCGATTAAAAAACGCGATGGCCGATGTTGGGTAAGCAACAAGGGCGCGATTAAAATATTCAATGGCAGCCGGCACATCCTTACGCTCCTGATAAAAATAACCAAGGGTCATGTGGGCCTGGTAAAAGGTTCTTTCGCGATCAGAAAACTTTTTTAATATTTTTAATCCCTGCTTTTCTTTTCCCTCGCGAATCATCTTCAATGCATCGTTGTAGCGCTTTAACGCATTGGAGTCAACGGGCGACTTATAATAATCAGTTTGCGCAAAAAGGGAGTTACAACATAACAACAGCAACCAAAATACTTTTTGAATACCTGCTGCTATGTTAATCTCATTCCTCATTCACTAATAGGTTAAGGTAACTTCTCCTTGAACAATTTCTGTTTTTCCATCAACTGTTCCAACTTCACCATGGTAATAATAAACACCCGGATTAACTTTCTTTCCTCTAAATGTTCCATCCCAATTAGCGGCAGGCTCGGTGATGTTAAAAACATTTTCTCCCATTCTATCATAGATGCTCAATTGCACCGAATTGATGCCTAACCCCAAAACCCTGAAAACATCATTGGCTCCATCACCATTCGGACTGAATCCTGTAGGGATGAAAATGGATATAACCGCCTCTACATTGACCAATACAGAATCGGTTGCGGTACAACCATCTGCATCGGTAACTGTAACCCTGTAAAGGGTGGTTTCAAGTGGATTAGCCATAGGAGCCGAACAATCTATGCACGATAATCCAACAACGGGAGACCATTGAATGTTTCCGGAAGCATTAGATTGAAGAGCAATTTGTTCTCCGGCTTTAATGGTTAAATCCGGTCCACCCTCTGCTACCAAACCACCACCACCAAAGCGAATAGTAACCTCATCAAATAAGGCAGGACAAGGTGCTTCGCCTACGGTCCAACGGCAAACTACTTCGCTTCCCGGTGATGCCGTTAACGTTGCATTGGGAAGGGCCGCTACATCCAAAATACCGTTACCTGAAACGATGGTCCACAATCCGGCATCCGAAGAAACCGCTTGTAAAGTGTAGGAAGATTCACAGGTAACAGCATCAGCCCCGGCCGAAGGAGTTGCAGGAGGTTCCACATGAACGATAGAAACCTGGTCAACAACCGGAGGGCAAACACCATCTGTAACCGACCAAGAAAGAACCGTGGTTCCTTCTTGGGTAAATTGAATGCTAGTGTTGGGATCATTGGGATCAGCAAAAGTTCCGTTCCCTGAAACCAAAGTCCATGAGCCATTCAGAGAAGCAGGTAAAACCGCAGACAGTAAAGCACTGTTGCCACAAATACTTTGATCTGAGCCTGCATTGGCTGGTGGCAAGGGAGCATTCACTGTGATTTGAACCTGATCTGTTTCGGGCGGACAAGAACCATTTTGTAAGGTCCACTGAAGAACAATATTACCTGCTTGCAAATTATCTATGATACTTGCAGGATCGGAAGGATTCTGAATATTAGCATTTCCTGAAACAAGGGTCCATAAACCACTTCCAACGATGGGCAAATTTCCCTGCAATTGCGTTTGGGTTCCACAAATTACTTGATCTGCCCCGGCCGCTGAAGCGCCTGTAGGCAAAGAAGCATCGATGGTAACCACTGAAACGGATGGCGGACAAATTCCATTGTCAATGGTCCAAGAAAACTGATTAGTACCTTGTCCTAATCCACTCACATTGCTAAGCGGATCATTGGGATCGGCCAAAATGCCCGTACCCGAAACAAGGGCCCAAATCCCTGTACCAACCACCGCAAGGTTACCACCTAGTTGTGAGCTAGATCCGCAAATAATCTGGTCTATACCGGCATTACTCTGGGTTGGCGATGGCTGAACAATATAGACTACTTGATCACTGTTACTCGGACAACCATTTCCACTCACAGTCCATTCAATGGTAACAGATCCGGGTGTATTTAGGACAATGTCCGAATTAAAAACATTAGGTGAAAGAATATTGGCGGTACCGCTAATCACCGTCCAAGTTCCGGTGCCCAAAAGGGGTTCAACAGCTGCAAGCGAAATGGTATCAGCGCAAACGGTTTGGTCGCTACCTGCATCCGCAATACTAATAGACGGATTTGAAAAAACAACGATTGTATCGGTTGAAACTGGGCAAATGCTGTTGCTGGTCGTCCATACGAGGGTAACCGATGAACCGATGATGGCATTTAACGCGCTTTGAGAGTCATTGGGATCAGCGAGTGTAGCACTACCCGAAACAATGGTCCAACTGCCTGAACCGGTAACTGGAGTGTTGGCCGACAAGACAACCGCAGCATTGCAGGTGCTTTGATCATTCCCCGCAATGGCAACGTCCGGTGCAGGGAGTACTGTTAAGGTAACCTGATCGGAAGAAGAAGGACAACCGGCAAGGGCAATGGTCCATTCCAATACAACCGTGCCGGGGGCATTTAGGACAATGTCCGAATTGGGCAAAGTTGGATCCACCAAGGTAGCCGCACCCGAAATCACTGACCAGTTACCGGAACCATTGGTAGGAGTATTTCCACCAAGAGAAAAGGTACCTGTACAAACTGTTTGGTCGTTTCCTGCCACTGCCGCAGTTACTCCTGGACTCAAGGTAATTTGCACCTGGTCGGTGGAATTAGGACAAACACCGTTGCTGGTGGTCCATTCCAGCACAGCACCGGCTGCACCAACAGAAGTGATGGTTGAATTGGGTAAACTCGGATTCGTAATGGTAGCCGTTCCACTAACAAGGGTCCACTGCCCGGCTCCAACGAGCGGAACACTGGCATCAAGACTTGTATTATTAAAACAAATTATTTGATCAGGACCGGCATTGGCAGCGGTGGGTGGAGCCTGAACAGTAAGTGTTACCTGATCGCTGGATGGCGTGCAGCCCGGGGAAGAAACGGTCCACTGTAATACTACAGTTCCGGGATTTGTTAAATCAATTAAGCTCACGGCTGAGGATGGGTCGATGATGGTTGCAGTTCCACTCACCAGCGACCATGTACCATTACCAACGAGTGGAAAGGTAGCCGCCATGGCAGCATTACCAACGCAACTGGTTTGATCTGAACCGGCCACTGCTGCTGAAACAGGGGGAGTAACAGTAATTTCAACCTCCTTGCGGAAATGCCCGGGACAAGAACCCACAAAATAGGACGTTGTACTATTCAAAACGGGAGTAGTAAAAGAACTTCCGGTAAAAAGTAAATTTCCATTCACTGGGGCATCATACCATTCAAGAACAAAACCAACAGGAGGGGTTCCTACTACAGAGGCATTGATTGTTACGCTTCCACCTACACAAACAGAATCATCCTCAACATCAATATCAAAGAAGGGAAAATTAACCAGGGATTGACCTGCACCGCCAAACGTGGCTCCATTCGGAGGGAATTCGGTCAAGGCATCAGAATCGGTAGTTCCGTTGGCGCCACCTAAAATAGAAGTGCTTGCAGCAAAAGAGCAATTTATATAACCTCCGCCCCCGCCGCCTCCCGGGCCTTGCGCTTCGTTGATTGGAGATGGACCTAAAATTCCGCGTGAAAGATCCTGATTACCACCCTGCCCTCCATTGGCAGAAAGCTGTACACCGGAAATACCGCTGCTATTGCTAATCAAAATGGTACCACCGGCACCACCACCACCGGCACCGTCCTGTCCCGCTACCCCATTGATGGATGGAGTGCCCGAGGCATTGGCACCATTGGCACCATCTGCGCTAATGGTTCCTGAACCGGTCATTTCATCGTATTGTATCAAATAAATCAAACCACCACCTCGACCACCGGCACCACCAAAACCATTGTTGGAATCACCTGCCCCACCACCACCAGCCATAAAAACTTTTCCTCCTGAATAATCGAGAGGCCGTCCACCATAACCGCCATGAGGACCACGGTTATCTCCTCCCCAAGCTGAATTCCCGGGTCGGGTGGTTAAGGCATTTTGGTTGCTGTTGCTGGCGGTATAACCTCCACGCCCTCCACCTGAAGAGGTAATCGCTGCAAGTCCGGAAAACTCTAAATTCCATGCAGTGGTCCAACCGGCAACGGCATTGGAAGGATTTCCTACGGCACGCCAAAGCAAGGGGTCACCTCCGTTTCCTCCGCCACCTCCACCACCGTTGTGCATATTTCCTCCGCCGCCACCATTAGCCGCAGCGCCTTTACAATAGCGACCTCCGGCAATGTTATAGTCATTTTGAAAACCTGCAATACTTTCTCCCTTTTCGGCACCAAAACTAGCGTTATCGGTACTTACATCATTGGAACCAAATCCCGATTGGTTATCGAGCACCCCGCCGCGGAAACCGCGCCCATTGACACTGATGGAACCATTGTTAATTGTTTCTTCATCTACCTCAATGGCCAATACGCCACCAATGGTTCCATTCCAGATATCGCAGGTTACCGAAGCTCCGGCATTTACAGTTAAAGTGGTGTATCTTGGAACCCTTACCACCAAAACTTTTCCTGAAGAAGTATAATTATTCTTTAAAGCACAGGACAAAGTTATGGAGGTGGCATTGGGAACAGCACTTACCTCTGCAAGTTCATAATTACCGCAATTGTTGTAATTCAAAACAGACCCCCAGGTACTGTCTTTAGGATAGCCTATACTGTTGCCATTTCCATCGGGAAACACCGCACCAAAAAAAAGCTCTGCACCCTGAAGTTGAATAAGCAAAAGCAAATCGCCTGCCGCAAGGGGGGCCGAAAACCTGGAATTTAAATTCAGGTTTGAATTGTTTACACTCAGTGTATTATTTCCGGCAAAGGCATCTGCAGTTAGAAGGGTGTATTCGTTCACCACCGTATTGATGGCCGAAATGGTTCTTGGACCATCTTTGCCTCTTTGTGCAATAGACCATTGGCCGGTAAACAATACCAATGCCGACAGCAACCAAAAAACAGGAGAAAATGTAAAATTTTGCTTTTTCATAAGGAGGGGTAAATTTATTGAAAATTTGAGTATTAACCCTTAGAAATCATCAAAAAAATGACTGATTTCAAAGGCAAAAACCCTCTCCCACTGCCTGGAAATTAAAAAATGATGAAAGGTTACATCCATAGGCCATTGAACGACCCTTGGATGCATGAGCCCAAAACCAATTGTTTAGGATTTGGACTTAAAAAAAAACGAGTTAAAAACTTACTGCGGGTTTACGGTAGTTATCTGGCTGTTTTTCTCATCTGATTCAACCAGTCCGTCTTTTAATCGGATAATACGGTGAGCATAGCGAGCAATATCCTCTTCGTGTGTAACCACAATAATGGTGTTTCCTTTGCGGTGAATTTCCTCAAACAATCCCATAATTTCCCAGGAAGTTTTTGAATCAAGATTTCCGGTTGGCTCATCGGCAAGAATGATAGAGGGATTATTAACAAGCGCCCTTGCAATGGCTACCCTTTGTCTTTGACCACC
>JBILVQ010000136.1:0-8240 GCA_044370375.1 Bacteroidia bacterium
CGATAATTGCTCAATAAATTCATTCATGCTTTCGCGGTTGAGCATGCGGTTACCCCTGCTGAATTTTCGCAATGCTTCATAGGGGTGTTCAAAATTTTCTCTCCGTAAAATAGTTTGGATGGCCTCGGCTACAATGGCCCAATTATTTTCCAGATCAAGGCGGATGCGATCTTCATTTGGAACCAGTTTTCCCAGCCCTTTTTCAACAGATTTTAAGGCAATCAGCAAATGGCCCAAAGGAACACCTATGTTGCGCAGAACCGTACTGTCTGTTAAATCTCTTTGTAACCTAGAGATGGGAAGTTTGGCAGAAAGATGCTCCAACAGCGCTATGCAAATACCCAAATTTCCTTCCGCATTTTCGAAATCAATCGGATTCACTTTGTGCGGCATGGCTGATGAACCCACTTCTCCTTCTTTGGTTTTTTGAATAAAATAATTCATGGAAATATACATCCAGCAATCGCGACATAAATCCATCAAAATGGTACTTATTCTTTTTAACCCATCCAGCAATTGCGCAAGGTTATCGTAATGTTCAATTTGGGTGGTAAATTGCTGTCGGTTTAACCCAAGGTTTTTCAAAAAGGTATTACCAAATTCTACCCAGTTATGCTTAGGATAGGCAATTTTGTGCGCATTGAAATTCCCTGAGGCTCCCCCAAATTTTCCTTCATATCCTGTGTTTTTTATTTGCTCAATTTGCTTGCTTAAACGCTCACAGAATACCATAAATTCTTTACCCAGATTGGTTGGGGTTGCCGGCTGTCCGTGCGTATGGGCAAGCAAAGCAAGGCCTTTCCATTCTTTTGCTCTTTCTAAAAGTTGTTGGTTGATATGATCAATGGCAGGTAATAAAATTGCCTCCATGGCATCTTTGATCATTAATGGAAAGGCTGTATTGTTGATGTCTTGTGAGGTCAATCCAAAATGAATCATTTCGAGATTTAGGTCCGGACAAATTACAGCCACTTTTTCTCTTAAAAAATATTCTACCGCCTTAACATCATGGTTGGTTTTTTTTTCAATATCCTTTATTTGCGCTGCATCTGCATCCGAAAACGCAAGGTAAATGTTGCGAATTTCTTTTTTCTCTTGCTCGGTAAGCACGTCTTTTTTTTGACCGCTCAAGGGCAAAAAATTTATCAGATATTCTATCTCAATTTTTAAGCGATACTTCAGCAAAGCCGATTCAGAAAAGAAATTGGCAAGCACGTTGGTTTGTGAAAAATATCGCCCGTCGAGCGGACTTAAAGCGTTGATGGAATGGTGTGTTGTCATGTTAAAATTCAATTCTGTATCCTCCAATAGGGAATAAACCAAATTGATATTCGGTTTTTACTCCTGCAATTCTTGGATCAAAATATTGGCGAAGTACGTTTTTTCTGTTCAAAATATTCTCTAAACTTACAAAAAGATGATGTGCATTTCTTTTTGTATTGATTCGGGTGGAGATTTTAAAATCAATTCGCTGGTAATAAGGAAGCTGCTCTTCAAAGGCCCTCGCTTCATCGAAAACTTCAGCCTGAAATTGGATAGACTGAGCTACATCCACCGGAATGTAACGGTTTCCACCCGCTTGCGTAACTCTTATATCCAATGAAATACTTTGCTTTCCTTTGTTGAACTCGAATTCATATCCTCCCAAGATATTCGCTACATAGCCACCGTTAAAGGCTGTATTTCGCTCCACACCATCACTGCCTTTATACTTGCTCCTGAAAATCGAAGTAGTGGCCAAAAAGTAAAAATGATTAGAGAAAAATTTTTCCAAAGTTATTTCCCAACCGTAGTTTCTTCCCTTTCCATTGTTGCTTAAACTGTCTGCTAAATCAAGGTTGCCAATATCTCTGCCAGAATTTAGGATGGAATAAACACTCTGCTTGTTTCCTTCTACGGGCACATTGTAAAGGTGTTGATAATAGGCTTCCGATTTAATCCGATAATTTTCTCCAAACACTTTGTCGTAGCCCAAAATCCAATGCCTTGCCCTTAAAAAATCCAGGCCAAGGTTGGTTTGACTGTATTGGTTTTCCTGACGATTATAAGATTCCAGAAAGTAATATACAAAGGGATGCATCTGACTGTGTTCTCCATAACCGAAATTAATCGACTGACTTTCCGTTAGCATATATTTCATGCCCAAACGGGGCTCTACCGATACAGACTTATTGAGCCACAAATACTGATGGTGGATGCCTCCGGTCAGCATTAGTCTGCTGCCAAACCTCCTCTGCCACGAAACAAAAGCACGATAAAAAACGGTGCTCCCTTGTTGGTTGAATAAATCAACCATTTGCCGGTATTTTCTGGAGTATTGTGTATTCAAATAATCAACCCCCGTTAAATATCCGTTAATCCCCGCCCGAAACAAATTTTTTGCATTGATTTTACTGTTCAACAAGTAGGAAAGTTGCCATTGCGTGTCTGTTGAGTTGTTGTTGAAGGTTTCAAACTTTTCTCCGCTGACCGATAGGGTATCAACACTTGCCGAAAAATTGGCTCCGCTCACCGCAAGGGATATTTTTCCCGATGTTTTTTCATTGAAGAAGTACAGATGGTTAATGCCGGCAGCTCCCATTTTACTACCATAATAAAGGTCGGTTCCTTGCCCCGTAAAGGCCCAGTCTTCTTGCGTTTTTTCGCTCTCTAGTAATTCAATGACGCTAGACCCCCCAATGCCCCAAATCGAAAAAATTCCTTTTTTGGTGGTGGGAAGGTTTACCTTAAAGGAGATATCCTGATACAAAGGAACCCCCGAAACGCCAAAGCGAATGCCCAATAAATCGAATACCTGCAAGGTGCTGTATCGGTAATTGATGAGGTAAGAGGCACCTCCTTTTTTTCCAATCGGACCCTCATTGCCTAGTTCAAAACCATTGATACCTACTTGTCCTGTAAATTCATTTTTTTCATTGTTGCCATTTCTAAGCCGCAAATCAAAAGCAGCCGCAACCCGATTGCCATACTCAGCGGGGAAGGCCCCGGTATAAAAATCCGAAGAGGCCAGCAAATTGTTGTTGAGGATGCTAATCGGCCCTCCGGTTGCTCCTTGTGCCGAAAAATGATTGGGGCTCGGAATATCAATACCCTCCAATCGCCACAAAACACCCAGCGGTGAATTGCCTCGTACAATAATATCGTTCCGGGCATCATTGCCTGAGCTTACGCCTGCAAAATTGGTGGCCATTCTGCTCGGATCTCCTCGGCTTCCCGCATAGCGATTGGTTTCTTCCTTGTTGAACGAACGGGCGCTAACACTGGCCATTTCATTGTTGGCTTTTGATTTATCTGTTTGGCCTACAATTTCAACCTCTCCGGTTTCATACACTTTTTCGGTCATCCCAATTTCCAAAACAAGCTCCTTGCCGCTGGTTAGCACCACTTCTTTTAGGCTAACCGGATAATATCCCAGAATTTCAAAACTTAAGTGATGTCGTCCTGGTGCTATGCCCTTCAATCGAAATTCGCCCTTTTCATTCGTGTTTTCTACCAACTGGGGTTGTGTTGATTTTAACACTACCACTACACCGGGAATTGGTCTTTTAGATTCTGCATCTGTTACCACACCCCTAATGGTTTGGGTATTCTGTCCAAGACTTACCAAAGATAACAGTTGAAAAAACAGCAATGACCAAAGCCAAAATGTTTTCAGGCCTGTGCTTCTATTTTTAACACCACTGCTTTTCATGAATAAAATCTAAGCGTTTGCAACAAGGCCGTTTTGTTTTGAGCCGACAAATTTCTTTATTTTTTAGGTATAACCGTTCGCTTTCCTACATGTTCTTTTGTTTCACAAAAAAAAGAAAGGCCAATGCTTCTGCTTTTCATGAAGGCAAGCTGCAAAATCTATCACCAATGAAATTTATTATCCTTAAAAATCAAGGATTTGAACCGAATTTAAACCCTGCACCCCGGTTGCACTTGCCATTAATTTTACCTTTGCTTAACTGATGCATCGCGTTTCCATTGTCAATTATACCAATAGCTGGCCATTTTATTATGGACTATTACCGTTGGCCGAAAAGAAAATAATTTCCCTTTCCGGTGATCATCCCGGCGAATGTGCCCGTAAACTAAGCTCCGGAGGTGTTGATCTCGGCCTGGTTCCTGTAGCGGTTTTGCCCCAACTAAAAAATTGTAAAATTGCCTCCGATTTGGGTATTGCCGCCTTTGGACACGTTGGTTCAGTTTTTTTGTTTTCTAAAGTACCCCTCGAGGACATAAAAACAATTTTTCTCGACTATCAAAGCCGGACCTCCGTGCGGCTTTTGCGCATTTTGTTGAAGTATTTCTGGAAAAAGAAGGTCGATTTCATTCCTGCTGTTCCCGGTTATGAAGACCAAATTATGGATGATACCGCCGGATTAATCATTGGTGACCGTGCCTTCTCTGCCATTAACCAGTTTCCCTACCGTTACGATTTAGCATCTGCTTGGGCTTCCTATACCGGACTTCCCTTCGTTTTTGCCCTCTGGGTAGGTGCTGAATCACTGGAGGATAATTTTTTAGCCGATTTTAACGGGGCTTTGCAGCAAGGCCTCGACCAAAGAAAGCAAATTATTGCCGAAAAGGCCCGCAGCGTTGGACATGCCGAAATGTTAAGCAATTACCTGTATAACAGTATTTTGTACCATATCGGCCACGAAGAAAAGGTAGGATTAAATCTTTTCCTTCAATTGGAAAAGAAATTAGACAGATAATTTGCAGGAAATTATCTTTTTTTTACCTTTGCCGTCCCTTTTTTAGGGCTTAAAAACAAGTAACACTATGTTAAAAGATTACGAAACCGTTTTCATCATGACTCCCGTTTTGTCTGATGACCAGGCAAAGGAAACGGTAAACAAGTACAAAAACCTGATTACTCAGGCAGGGGGAACCCTGGTTCATGAAGAGAATTGGGGCCTGAAAAAATTGGCCTACCCAATTCAGAAAAAATCTTCAGGATTCTATCATCTTATTCAATTCAAGGCTCCGGCAACCTTTGTGGCCGATCTTGAAACGAACTACAAAAGAGATGAAAAAGTTATTCGCTTTCTTACCGTGGCTCTCGACAAGTATGCTTATGCCTACAGCGAGCGCAGAAGGAACAAGAAGGATGAACCAAAAGAAAAAACTAACGCCTAATTCCCCTTAAAAAAATGGCAAAATCATCAGAAATCCGCTACCTGAACCCGCCTTCAGTAGACGTGGCAAAGAAAAAGTATTGTCGCTTTAAGAAAAGTGGCATTAAGTACATCGACTTCAAAGATCCTGTGTTCCTCTTGAAGTTTGTTAACGAGCAAGGTAAAATTCTTCCCCGCCGTTTAACCGGTACCTCCATCAAATATCAAAGAAAAGTATCAACCGCCATTAAGCGCGCTCGTCATTTGGCCCTCATGCCATACGTTGCCGATATGTTGAAGTAATTTTTAAAAGAAAAAGCAATGAAAATTATCCTCAAACAAGACGTACAACACCTTGGCTATGCTAATGATATTGTGAATGTACGCGATGGTTATGCTGCAAACTATTTATTGCCTAAAGGCTTAGCAATCCTTGCTACCGATAGCGCCCTAAAAGTATTAAGCGAAAACCTTAAGCAAAAAGCTTTCAAAGAAGAAAAAATCAAAACTCAGGCACAAAAAATGGCCGAGTCACTCAAAGGAATTGTTGTGAAAGTGGGCGCCAAAGCCGGTGAAAATGGAAAAATTTTCGGTTCTGTTACCACCGTTCAATTGGCAGAAGCCATCAAAAAGATGGGCCACGAAATTGACAGAAAAGCAATTTCCATCGATGAAGATTCAATCAAAAACATCGGGTCTTACACTGCAAAGGCAAGACTTCACCGCGATGTTGTGGCTGAAATCAATTTCGAAGTAATCGCTGAATAATATTTCGCCAGATTTTACAAAGGGGCCTTTATGGCCCCTTTTTTTTGTCCTTATTTTTCGCGCAATAATCCGCTGTGCTTAATTTGTCAGGTTCTTATTCCTTAAAATACCGATAGGCCCTTATTCATATCTCAATGCTTCCACCGGGTCAAGCTTGGCCGCCTTGGCCGCCGGATAAAAGCCGGCAACAATGCCAACAAAAAAACATAAAAAGAACCCCGATGCTATCCAGAGCCAGGGAATGATAAAACCTGCGCCCACAGCAAAGGAGGTGAAGTTGCCGGTGATAATCCCTAGAATAATTCCAATAATTCCTCCTAACTGACAAATAACAATCGCCTCAACCAAAAATTGCGTCCTGATCGATTTTCTGGTTGCACCCAAACTCATCCTTATCCCAATTTCACGCGTTCTTTCTGTTACAGATACCATCATGATGTTCATCAGTCCGATGGCTGCCCCCAATAAGGTTATCAATCCAATAATGGTGGCTGCCATGGTTACATAACGGATGTTGTCAATTAACAAACCGGCCAAACTATCGCTTTTTAATATTTCAAAATTATCCTCCTGGCCCAAACCAACTTTCCTGATTTTTCTGAATAATCCCTCTGCTTCACTTATCCCCACGTCCATTTGTGAAGGATTGCCCGCCACAACGTTGATGGTATAGGAGGTTTCATCCTCCAGAAACTTTTGTCTGGCATAACTGATAGGAATGATAACCACCTTATCTCCTCCCATGCTCATGCTGGCTCCCTTTTCCTTCAAAACCCCAATAACCCGCATTTTCTGATCACCTACCGATACAATTTCGTCTAAAGGATTCTTCTTTCCGGGGAATAGTTTTCTCGCTATTTCATACCCAATGATTACCACCGGAGCATTCATTTGAACTTCAGCTAAACTATAATTCCTGCCTTGGCTAATCTCATAACCCGCCGCAGCTACATAATTTTCATCTGAACCGAAAATACTAATGTTAGGATTGGTTTTTTCTCCCTTGTATTTTATGGTCATTCCCTGTCCGGCCATCGTGGATAAACTCACCAAGGCCGGAAAAGAAAACTGCTCTTTAAACTGACTGCCCTCCTCGTAAGTTATTGCCCTGAATTTTTTTGGCTTTTTTCCCTTCTTACCAATCCTAATACTTAATTCTCTGTTGCGAATGGTGAAGGTATTGGCCCCCATGCTCGAAAAATTACTGTTGATGGATTGCTTGATGGAGTCAATAGCCGTCAATATTCCAACCAAGGCAGTTATCCCAACAGCAATAATAAGCATGGTTAATACAGACCGCAACAGGTTGGCCTTAATGGCTCCCATGGCGATTTGTACATTTTCTCTAAGCATAATTTATTTGCCGGTAAACACCGCTCTGCGTTTTTCAAGAAACGACATCACGCCTTCCCGGTGGTCTGCCGTTTGCGATGATAATTCCTGGTATTTTCCTTCTTCCTTTAATTGTCCTTCCAAATTGTTATGCATCGATAAATTCAGCAATCTTTTGGTATAAGCAAAGGCCATGGTCGGCATGTCGGCCAATTGTACTGCATATTCCAAAACTGTTTCTTCAAGCTTTGCCGCCGGTAAACATTGATAAATCATGCCCATGTCTGCAGCTTCCTTAGCACCTACTTTTTGTCCACTAAACATATAGGCTGCTGCTCTTTGCATGCCAACCAAACGTGGCAGAAAAAAAGTTCCTCCACTGTCCGGAATCAAACCAATTCTTGAAAAAGCCTGAATAAAACTTACTTCTTCCGCGGCAAAGGTGATATCACAAGCCAAGGCGATGTTGCATCCGGCACCGGCAGCAACGCCATTGATCATGCCAAGTACCGGTTTGGGCGTTTCCCTTATCAGTGTAATGATAGGGTTGTAATGCTCTTCCACAATTTTTTTTATGCCCGGACCGTCCGGAGAAATCGCTTCCGATAAATCTTGTCCTGCACAAAAGGCTCTGCCGGTTCCGCTCAGGATAATCACCCTGCAAGCATCGTCTTGGCCCGAACTTTTAAGTGCCTCTTGAAGGGCCAAGGACATTTCACGGTTAAAACTATTCAATACATCCGGGCGATTCAACCGAATCAGGTGAACCCCGTTTTTCTTTTCAATGCTGATGGTACTCATAATGGCTGGTGTTTATACAAAGAAACAATTTTTTTTACAGTCAATGCAGCTCAAGTTTGTCAATGTTGCATTATCAAATGCATTTAAAATAATCAAAAGCCTCCAAACATTCATCACAGCGATACAAAGCCTTGCATGGGGTGGAACCAAACTGATTAATCATTTTTGTTTGTTTTGAATGGCATCTAGGACATTGTACTATTCTAACAGCTTGTCCCATCAATACCGCCTTGC
>JBILVQ010000137.1:0-7970 GCA_044370375.1 Bacteroidia bacterium
GCAAAAAAACGGTATCCGGTCCGGCATTGTGTAGCTCAATCCAATCGGGATATTCACCGTCTTCATCCCCAACCAATGAATAGTTGCGGTTGGTGCCTTCATTGATAACAATTTGGGCAAAGTTTGAACCGCTGAGGATAAAACTGAAAAGTATGAAAAGACTTAAGGAGCGCATGAACAATAGTTTTTTTGCTTGAAAAATGAAGCTGACAAAATAAGAATTTTGTTTGATTCCTAAAATTTGCATTGATAATTAAAATAAGATTAAAAAAAAATAAAATCGAAAAAATTGATAGGAAACCGAAAAACTATATCTTTGATGATTAAAACCAACCAAAAACCAGTTTATGAAAAAACTTTTACTTTTTCTTTTTGCCGGAGCCTTTTCTTTTCAGGTAAGTCAGGCCCAAACAACCTTGAACCAAGCGGTAGATTTTACAGCCACCGACATTGACGGAAACACCTTTAATTTGTTTTCAAAATTAAATGCCGGTAAGTATGTAATGATTGACTTCTTCTTTACCAATTGCGGACCTTGCCAGGTAACAGCCCCAAAATTGCATGAAGCTTTTTTGAACTTCGGAGCCAACGGACAACATGCTGAAATTTTCTTTGTTTCTATTAACCGTGACGACAACAATGCTGTATTTCATACCTGGGAGCAAACCTATATGAATGCAACCGGACCATACCCATTGGGCATTAGTGGTACGCAAGGAAGTGCCACGGCAGGACCTCAAAGCTTCAGCTCAACCTATGGTGTAGGTGCTTACCCAACCATGATTTTAATTGCTCCCAATAAAGATATCGTAGAGAAAGATATTTGGCCTATCAGTACTGCTGCTGATTTCAATACCTTCTTTGCCAATCACGGTATTACCCCAAATCCTGCAAGCATTAATAATTTAACCGCTACTGAAGCAAGCATCTCTTTGTATCCTGTGCCTGCAAGCAATGAATTAAACATTAACGCTAACGGAGAAGTAATGCAATCCATCAGAATCATGGATTTAGCAGGCAATGTGGTATTTTCTGAAAACCTTGCTCAGGCTGCCATGACCAAAACCATCGACCTTAGCAATTTTGCAGCCGGCATGTATGTAACAGAAATCAGCATGGCTGACGGATCTATCCGCAACAACAAATTTGTAAAGCAATAATCAAAGGATTTTTTCCTCTCCAAAAGCCTTCGGAATGTTTATGCATCCGAAGGCTTTTTTATTTCCACCGTGTGGCATCAATAAACTCGTACCTTTTAACCAACAGCAAAACATTCTTTAGGCATAATTATTACCTTTATTCCTGTAAACTGCTTCACTGCAAGTTGTCATAAAGGGCAAAAAAAGCCCCAATTGTTGACCAATGATAAAACTAACCATTGAACTACTTTATTATCTTGCCAAAAGAACCTTTGAGATATTTTTTCTTTTGGCGGGCATTTGCTTCCATGGTTTTACCCAAAATTATCCAAGCTTTCAGCCGGAAATAAAGGTCAGCATCAATGGCTTAAACTTTGATGCCATGGAACCATTTATAACCAAAGACGGCAACACACTTTTCTTTAATTCCTTGAATTCAGGTGGCAATACCAATCTTTATTATGCCGACAGAATAGACGACTCCACCTTTCAATACATGGGTTTGGTGAATGGGTGTTTTGACCCTAGTCCCAATCATTTGGATGGGGTTCCATCGCTCGATAGCGCACAAAATTTTTACTGGGTATCGCTACGCAATTATCCCATACAAATAGAAAATTTGCATTTCGGACAATCTGCCAATGGCATTGTAAGCAACCTAAAAAGAGTTTATGGAAACTTTAATGTGTATGCACAGGGCTGGTTAATCATGGATGCCTGCATAGAAGGCAGCGGAAATCATTTGTATTATGTGAATGCCTTGTTCAACAACTGTGCTTTCGGATTGCCTTGCAGGGCCCAGCTAGGCGTGGCACAAAAAGTAAATGACTCCACCTTTAGCAAACTGTCCAATTCTGATGCGCTTTTCACACATATCAATGATACCAACTATTTGGTGTATGCTCCGGAGTTAAGTGCGGATGGAAAAGAACTTTATTTCACCCGCATCTTGAATGGGAGTCTGAATACCGAAATTTGTGTTGCTGTTCGTCACCAGCCAACCGATACCTTTTCCTTGCCGCAAGTCATCCATGCCAATTTGGGATATGTGCCTGAAGCAGCCACCATTACAGGCGATCAACAAAAAATTTATTATCATCAAAAGGACAACAGCGGACTCTTTAAAATTTATCTTCGCTATAAAAACCTACCTACTCATCTTGATGGCAGTAGGAAAGAACCCTCCTTTGGTATTTATCCAAACCCGGCGGCAGACGAGCTAAAAATTTTAGGAAATAAGGAAAACAAAGCGTTAAAGTATATTATTATTTCAAGCTGCGGTCAGGTCCTTGACATCGGTAAAACAAGGGAAAGCATCGATCTTAAACCCTTGGCAAAAGGCATTTATTGTTTGCGGATTGAAGTTGATATGCGGACCAGCAGCATCAAATTCATCAAAGAATAAAATAGCCTTGGATAGGGAAGAAAAGATGGAAGGATTGTTGACAACAAACGATCCTTTATTGGTTTTAGCTTGAAAATTCTTCCTGATTGTTTACATTAGCTAAAAAAACAGAAATGAAAAAAGTAAATGCGATTGGTGGAATTTTTTTCAAATGCAAGGATCCTGACCAAATGAAACAATGGTACAAAGAGCCTCTTGGTTTAAATACAGATCCCTACGGAACCAATTTCGAATGGCGTCATGCCGATAATCCTGAAAAGAAAGGCTTCAGTTTATGGAGTCCTTTTGCCGAAAATACAAAGTACTTTGAGCCATCAACAAAAGATTTCATGATTAATTTCAGGGTGGATGATTTGGAGGCTTTGGTGCAGGAATTAAAATTGCAGGGCGTACAAATTTTGGATGAAATTGCCACTTACGATTATGGCAAATTTGTTCATGTGATGGATCCTGAAGGCAACAAGATAGAACTTTGGGAGCCCATCGACAGTGAGTATGATAAAGTAGTAGAGGGCATAACCAAATAGGGCAATAATTTTTTCACCATTATTGGATAAGGAATTTCAGGCAAAAGCAATTACCATGGAAAGCCCCTTGGAAAAATTATTGATCAGTGCACACAAGCCTGTGATCATGCAGTTTTTAGACAAACATCCTGAAAGCTTCAAAGAGGCCATGCAATTGGCCCTATCGGACAAGCATCCTTATTCATGGCGGGCCGCTTGGATGATGTGGGGTTACATAAAAAAAAACGATTCACGCATCAAGCCCTACCTCCCGAAAATTATTGCAGCGCTTGAAATACGTCCCGAGGGACAGCAGCGCGAACTATTGAAAATACTATACCTCATGGACATCAAAGAAGACCATGAAGGAAAACTTTTCGATCATTGCGTAAAGATTTGGTTCGCCTTAAAGAAAAAACCCGCTGTACGGATGAATGCCTTGAAGGTGCTGATAAAAATAGCAGAAAGGCATCCTGAATTGAAAGATGAAGTAAAGCTACTCACCCGAAAAGAATATCTGGAAAGTTTATCACCGGGAGTTAAACATTCCATTAACAAGTTAATCCATGAAAAACTGTAATCATCACCATGGAAAATAAGATTGCTCAACAAATTGCCAAACATTTGCGAGAAGTACATTTTGGTGAAAATTGGACTTGGTCGAATTACAAACAATTGCTCAGTGATTTGGATTACCGCAAAGCCACCGAAAAACACGGTGACCTGAATAGCATTGCTACGCTTACTGCACATGCCACTTATTATGTAAAAATACAAGGGCAAGTTCTAGGAGGTGCTGCGCTTGAGGCAAAAGATGAGCTAAGTTTTGTGCATCCTCCTATTCATTCACAGTCAGATTGGGAACATTGGCTGGAAGAAATTTGGTCAAATGCAGAAAGTCTGGCAACAGCCATAGAACAATTGCCCGACAGCAGGCTGAATGAAATCTTCGTAGAAGAAAAATACGGTAGCTACTTCAGGAACCTACATGGTATGATTGAACACCTTCATTATCACCTAGGACAAATTGCTATTTTGAAAAAATTGCTTACCAATTGAAAAAAGAAACAGGATGCGTGAAAAATTGTCTGAATCTGAAATTTATTTTCCTTTGTTTTTTCAGGCAATGATGAGAACAATCGCTTGGCTGAAATAAAAAGATAAAATATTCATAATGAAAGAAATGCAAAAGATTGTTCGATGATTTGCATCAATCAAGCATCAATGAAAAGCATAGAAAATATTTTTTTGTACCTTTCAGTAATGATTCCATTGAAAGAAAAAATACATTCTGCCCAAGGCAAAAATTTTGGTTTTTCTGAATTAAACGAAACCAAAGAAGCAAACAAAATTACCTGGTCCAAGCCATAAACAACCTTGAGCAACGATCTCCTCCTCCTCAGCTTTTTTCTCTTTGCCCTGGTGGCCTGTTTGTACGCATCTGTGGGACATGCAGGTGCATCGGGCTATCTGGCCATCATGGCCCTGCTAAATTTTACGCCCGAAGAAATTAAACCCACCTCTCTCCTGCTCAACATTGTGGTAGCCTCCATCGCTTCTTATCAGTTTATCAAGGCAGGATATTTCGACAAAAAGATCTTTGCTCTTTTCATTATCAGCTCAATCCCGGCAGCCTATTTGGGTGGCTACTTGCATCTTCCACCTGCCTACTTTAAATTGCTGGCAGGTATTTTTTTAATCCTATCCGCTATCCTATTACTCAAGAAAACCGTGCAGCAAGAGCAATGGCAAGAGCTGAAACCCATGTCCAATAGCCAACGCGTTTTATGGGGAGGTCTTATTGGATTTTTCTCCGGACTCATTGGCGTTGGCGGGGGCATTTTTTTATCCCCCTTGCTCATTATCACTCGGCAAGCAAGTCTAAAAATTGTTTCAGGTATCTCTGCCCTCTTTATCCTCTGCAATTCCATCGCTGCCCTGGCCGGTCATCTCACAGTCGTAAAAAATATGCACAGCCAAATCTTCTATTGGATTCCAGCCGTTATTGTTGGGGGTAGCATCGGTTCCTATTTGGGCACCAGAAAATTCAACAATAAAATCATCCTGCTCTGTTTGTTCATCGTTTTACTATCAGCAGGATTGAAATTCGTATTGATTGACTTTAAACCTTAGCAAAAGAAAACGACATTAACCCCTTGATCAACATAGCAATCCATGGCCTTATGAAAAAGTAGTGTTAAAAAAATTTTCTCCCTTTATTCCTCCTTATTCTTCAAAGACATTAACAAAGTATAGGCGCCTTTCACCACCAAATCCTTGCCACTGAAAGCCTCTGCATTCATAACCTCTACCCTTCCCTTTTCTTTCACCCCGGTTTTCACCTCCTGCATTTCATATTGACGATTGCCCAGGGAAACAAACAGATAGTCCTTGCCTTCAAAATGCAAAATAGCCTCCTCCGGAATGGTAAATGCATCGTGATTACTAATTTCCACTTCTGCATTCATGTACAACCCGGGCAATAAATTTTTATCATAATCTTCAAAATGACAATGAACTTCAGCGGTTCCTCCCGAACTTACATCTTTGCTGATTAAAATTATCTCACAAGAAAACTTCTTTGCAGGATTGCCATTGGTATAAGCCAATAATTTTTGTCCGATAGCCAAATGAGGCAAGTCCTTTTCAAAAACATTTAAGTTCAGATGAATATCCTCTGGATTCACCAATTCAAAAAGAATATCATCCGGTTGAAGGTACTTCCCTACATTTACTTTCACCGCAGAAACATAGCCGTTGATAGGGGAAAACAGGTTGACGCTTTTCGATAAGTTATTTTCGCTCAAGGTGAGTGGGTTGACATTGATTAACTTCAATTGCTCGGTTAACGCGGCCAAATTGACCCGCTCCTGCTGCAATTCAAGCGCTGCTTGTTGCAATACCTTGTCGGAACTTGCCTTTTGTTGATTCAATGCCAATTGCCGCTGGTAATCGCTTTCATCGTATTGCAATTTAGCCTTTGCTTGCAAATACTTTTGTTGTAATTCAATGTATTGTGCATCTTCCATCACTGCAATGATTTCGCCCTTCTGCAAATGCATACCGGGCAACAATTTGGTCGATTTCAAATAGCCACCCAAGGGCATACAAATGGAAACCATGTTTTGTGGTGGAACATCAATTTTACCATTGAGTTGAATAACGGAAGATAAAGGTATCTTTTGCAATTCCTCTGTCGAAATTTGGGCCGACTGCAACTGTTCATTGCTCAATACAACACGGTTGGTTGCCAAGGGAAGCTCGGCAGAAGCAATACTTTCCTGTTTTTTATCCGTGCAGGAAGAAAAAATAATCATGAGCAGGAAATAGAAAATATTTTTCATGTTGTTAAGGTCTTGAGGTTAAATAATTGAGTTGAATAGCATTCTCGTTGAAACGCTTCAATACATTGAAATACTCGTTCCGAATGCTGATGGATTGATTGATGAGCAGCACCCAATCAAGATAATTGATGGCGCCTTTATTCAACTGCTCCGTTGCTGTTTGTTCAATAAGGCTGGCATTGAGCAAGCCTTCAGTTTCAAAATATTGCAAAGTAGCATCATCACCGTTCAAAAGAATTTGTGTGTTACGGAGTTTTGTTTGCATTTCTTTGCTTTGTTGTTCGAAACTATTCTCAGCCATGCTTTTGGCGAGTGTTGCCGCCTTAACCCTTGCCCTGGCAGGGCCCATCCACAATGGAATTCCGACCTTTAGCTGGGCCGATTGAAAACGACTGGAAGAATTATACAATACATTATCGGCCCCGGTTCCTCTCATGCTCATGTTGTTATAAAACAAGCCGATATCGGGCAAAAATCTAGATTTCTCCAAGGCCATACTTCTTTGTGATATTAAGGTTTGTTGTGCCGCCATTTTTAGCAATGGATGTCCGCGAAGCGAAAAACTATCCGGCAACTGTTTCATCATTACCTTCGGTAAAACAGAAGCAGGTTCCAACAAATCCTTGGTATTCAACAATTGCCTGAATTGATTCAACGAAAGTTCTAAATCAATTCCAACCTCCCTTAACTGCCATGCTATTTGCTGTCGTTGACTTTCAGCAGTAACTTTTTCCAATACATCCGCCTCGCCCAATTGCAAACGCAGCATGGCCTTCTGCAAAAAAGAGGCATATAAACTATCGGCACTGCGCAATAATTTCTCTTTCTCGCGCAAAACAAGGATGGCATAATACAACAATGACACTTCTCTTTTCACTTCGGCCTCCTTTCCTTGCAGCTCAAACAAAGCCTGATCTTGCTGGGCCTTACCCAATTCCTTTTTCCTTTGGTAAACAATAGGGAAATTGATGGTTTGGCCAATAGAAAGCCGATTATCCTGATAAGCACTGTTCAACTGACCATACTCCCCTGCTAATTCAGTTAGCGGAATTTCTGATGATGATTTGGTTCTTTGCGCTGCATAATCCACATTCAATTTTCCATATTGCACCGCCAGGTTATTCTTCATGGCCATTTGCTGCGCTACCTCTAAGGAAACGAATGTTTGTGCCCGAAGCGTTGTAGAAGAAAAAATCATGAAAGGCAAAAGCCAAAAGAAGGATGAAGGAAGCGAAGTTTTGTTCTTTCTCTTGCTGAAAAGAATGTAAAGAATAGGCAAAACAAAAAGGGTAAGAAAAGTAGAAACAATCAATCCACCGATAACGACCGTAGCCAATGGTTTTTGGACTTCAGCTCCTGACCCGCTACTGATGGCCATGGGCAAGAAACCCAGCGAGGCCACAAAAGCGGTCATCAACACCGGACGCAAACGGGAAGCGGTTCCCTTCAACACTACTTGAACCGAATCGTTAATGCCTGATGCACGGATGCGGTTAAACTCTGAAAGTAAAACAATTCCATTGAGCACTGCAACTCCAAAAAGAGCAATAAATCCTATGCCGGCACTTATGCTGAA
>JBILVQ010000026.1:0-21312 GCA_044370375.1 Bacteroidia bacterium
AAAAAATCTCATGGGAAGAATTTTATGATGAGCAAAATACGAAAAAAAACAGGTTAATAAAAAGGTCGAAATATTAAAAATCGAGCTTTCTTGAGAAATTCGGGAACATTAATGATAAAAAATTGGGGAAGGAAGAGCCTTTTTTTACTTTTGTTTATGAAATGATTTGCAACAAAAGGATACTTTTTTGTTGGTTAAGAACAAGCGTTACAAAGAAAAGCCGCAGCCATTAAATAAGGATTGATTCTCAAAAAACACATACCAGCCGCACCACTCGACCGATTCATTGAAAGCATCCTCTATCTTGAAGGAAACAACATAGGTACAGGTCTTCCGAAAATCGCCATGAGCCTGATTTTTAATCTGGAAGACAATTTCAAACTATTTACAGACGATTCCTTTACCCAATTCATCGATTATAAAAGACATTGGGTTGCAGGATTACAAACACTGCCATCAAGGGTAGAAAGCTATGGAACAAGCAAGATGCTGGTGGTTCAATTCAAACCGATAGGTGCATGTTGCTTTCTTCAGGAACCATTGCATTGCTACACCAATCAATACATAAAACTTGACCAAGTTTATCACAAAGAAGCTGACGAAACATGGGAGCAACTTAAGGAAGCCGTTAGTCTACAACAGCAATATTCTATTGTAGAAAAATTCCTTTTCAACCGGCTGATAAAACAAAAAGAGCCGAATAAGAAACTTATTGCCACCATCGAATTATTATTTTCAAAAGAGAACACCTTTTCGGTGGACGAAATTTGCAAACAACTCAATATATCGCGCAAACATCTCAATCATCTATCAAAAGAATATGCCGGGGTATCAACGAAAACATTGTCCTCATTAAACAGATTTCAAAATATTTTAAAAGCAATAAGTCGTGCCCCAGCAGAAAAACTAACCGCCCTTGGTTATGAAATGGAGTACTTTGACCAGGCGCACTTCAGCAACGATTTCAAACGATTTTCGGGCCTAAGCCCAAGCGAATACACCCTTTTGGTGAAAGATTCAGCTTCAATGAAAATAGTGCCTCATTTTATCCCTTACCGACAATGGTAACATTTTTACAATTTCATTCCCAGCTGATGAAGCATTTTTGTCCGACAAAAAAAAATGAAAATGAAGCGCAACCTACTATCTGTATTCATTGGTTTACTTTCTGCCATTGTTGTATTTTTAATGACTGAAAACATCAACAATTCATTGCATCCTATGCCAAACAACCTGAAACTTAGTGACACTAAAGCGCTAAGCCATTTTTATGGCAATCAGGACCTATCCTTCTGGATCATCGTGTTAATGGGATGGACTGCCGGATCGTTCCTTTGCGGCTATCTAATCAAAAGAATAAGTCGAAAACAAGACAAAACACTTGCCATTATTGCAGGAAGTTTGCTAACATTATCTGCCCTCATCAATTTCTTTGCATTACCTCACCCGAAATGGTTCATGGTGATAGGAATATTGCTCTTCATTCCCGCTACCCTTTTGGGACATCAACTTTTCAAAATCAATTCCAATGAGTGAACAACCAACCTTTCAAAAGCTAAAAAAACTACTTAAAAACTACGAAGCCCAGCTTACCGTATTGCACGATAAAGAGGACAATTATTATTTGAACACACCGGTTACAGCCACCAATAAAAAGGCAGAATTCTTTGGGGCCGTTCAAATAAAAAAATCCTATGTAGCCTATCATTTAATGCCTGTTTATTATTATCCTGAATTGTTGCAAGATTTGAGTAAAGATTTAAAGGATCGGATGCAGGGTAAATCGTGTTTTAATTTCAAAGAAATGGATGAAAAACTTTACAAAGAATTATCTGCCTTGACCAAAAAGTGTTTTGAGCAATATCAATCGTTAAAAAAAGTGTAGCCCTGGACCATATTAAAATACTTTTGAATGTTGTAAGCATGACCGAAAAATAATGTTACCCTATTCACTTCAACCCATTGAACTCCTAAGTTAGCTTCCTGCGAAAAATTTGGGGTGCTGCATAATAAATACCTTTGCAGGCCATTTTACCGTTTACCTTTCTTTTACTATTTTCGCCATGGTTCCAACTTTGTGTTTGTTTCCCTACAAAAAATAATACGTTAGTTAAAAAAGCATGGATTTCAAAACAATTTTTGAAAACAATGAACGATGGATTGCAGAAAAACTAAATGCCAATCCTGATTACTTCAAGGAATTGTCGCAAGGACAAAGTCCGGAATTCCTCTACATCGGTTGTTCCGACAGCAGGGTGACCGCAGAAGACCTTATGGGTGTTCAACCGGGTGAAGTATTCATTCATCGAAACATTGCCAATCAGGTAATTGCCACCGACAACAATGTAAATGCGGTTGTTCAATATGCCGTAGAACATTTAAAAGTAAAATACATTATTGTTTGCGGACACTATGAATGTGGAGGGGTTAAGGCTGCGTTAAACCCAAGTGATATGGGACAATTAAACAGTTGGTTGCAAACCTTGCGTGATGTTTACCGCTATCATCGGGAAGAGTTGGATGCCATTCCCGATGCTCAAAAAAAATTCGATCGGCTGGTTGAATTAAATGTGAGGGAACAATGCCTCAATATCATAAAAATTGATCATGTACAACGTTCATGGTATCAAACCGGCTATCCCAAAATTTTAGGTTGGGTCTTTGATGTAAAAACAGGAAAACTCATTGATCTGCAATTAAAAATGGAAGAGGAATTTAAGGAAATAAGAAGTATTTACGATTTAAAACCACTCAACAATTCAAAATGAAAATAGCAATCATCGGCACAGGTAATGTTGGCGGAGCATTGGCTAAAAAATGGGTAAAGGCCGGGCATACCGTTTTGTGCGGAGCAAGATTTCCACTCAGTGAAAAAAGCCTCAAATTGGCCACTGAGATTGGAGAAGATCGTTTCACCTCAATTGAAAATGCTGTTAAACAATGTGAAGTGATTTTGCTTTCAACACCTGCCACCGCAGCCATTGAAGTGACAAAAAGCCTGGGTGATACCAGCGGTAAAATCATTATTGACACCATGAATATCGTGATGGGCCGTGGTCCGCAAGGATACAAAAACACTACAGACGCCATTCTTGACCATACCCAAAGCAAAGATGTAGTAAAGTGTTTCAATACCACAGGAGCCAACAACATGCAAAACGCCCTTTACGGGAATGAAGCCTTGGATCTTTTTGTGGCAGGCGACAGTGTTCCGGGAAAAGAAGCGGCCATTCAGTTGGCCAAAGATGCAGGATTTGCCTCCTGCTACCCGATTGGTGGCAACGATAAATTTGAAATCATGGAACAATTTGCCTGGTTCTGGATTAATCTGGCCATGTTTCAAGGACAAGGGCGTGAAATTGGTTTTAAATTACTAAAACGATAAGGAGAAAAAAATGGCTTCAGGTTTTTTTGCAATTCTGGATGATATTGCTGCATTGATGGATGATGTGGCCGTTACCGCCAAAGTGGCCACCAAAAAAACGGCAGGTATTTTAGGCGATGATTTGGCCGTTAATGCCGAAAAATCAACCGGCTTTGTTTCATCCCGCGAGCTGCCGGTTCTTTGGGCCATCACCAAGGGCTCCTTTTACAACAAACTGATTATTGTTCCCATTGCTTTAATCCTCAATGTATTTCTTCCGGCAGCTATCAAAGTGATTCTTTTACTGGGTGGTTTTTACCTGGCCTACGAAGGAGTAGAAAAAATTGTGGAGTACTTTTTTCATTCAAAGACCAGTCCTTCCGCTGAAAAGCCGGTCCAACAAAAAGATGATGTTCTGGAAAAAGCAAAAATAAAATCTGCCATCACCACCGATTTTATTCTTTCCGTTGAAATTGTAATCATCGCCCTTAGCACGGTTCTGGAAGAATCATTAAGTCTGCAAATTTTAACCGTTGCCGTTGTATCTCTATTGGCCACGGTTGGTGTTTACGGCCTTGTTGCCCTTATTGTAAGAATGGATGATTTTGGCTTTTGGTTCATCAGAAAATCGAACAACCAAGGGTTCTTTAATTCGATGGGAACCTTGCTGGTTCGAACCCTACCCATCATCATCAAAGCATTTGCCATCATCGGAACCATTGCACTCATCCTTGTTTCGGGCGGCATTTTCGCGCATAACCTTGATTTTCTGCATCACTTCCTTCCTTCCTGGCCTGCCATGCTCAAAGAATTTACCATCGGTACGGCTGGTGGCTTGCTCGTATTATTGCTCATTGGAGCATCAAAAAAAATAATAGCAATGGCAAAAAAATAATTTCATACTATCGACAAACACAACAGGCAATATCATGTCAAAGATTTTAGTAGACAATGCTTTTGTGAAAATGACAAAGGAATTTTTGAGGATATTCTGTTCTAATGACCGAAAAACCTTGTACAAGCCATGTAATTGAAATTCATTGTCGTCACAGAATTGTTCTATCTTTGACCCAACAAATCATTTACAATACCAAAAACTTTCCTTCATGAAATTACTTTTCACCCTGTTAGGAATTCTATTAATTCCTTCGTTTTCATTTTCACAAACCACCTTTAAAGAACACAAAGGAGGTCAGGAATTCACCTTGAGTTTACCTGATTATATGACAAGAACCATCGGGCTTAACGATGCTGCTTCTTATCAATTTAAAAGCTCTGTAAAAGATGTATATGGCTTCGTTATTGTTGACAGCAAAGAAGAATTAAAATTGGCTGAATTATTCTTTGCCAATATCAAAGAGTTTTTTGACGATTTTGCCAACAATTTTGTGAGAGATGAAAAAGACAGAAAAATGTCTAAACCCGAATCGCAAAAAGTAGGTGAATTAAACTTTATGTCATGCGATATCACCTACTATGATTCAGAAGCGAAAACCGAAATCTACTACTTCATTGGTGTGGTGGAAACAGGGAATTGTTTTTATAAATTTCTATGCTGGTCATCTGCTGAAAACAAAGACAAATTTAAGGCCGACTTCATGAAAACTTTTCTTAGTTTGAAGGATTAAACTGAATGAACTCTTCAAAAAAAAAAGCGCAATCAACTTGCGCTTTTTTTTTATCCTTGTTTTATTTCTTCCTTGCCATCGGCATGTTTGGCGAACCTGCGTTTCGAGCGGGGATGCACCTGATCTAAACGAGGCCAAGGCCAGCCACCGAATTGGGTTTTATGATAATCTTCGAAGGCCTGATTGATTTCTTCTTTGGTATTCATTACGAAGGGACCATATTGCATTACCGGCTCTCCAATGGGTCTTCCTTGTAAAACCAAAATACTCACTTCATTGTTGCCCGCCAACAAATCAATCTCAACGTCAGGCTTTACTTCAACAGCACTGTATTTGGTGATGGGCGTTCCGGAAATGTTCAACGAATGGCCCTCATAAAAATACAAGGTGCGATTAATTCCAGCAGAAGCTTTGGGCAATTTCCATTTTGCTCCCGGCTGCATTTTTATATTCCAGATGGCTACCTCATTCCTTACATCAGCTGCCCAGGAATTAGGCGGTGGTGTAGGCGCTACCACATCTTTAATTTTACCTGCTATCACCTCAACCGAAGTTGTTTTCTTCGCCTCATCCGTATGTTTGTAACGGGGAATACTTTCGCGCCAAAGCATTTTGAAATGAGGCTCAACCATTTTATTCCTTTTGGGAAGGTTCAGCCAAATTTGAAATAATTCCATCGGGTTTTCTTTGTCCTCTTTGACAAGTGGAAACATTTCGGAATGTTGAACCCCCTTCCCTGCCGTCATCCACTGAACATCACCATCGCCATAGCGGCCGGCAGCACCCATAGAATCTGCATGATCCACCAAACCCTTCCTCACCACCGTTACGGTTTCAAAACCACGATGCGGGTGTCCGGGAAAGCCGGGTACCACTTTCCCGTGATACATTCTGAATCCGTTTTTGATGATAAAATCATCGCCCAACTGGCGACCTGCAAAATGGGTCTTTTCAGGCCCCATCAAGGCATTGCCTTTCGGAAACTGATCTTCGTGATGCACACAAAATAAAAATGGATCTGCTGTTTCCCATTGGAAACCAAGGGGCTTTATACTTTGAATAGGATTCATCGCTTTAGGATTAGCACCCGATACCTGCTTAATGGTTTCTGCAATACTGCTATAACGCACAGCCATAGCGGCAGAGAGCGCAAGGGATACGCGGGTTAAAAAATTTCTTCTTTCCAGTTTTTCACTCATAAGGATTGCTGTTTTTTAAACCTGATTTTCCTTCCGTTGTTGATTAAACAAAGCTAAACATTTTATAGAAACGTTACTTCCTAACTTTACACCCTCACCAACAAAGAAGGCCATCAAAACATAAACATTTCTAGACCCCTAATGTTGATTTTCCTTTCAAAAAAAAATTCAAGCTACAAACAGGGGCAAAAAAAGATTACCCATTGGGATAAATGATTATTTTTACCCGAGTAATTATACCCTATGAAAGCAATTGCAACGCTTGTTTTATTTTCCATGTTTTCGGGCCTTGTTTTGGGGCAAAGTCAATCCCGCTCCTTCCAATTTCAAAGAGCTGCGGTAACCAGTCCTTCCTTTTCCGGCCCCGATTATGCTGCCAAAATTTTATGCATCGAAAAACCCTTGCCTGCCGGTGCCGAGGGAAGCAAAAATCTGTATCAAAAAAAATCGACAAACCATCTTCAGGAAAGAGCTGCTGCAACACCATTGCCACCCATGGCAAGAGGAAAGCACTTCTTGGGCAATGCTTTTGGGAATTCAACACCCAACGACAATGATCTGGCCATCAGCAATGGTGGAAAAATTGTTTCTGTCATCAATACCAATTTATTCTTTTATGATGTCAACACCGATTCAGTTTTAGGCACTCAATCCTACGATGCTTTTACAGCACCTTTGGGAGCTTATGCCGATGTCTTTGATCCGAAAGTTTTGTATGATCCTGTAGAAGATAAATTCATCACCGTTATCCTTAACGGATTTACCGATACCACCACAAGCATCATCCTTGGATTCTCGCAAAGCAATGATCCGATGGGCCTCTGGAACCTATACTCCTTACCGGGTAACCCTTTAAACAATGGTACTTTTTCTGATTACCCTATGATCTCATTGAGTGAAAAGGAACTGTTTTTAACGATTAATTTGGTAATACCCGACAGCACATGGCAAACAGGATTTAATGAAACCTTGATTTGGCAAATCAATAAACAAGATGGTTTTTCCGGTGCAAGCATTAGCACCGTTATGCACAATGGCATTACCTTCAATGGTAAACCCATCCGAAATCTTTGTCCGGTAAGAGGAGGAAGTCAGTTGTACGGTCCCGACATGTATTTCTTATCCAACCGTAATTTCGAAACCCAAGGTGATACCATTTTTCTTGTTCGTACCACCGATACCATCGGCTCACCCAATTTTAGCATTGAAGTAAAGCAATTAAATTCCAATGCCGATTACTTTTTGGCCGGTGATGCGCGCATGGCAGGAGTGCATGTTTTTGCTACCAATGATTCAAGAATATTGGGCGCCTTTTATGAAAACAATCAAATTCAATTTGTACAAAATTCAATGGATACCAACACTACTTTTTGTGCGGTTTACCATGGTATCATCAGCAATTTGCAGGCAAGCAATCCAACCGTAAACGGAAAAATTATTGGCGATACCCTTTGCGATTTTGGTTATCCGAACATCGCCTATGCCGGTAATGGCGCTGGCAATAACAATGCAGTGATTGGATTCAATCATACGGCACCAACGGTTAAGCCCGGTTGCTCAGCCATAAAATCAGACGGAAATTTTAACTACACCCCCGTATTGAAAATAACCGATGGTGCCACCTCTTATGTCAATGTATTATCAACGCTGCAGGAAAGATGGGGCGATTATAGTGGCATCCAAACGAAATATAATCATCCGGGAGAAATCTGGATGTCGGGTTATTATGTTTATGCGAGCGGTTTCAACCGATTGCACCGCGCCTACATCGGACAAGTACTGGCCGATAGCATTCCTAATACTGCAGGCATCTACCCATCGATGGAGGCAAATTTGGAAGGGCAAATTTTCCCTAATCCATCTGCTGATTTCTTTAGTTTAGATATTAACCTTGAAAAAGCCCATTACTTAAGTTTTGACCTCTATGATATCCAGGGTAAACGCATCACCACGCTAATGCGCGACTGGGTAAAGCCCGGAAAGAATGTTTTCACTTTCAGCACAAGAGACCTTGATGCAGGAACTTACCTTCTGCGGGTTACCCATCAAGGTGAAAGCATGTTCACCGGCAAAGTAATGAAGGAATAAGTTAAACTTCCTTAAAAGCGCCTGTACTTTAGCCGAGCTTCGCCGGGCATGAAAATATTTTCATTTTCTTTATTCAGAAATTTCGAAAAATGAAAAATATTATCGCCCTCTTCATCTGCGGATTTTTTCTTGTGTCCTGTGGGAATCACGAAGCAAAAAAGGAAGAAAAGCCAAGCACACCATTTTCTGTCTTTCAGGAAAACTATCACAAAGAAAGACTTTCCTTTTTTCCCATGGAAGCTACCTTCGCAGGGGTTGATGGGTTGAATGATTTGTTTCCTAATAATCTTAGCGTAGCGTATCGCAATAGGCTAAAAACATTTTATTCAAGCTATGCTGAAAATCTGAAAAATTACAATCCTTCTGCTTTTTCTGAAACAGAAAAAACAAGTTACGAGATACTAAAATGGGAATGCGAAATAGGTCTGGAAGGATTAAAATTTCCGACCCATTTAACACCCATTGATCAAAAATGGTCGCCCAATTTAACCCTTGGCCAATTTGCCGGAGGAACCTCTGCTCAACCATTTAAAACGGTGCAGGATTACCGCAACTGGCTAAAGCGAGTAGATGGTTTTATTGCCTGGTCGGATACGGCCATTGCCAATATGAAACGCGGAATGCAATTGGGTTATATTCTGCCGGCATCTTTGATTCAAAAAACCATTCCGCAATGGGAAGCGCTCAGCATTGGAAAAGTTGAGGATCATCTTTATTACTCTCCTGTTAAATTGTTCCCCGAAAATTTTTCGAAGGAAGAAAAAGAAGAATTAACGGCAGCCTATCAGGCCATGGTCAAGGAAAAAATTATTCCCATGCATCTTCGGATGACCCAATTCCTGAAAGAGGAATACCTGCCCAAGGGCCGAAAAGGTTCAGGGATAGCAGAAACACCCGGAGGTCTTGAGTATTATCAATACTGCATCCGTTACCAAACCACCACCAACATGAAGGCGGATGAGATTTTTGAATTGGGGAAAAAAGAGGTAGAACGCATACGCGCTGAAATGGAAAAAGTGAAGGAACAGGTGGGTTTTAAAGGAGATATCAAATCCTTTTTTGATCATGTGCGAAACAATAAAAAACTAATGCCCTTTGATAAGCCCGAACAAGTCATTGCCAATTTCAATACCATTCATGAAACCATGAAACCCAAGTTGAAAGAATTGTTTGGCAAAGTTCCCAAAACAGGGTTTGAGGTTAGAAGAACAGAGGCTTTTCGCGAATCATCTGCCTCTGCCGAATACAATCAAGGCTCAAAAGACGGAAGCAGACCCGGAATTTTTTATGTTCCCCTGCCCGATGTGAAAGCTTACAATATTTTCTCGGACGAAGCACTGTTCCTACATGAAGCCATTCCCGGTCACCATTACCAAATTTCCTTACAGCAAGAAAATAATGAACTCCCCGAATTCAGAAAAACGCTTTGGTACAGCGCTTATGGAGAAGGCTGGGCTTTGTATACAGAATCATTGGGCAATGAACTCGGATTGTACAAAGACCCCTATCAATACTTTGGCATGTTAAGCATGGAGATACATCGTGCCATTCGTTTGGTGGTGGATGCCGGCATGCATACCAAAGGCTGGACCCGTGAACAGGCCATTCAATATTCTCTAGAAAATGAAGCCGAACCTTATGAAAGCATCATTGCTGAAATTGAAAGATATATGGCCAATCCGGGTCAGGCACTCGCCTATAAAATCGGGCAGTTAAAAATCCTGGAGCTGAGAGACAAAGCGCAAAAAAGTCTTGGAGCCCAATTCAATAGCAAAGAATTTCATGATTTGGTGCTTTCACCGGGATGCATTCCGCTTGCCATCCTTGAGAAAATGGTGGATGATTATATTCGGCAGAAAAAAGCATAAAACCACCACTAATAAAAAAAATCCTGTCACAATAGTTGATACAGGATTTTTCTTCTTTGTAAACCAACTGAGCTTCCTTACATGCTCCGGTCTCCATCAAAAAAATACCTTTCTTCATCAAAAAAAAGGCATACTGACCTTTGTCCTTGCACAACAAAGAATAAAAGAATACTTACGACAACTATCGAGCATTCGTTGCCCTGCTTTTGCATCTTTAAAGGACCTGAAATGCAACTCAAACAAAACGGCAAACAAGGTAGATAATTCCTTGGGTTGACCTGCTTTTCTGAGATAAGGTTGAGCCACCTCTAAATAATAGGCCGCAGAATCGGAATTGCCAAATTCCCAATAAATCGCCCCGATGTTCCTGAAATTCTTTCCGGTAATAGAATCTGTTTGACAGTCTAATGAAATCACATTCGATTTTTTAAACCAAGAAATCGCCTTCTCTTTTTGTTTTAAATAGTAATGCTGCCTTCCTACGGTTAAACAAGCAAAAGCAATTTCAGCGCAGGATCCCGATTGTTCGATGCGCTCCAACTGATTTAAACTTTCATGCAAGGCTTCAGCGAAATTTCCGGCATTGGCCAAACTATCCACACGCATCCACTCCCCTTTTGCAAGGGTAATTTTTCCCGACATCAACAAGAGGGAAAAACAAAAACAAAACAATACAAACCTTGTATTCATAAAGCTATGGATAACCAAATTTAAACATTTCAATCAATGCAAGGGCATGCATGGTATTGAATGCTGGAGAATTTCACAATCAAAGCTTTTCCTTTTTTTATAAAAATTGAGGAGAAAAAAAAAGCACTCATGAGGGCATGAGTGCTAAATCTATGATGTATCAGGCGAAGGGATTTCCTTTGAAAGATTACTTCACCCAGCTTTGTTTCGTAATCATTAAGGCTTCCTGCACCGTAATTCTTGTCCCGCTATTATAAGCAGTTACAAAGGGTCCGGGAAGATTATAAGGTGCGAGTTCATCTCTTTTACTCCTTGCATCGGCATAAGTTCCCCAACCGCCAACGGTAAATTTAAACCAGCCATCGTGCATTTCCTGAATGACAGGATCAGGTAATTTAAAGCTTGATTGCACCGTACCTGCACTTACCTCTCTGCGAGTAGCACAAACTTGTACTTTAAAAGTTACAGAAGTTCCGGTTGACATAGGCGGGGCAATTGTTTCCTCCACTTTTGCTTTGGTGGCAACAGGTTCTGAAACCGGTTCCGGATTTGCTGTCCTTGCAACCGTAGTTTCAGTGGGTTGAACCATTTCTGTTTTCACTTCAACTTTTGTTTCTGCAACGGTGGTTTCAGTTTTAACCTCAGTTTTCACTTCCGTATTGCTAACGGTTGTGTTAGCTGCAACCTCTTCTTTTACTTGTGCCGGGTTTTCTGTGGTAACCGGCTCTTTTGGTGTTTGTGTAGGCTCAGGGGCATTTCTGCTGGCTACCTGCAATTGATTGTAAACCTCATCAGGAACAAAATTCAAAGTGGATGGATTGATGGAGCACTTCTTTGTTTTTTCATCCTCTAAATAGGCAAATTCCCCTTCAATGGAACAAGCTGTCAACCATCCGGCATCTTTCCCGCGTACCAAACGGAAAGAAACCGATACAGTTGGCGTTTCCGGTAAATCGGTCCAAACAAATTTTATTTTGTTCTCAGAAAAAGAAAAGACACCGCCGGCAGTTTCAACACCAACGGCTGTTAGGCCCTCACACACCGGCTCCTCAATTTTTCCGAAACCGGTAATTTTATTTTTATTCAGAGTAATGTTGATCAAAAATTCGTTCTCATTGATACGCTTAGAAACCTGGGTACAACCCACACCGGATTCATTCACCAATTGATTCAAATTAGCACTATTGCTTTCGGGTAAGGTTGCAGGTTCCGCCTTGGCCATTTTAGCAGGATCAGGAGGAAGTACATTGATGTTTACCGGATCGGAAGTAACCGCTCTTTTTTCATTGTTCTCGAGGTAAGTAAAGCGACCACTAAAGGAAACATCACCTTGCGGAGTTTCAGCGTCCACCAAAATTCTATATTGAATCATGAACTCATCCCCTTCGGGCATGGCCACCCAGGTAATTTTTAAAACCTGTTCATCCTGTTTAAACATGGCATCCTTTACATCCACCGGAACAGCAATAAATCCTTTGGGTAAAGTGGTTTGGTATTTTCCAAAACCTGCAATCCCTGTTTTTGTGATCACTACATCAACGACCATTTCATCCCCTGCATTAACGGTTGCAGGTGCTTTATGACTTACGTTCGATTTAAAGCCCGCCGGCATCTTCAACATCATCGCGGCAGCCAAACCAACCAGAAAGAATAAATTTTTGAGCATGGGATAAATTTTAAGTGGATACAATTACCCACAACAAATCTATTGTTGAACTTCCAGCACTTAACTTGCTCACATTCTTAATTTTAAACATTAAGTTGTTAATATTGCATTTCTAAAACGATGAAAAGGCTTATCCAACCTGCAATTTCGGTCCTTGTTTTCACACTGCTAACGCTACAACCCTTCATTGGCAGGGCCCAGCGAGAGTTTGTGGAAGGTTATACCATTCGTTATATTCACGAACATGAAAGGGTGCTAGACGTAATGGCCCTCTATGGAAAAGACATTTATGGCCTACAGGGGAAGTTCACCAAATACTTTGCCTTGAACAAAAAAAGGAAATTTTTTCTTGGAACCGGTCTCTCGGTAACCACCACCTGGAGTGAAAGGACCGAGTATCTAACCGCAGCTCCTTCCTTGAACAGAGGCAGCAAGCGTAAACTTGCATTTTTGCGTCCTATCAGGGAAGAACATACGGATACCTTGCTCACCGATAAATCTTTACTTCCCTTTGGTTGTTTTTTCTTTACAGCACAATATCGCGTTCATCCAAAAGTGGACGTAGGCCTTTGTATCGATATACTCGGTGTGACCAGTCCATTGTTCAAAGATGTAATTGTTAAAGCCTCAGGAACCGACTCGGCCAACATCAACCAGCGGGTCATCAGCTCCTTTATCAGTATTTTCATGCCCGGCTCTTTGGCAAGGGGCAATTTGAATTATCATCTATATGCCCGCTATTGGTTTCATCATAAATGGTCGGTAACGGGCGGATTGAATTACCTGTACCGTGAATACTCCCTGCTAGATTACGAAGTCAACGGAGGCAAACGCTTTCGGCAAACAGCCATTACAGCCCACATCGGTATTGGCTGGGCTCCCTTCTATCACAAGAAAAAACCCTATTGATCTTACAACAAATCACCAAATAAAAACGAGGAGGCTGCGGCCATGTCAGGCGACATTTCCCTGTCTTTATCATAATGTCTGACCAGTTTTCTGAAATTCAACAACTCCTTTTCAATTACTTCCGATGATTTCAAAGGCTTTCTTAAATCCAGTGCCTGAGCGGCATTTAACCATTCGATGCCCAATACATTCATTGTATTTTTAACCACTTTGGCACATTTTAAGGCTGCATTGGCACCCATGCTCACATGGTCCTCTTGTCCGTTGCTGCTTACGATACTATCCACACTGGAGGGCATACAATACCCCTTGCTTTGACTAACCAGCGCTGCAGCAGCATATTGTGGAATCATAAAACCGGAATTCAAGCCGGCATCCTTTACCAAAAACACCGGCAAATCTCTTTGGCCTGAAATCAGCAAATAGGTTCTGCGCTCCGAAATATTGGACCATTCTGCTAGGGCAATGGCTAAAAAGTCGAGCACCAACGCCAATGGCTGGCCGTGAAAATTACCGCCTGACAAAATCTTATGTTCCTCCGGAAAAAGAATCGGATTATCCGTAACGCTGTTAATTTCCGTATTCACCACAGAGGCCACGTATTTCAAACTATCCAAAGAGGCCCCATGAACCTGCGGGATACAACGAAATGAATAAGGATCTTGTACCTGCTGTTTAGGACCTTGTCCTATTTCACTATCGCGCAACAATTCCCGCATATCATGAGCGGTTTTAATTTGGCCGTGATGCGGACGTACCTGATGCAAAGAATCATCAAAAGGCTCATACCGGCCCATGAATCCATCGAGAGAGGCCGCTGCAACAAAGTTTGCCTTTTGCGCAATGGCGAATCCCTGCAAACATAAATATACAGCCCAAGCGCCCATGAATTGTGTGCCGTTCAACAAAGCCAAACCTTCTTTGGCACCCAACTGAATGGGTAACCAGCCCTTTTCTTTCAATACTTTTGCGGCAGGTACTGCCTCCCCGTCCATCAAAAAAGATCCCTTCCCAATAAGTGGCAGACAGAGGTGGGCCAAGGGAGCCAAATCACCGGAAGCACCGAGGGAGCCAGCCTCAGGAACATAGGGCAATA
Organism: Bacteroidia bacterium; assembly: GCA_044370375.1. Classification (GTDB taxonomy): domain Bacteria; phylum Bacteroidota; class Bacteroidia; order UBA4408; family UBA4408; genus JBILVQ01. The sequence continues at coordinate 14,509 of JBILVQ010000026.1, forward strand.
AATCATGATTATAAAAATCCAGCAAGCGTTCCACGGTTTCTAATTGAACACCGGAGTTACCAAAAGAAAGGCTTTTGATTTTCAAACAAAGCATCAAACGCACAATGTGTGGAGGCACTGCAGGTCCAACACCACAAGCATGCGACATCATGAGGTTTTCTTGCAACTGACCCAGCTGTTCATCAGAAATGCGGGTATTGCAAAGAGACCCGAAACCTGTATTAATGCCGTAAACAGGTTCTTTGGCTTGTTTCAAAAATTGCAATAAAAAATCACGACCAGCCACAATGGCATCTTTAGTACTTTGTCCTAATGATAACTGAACTTTACCATGAGCAACCGGTAATAGTTCTTTGCAATCAAAATCAGCGCCAATTTCAAAAATACTTTTCATGCTTAAAGATTCGTAAAAAAATGAATTAATTTCTCCGGAGTGTACAAATCCTGTTGTCCGGATTGCATGTCTTTCAGGATTAATTTGCCTTCTTTGAATTCTTCCTCTCCCATGAGCACCACATAACGGATGTGGTTGGCATTGGCATAGGTAAGTTGTTTTTGCAATTTAACGGCATCCGGATAAAGCAAGGCACTGACAGAGAGGCTTCGCAAAGAATGCATCAAGCGCAAAGCCGCAGGAATCATTTCATCATTAAAATTGGCAATCATAACATCGGCAGCCTGATCGAGTCCTTCCGGGAATAATTTCATTTCTTCCATAACATCATAAATCCTGTCGGCACCAAAAGAAATCCCTACTCCTGAAAGACCCTTCCATCCAAAAATACCGGTTAAATCATCATATCTTCCACCACCTGAGATACTGCCGGGAAATGAATAATCAGGCTCATTCACCTTTACTTCCAGAATACAACCGGTGTAATAATTCAATCCACGGGCAAGGGTTAAATCCACTTCTATTTTCGACAGATTGAGACGAAAAGCGGCAAGTGATTGAAAGATATTCTTCAGCTCCTCAAAACCTTTTTCCAAGGACGAATTGAGCGCCACCTTTGTTTTCACCTCCTCTATCACGTCCTCATCAATTCCGCTTAGGCCGTTCAAGGCCATCACCAAAGAAACCATTTCAATGGCTTTTGCTCCCAAAGCCTTTTCCTCCATTTCGCGTGCTACACCCTCAAAACCAATTTTATCTAGCTTATCGAGTGAGGTACACCAGTCCGTAAAACGATCTGAAATACCTGCCGCTTCGGCCAAACCCATCAGTACTTTTCGGTTATTGATTTTAATCAAAACCCTTAATCCTAATTTAGAAAAAACCTCATCCAGCAAATGAATCAAATCCACTTCATTGAGCAAAGAATCAGATCCAATGATATCTGCGTCACATTGATAAAATTCGCGGTAGCGGCCCTTTTGCGGACGATCGGCCCGCCAAACAGGCTGCATTTGATAGCGGCGGAAAGGAAAGGAAATCTCGTTCCTGTTCATCACCACAAAACGAGCAAAGGGAACGGTTAAATCATAACGCAAAGCCTTTTCGGAAATCTGAAAGGACAATTTACGTGCATTATTGTCAAAAGAATCGGGATTTACTTTCGACCAAAAATCTCCTGAATTTAAAATCTTAAAAAGGAGCTGATCGCCCTCTTCTCCATACTTGCCGGTGAGCGTAGAAAGCTGCTCCATGGCCGGAGTTTCGATGGGTAAAAAACCGAAGCGCTCGAAGGCATTGCGCAATACGCCAAAGAGATAATTCCTCTTGGCCATTACCGGTGGCGAAAAATCGCGGGTGCCTTTGGGGAGTGATAAATTGTTTTTTGACATGAGGATATTTCAAACCTCAAACCTACGTTAAATAAGAAAAAGAGACAATCTTTTGCCAAAGATTAATGTCAAAAAAATCAAAAAAAAATCTTTAACAAGGAACCAAATTCTCAAGGGCCACCACACTTTTGATGCTACCAAAAATCACCCTTACTTTTCCTTTGTGAATGCTCTCGACAATGCCGGGCTTCCCGCCATTCATTAGGCGCACCTTGCTTCCTACTTCAATGGATGCCAAAACTTTAGAGACCTTTTTCTTCTTTCTTTTTTCGTCTTTTTCGGCCGCTACCTTCTCCATTTTTTTTCTTTTCTCAGCGGTCACCACCTGCATAAATTTAGCCACTACCTCTTTTCTGGCTGTGCCCTTGTCGGCTGCCAGCGTTAGATCCTGCATCTTTTTCCCCAAAGCTATCAGGCGCGAAGCTTCATCTGCCTTTTCGCGATCGGCATCTAGTTTACGGTTGATTTTTTCTTGGGTTTTCTCTAAACGGGCGCGCACTTCCTGTGTCAGCCCCTCCTCTTTTTCCAACTGTAATTTCATGGCCCTGAATTCCTGCTGCTCCTTTTGCAATCCTGCCAAAATGGAATCGAATTTCAGCTTTCCCTTGTTCACCTTTTTTCTGGCATTTTGTATGATATGCTCCGGAAGACCAATCTTTTCGGCCACTTCAAAGGTATAAGAACTTCCCGGCTTGCCCACTTCCAGAATATATCGTGGCAACAGGGTTTCAGCATCAAACTGCATGCAGGCATTCACAATTCCTTTTCTGTTCTCGGCCAGCATTTTAATATTGGTGTAATGCGTGGTAACCAAACAAATGGCATTGCGGTCAAGCAATTCCTCCATGATGGCCTCTGCAATGGCACCTCCTAAATCAGGATCAGAGCCTGTACCCAATTCATCAATCAGAATAAGACTTCTGCGGTTGGCAGCGGTAAGAAAATACTTGGCTTTCAACAAACGGGAACTATAAGTGGATAATTCATACTCTATGGACTGACTATCCCCAATATCGGTAAACAAATGTTGAAACAAACCCATTTTGGAACCTTCCTGTAGCGGAACCGGCATTCCTGATTGCAGCATCAATTGCAATAAGCCTGCGGTTTTCAGCGTAATGGATTTACCCCCTGCATTGGGTCCGGAAATAATTAAAATTCTTTGCTGCTTGTCGAGCTTTAAAGTAATGGGTTCTGTTCTTTTTCCACTTTTTTTGTTCTTAAGAAACAAAACAGGATGATAGGCCTTGATGAGATGTAATTCGGGCTGTGAAGATATTTCGGGCAAAATACAATTTAAGGCAACCGCAAACTTTGCTTTTGCACGGGTAAAATCAAGTTTACACAAAAAGGTATTGTAGCCTTTAACGAGTTCTTTATGGGCTCTTAACTCATCGGTAAGAGAACGGAGCAATTTAAAAACTTCCTTTTTCTCGGCCTGTTCCAAAGAAACAATTTCATTATTGATTTCAACAGTGTTAACAGGCTCCACAAAACTGGTTTTGCCTGTCTCGCTTGAACCGTGAATGATACCTTTCACCTCTCGCTTGTATTCAGCCATTACGGCAATTACTCTTCTGCCGTTGTAAAAAGACTCCTCGCTTTCACGGAGCCAGCCCAAGCGCTTCATTTCGTTGAGAAAAGACTTGAATTTTTTTTCAGACTCTCTTCGCTTGGCCGATAAATCTTTTCTTATTTCATACAACTCTTTTGATGCCGAAGATTTCACATAAGGCTCATGCTCTTCAATAATTTTGTTAATGGCATCGGCCACCACCGTGGTCTTGTAAATATTGGCGCAGAGTCCGTTCAACCAAGTTAGTTCTTCACTTCTGTTCTCAAAATAAACCAGGAGGTGATTTGCAGTAACGGCCACATTGCGAATGTTGGTGAATTGCTGTTCGGTAAGAACGGAACCCTGAATTTGAAGAAGAGAAACTTCGCGACTGATACTCACAAATTCACTGTCGGGAAAGGGGGCTTTGTTTTTAAATAAAATCATCAGCTCTTCCGTCTCGTGCAAAGTGTTCATCAGGCTTTCATGGTGCTTGATGGGTGCCATTGAATGCGCCATTTCCTTTGATTCAGGCACACGACAATATTGCTCTACCTCCTCACGGATGCGGGAAAATTCTAACTCTTCAATGGTATTTTCAGGGTAAATAAACACTCGTCAGGTAAACTTATAGAGAAACAAAATGTTTAGAACCGATAAACAAAAACGCTTATTCATTGCTAAGTTTTCAGGCAGAATGAACAAGGTTGGTACTGGCTTCATCTTCGTTTTCTTCCTCTACCTCGTTGTCGCGTTTAAATACCTCATCATAATTATAAGCCAGATTATACAAGATAATCAAACTAGATAAGAAAAAGGGGATAGAAGGAATTTTATAGCGCACCAAAGCACCAAAATTAGAGGTGGTTAATCCAACCGAGAAAGCGAAGGTAATGGAAAACAAAAAGGAAAATAATACGAGTGGTTCAGACCCAACACCCTTGGCAAAGACGATAGGACCTGACCGAAGCAGCAGGTAGAGTGACAAGAGCAAAAGGACAAGATTTTCGAGGGCGGAAATTACCATTACCGGGTTTCGGGCTTCCCAAATGAAAGGGCGAAACAATCCGGCTACAGTGGCCACCGGGAATTTAGAGAGAATACCTGTAACGGTTGGTTCAAAATAACCAATGTCGAAACTATTCCCGGCATAATATTCCTGCTTCAAGTCGTTTTGGGTTACCACCGCTTTGTCCAGAATTTTTTCCACCGAGCTGTATTGTCCCAAACTATCTTTGATGGTACTAAAAGCCAGGGTTCCTACCAGGGCCACTGCACCGGCAAGAACAGGAAAAAGCATGGCTTTCAGGATAGGGTTTTTGATATCCTTTACACGATGAAAGGTAAACCAGATAAGCGATCCCGGCAGTAGGGCAAGAAACACATAAGGCTTAATCTGAATCATAATGGTAGCCATGATGACCATTAAAACCAAATTGATAAAAACCTTTTCCACCTTGATGAAGGCCTTATAAAAGGAGAAGGTAAACCAACAGGCAGCCATCAGGGTATAGGTGTCTTTAAGAATTCCTGATGCCCAAAAAAGTACGGATGGAATTACGAGGATGGAAAAGAAAAACTGTCTGCGCAAACCGGGATATAAATCGCAAAAAAGCATGTACAAACGCCAGATTCCCTGATAGGAAATAAAAGAAACAATAGCGGTGGTAAGAATATAACTTTTAAATGAAAAAAAGTGTAGTAGGCAAGTATAGCGCACAACGGTAAAGGACTGCGGGTCACGGTAATAACCGGGATATCCCATATCATGGTCGAAATGATAATAATACTCCCATTGCAAATCGTTGCTCATGATTTTCCAGAAAATATCCGGTTCCTTCCAGAGCATTTTGTATAGACTTACACTGCTGGTAAAATAGGCGGTTGTATCACCACCTTCGTAATATTGGGTGTAAACGATACAAAGGGCGAGACCTCCCAAAACCTTGTAAATCAGTCCACGCTGATAGTATTCGTATTCAGGATTTTCATCTATACGGTTTTTCACGGTAAAGCTTCCCAAAAAATAAAACACCATCATGTAGATGGGCAAAATCAGGAAATCTATGGATGAAATCACCTTTTTATTACTTTAGCCAATTCATGGCGAAGATAATTCAAAACAAATGAATCAGAACAAAAAGGGCGTATTGTTTTTATCTTATGATGGGATGACGGATCCGCTGGGTCAATCTCAGGTAATTCCTTATTTGGCCGGACTATCCAAGGCCGGCTATGCCATTCATTTGATTAGTTTCGAAAAAAAAGAGCGATTTACTGAGGGAAAAGCCGGCATTGAGACCTTGTTAAACAATGCCAATATTGTTTGGCACCCTGCCTTTTACACCAAAAAACCGCCTGTTTTATCCACCATAAAAGATGTGTGGACCATGAAAAAAATGGCAGGGAAAGTCATCAGGGACAATAACATTGGGCTTGTACATTGCAGGAGTGCCAATACTGCGCTGGTGGGTTTATGGGCCAAAGAAAACTTTGCCTGTCGCATGATTTATGATATGCGGGGCTTTTATGCAGACGAGCGGGTGGATGGAAAAATCTGGAATCTGAAAAATCCGGTTTTCTTGGCCGTATTTAAATTTTTCAAGCGAAAAGAACTTGAATTTATCAGGGAAGCAGATTATTCTGTAAGTCTTACGGAGAATGGAAAGCTGGAAATCCTTTCGTGGGAAAGCTTTAAAGACAAAAGTCCGTTGATCAAGGTAATACCTTGCTGTGCAGATTTGGACCATTTTTCGAAAGATAATTATTCGCAGGCGGATGTTCTGCTCTGGAGAAAAAAATTAGGATTGCAGGAAGAAGATTTTGTGCTGGTGTATTTGGGTTCATTAGGAACCTGGTACATGGTGAAAGAAATGCTTCAATATTTTTCGAGGTTATTGTTGGTGAAACCCGCGGCAAAATTATTAATGATTACAACGGATGATGCCAGGCTGGTGAAAGAACATTTGGCAAGTCTTTCCATTCCTGAAAAGCAGGTGGTGATAACGGCTGCCAAAAGGAATGAAGTACCTGCTTTGTTGTCGATTGCTGATTTTTCTTTGTTTTTTATTTTACCCGTTTACTCGAAAAAGGCTTCCTCGCCCACCAAACTGGCCGAATTGATGGCCTTATCTGTACCTGTTGTTTGCAATGCAGGTGTTGGCGATGTTGACCGAATTGTGGAACAATCGCATGCAGGAATTGTATTGCATGCATTCGATAACGGCTCTTATGATGCAGCCATTCAGCAAATGTTAAATTACCGAACAGACGCAACAAAACTTAGAGAAGCAGCCATTGAATATGCCTCATTGGAAACAGGAGTTAAACGCTATAGAGAAATTTATCAGTTGTTGTTGGGGTATTGATTAAATTTCGAACAATAGTTTTCTTTGGCTTATTGCATTTTAAGCAATTCGGTCATAAAAATTCTGGGCTACTCCCTCATTACCTTCCTCAGTTCC
>JBILVQ010000254.1:0-4418 GCA_044370375.1 Bacteroidia bacterium
TGAATTGATATACTGTAGTTTTTATTGGATAGAAATAATTCTCTAAAGCAAAATTACAATAATTTTTTATTCTGCCAACTTTTTCTCAAAAAAAACAATCGCCCCTAAAATGATAGATGTCTCATTTTCTTAAGAAAAAATCAAATCAATTTAAATGCATTTTAAGCAATTCGGTCATAAAAATTCTGGGCTACTCCCTCATTACCTTCCTCAGTTCCCTCCCATTCACGCGCAGCAAATAAATTCCGCTTTGTAAATCGTTGATGTTGATGTTTACATTACTTTGTTTTTGTTGGTAAGCATGGGTTTGTAATACCCTTCCTTGCAGGTCGATGAGTTCAAGGCTATAAAAACAATCGGTTAGGGGATTGCATTGTAGGGTGAGGATTTCTTTGTTCTGAAGCAAAGTAAAGGATGGATTTCTTTTTATTTCTTCAATGCTAACGGCCGTTAATTGAAATGGCAGACTAAAAACGGTACAACCATTTTGTGTGGTGCTAACGGTGTAAATACCATTTTGTGTTGGTGCAAAGGCGAAATTATTTGCAGCCAAAATTAAACTATCATTGAGGTACCATTGGTAATTGGGTGAAACACTTGCCTCTAAAAAAGAAGCATTTAAAACAATGATGGGTACTAAAGGTGGAGTTGTGTTTGGAATATAAACATCCCTTGAAATTACAAACTGATTACAACGATTTGTAAAAGTTAAGGTGATGGTGTAGGTGCCGGGTGCAGAAAATAGGTGAAAAGGATCAGTACCTTCATAAGTATTGTTGACTCCTGAGGCTGGGTCTCCAAAATCCCAGCTAATATCATGCACCACATTGAGCAAGGTATCGAAAACAACAATGGTGGAATCTGTGTTGGTGCAAGTAGGAATGCTAAGAGAGGCTGTGTGTTTTCTGGCAAAAATACAATCAGGATAATGTGGTAGAGCAAAAAAATTTGCACCTGAAATTAAATGCTGTTGTAATACCATTTCACAAGCTAAGCCGGGCAAATTGGGTTTGTTAACCACTGATAAAGCACAATAACCATTGCCACCAACTGTATCTTCAGTTACAAAATAAATTTTTCCATCAGGGCCAAATGAACAACCTGCCGAAAAAGCAACCACATTTCTTCCGAATGGTGCATTAAAAATTGGTGTTTTTGAATTCAAAATGGAAACAGGATTGTTTGAAGATAAATTATATTGGAAAATTTCTCGAACCCCTATATTATTTTGACAATAAAAGAAATCACCATTAGCAGAAAATGAATTTGCATATTTATATACCATTGAATCAGGATGAAAAGATTCTATTAGTAGCGTATCTTCTACCATGCCTGTTAGATTGTTAAAATTGAATAATTCTAAATTTGCCCTACTATTGACAATTGAAATCCTATTGCCTTTTGGTGAAATTTTCATTTGCCCATAAGAATTACTGAAAGTTCCAGTGGAGTCATTTAAATGGGAACCAATTTCTGATATTTGGGGGTTTGATGAAACACCGGTATTTGTAACCAAATATGAATAAAAACTTCTTGTATTCCAAGGGTGCACAATTACCCACCAATCTACTCCATTGCAATGTCTAGTTGCGGTTATTTTTTCAAAGCAACTATCTAAAATCAAATTTGATTTGCTGACAACATCTCCAAGGCCATTATTTAAATTCATATCGACCAGGGTCCAACATAAGCCAAGAGTTGTATTTTCAACCCCTGGTGCTTGATCCACTGTAAATAAAAAATATTCACTTAAACTTCCAGGCTTTGGTAAAATTACAACACCCTGTGACGCACTTTTATGGCCACCTATTGAATCCCCATTGGGCATTATGTTCAAATTTCTATCATACACATTCAAGCTATTTGAATAAATTAATAATTGACCATTGTTATCACAAATGGATGAGTTTGCCTCTTGGCCACCAGGATTGGTCGGCATGGTAATTATTGGAGGTCCTGAATTAAAATCCATTTTTATACTACATCCATTATTTATCCAAATATTACCCAATTGGGCATGAAGCTCTAAATTAGCCGCCAATGACAAAATCATTATTAGGAAAAGAATCTTTTTCATGTTTTTGAATTTTGAAAAAGGAGTAAAGCAAATGCTTTACTCCCTTTTTTGTTAAAAATTTATCGTTCAGAAACAATTAATTTTTCTGCCACCTCTCCTTTTTCGTCAAGCTTGACAATATAAGCTCCCGGCTCTATCCTGATGGGCCAAACCGCTTTCCCATTTTCGAAAACTATTGAAGATTGATTGACAATTCTTCCATCATTACTATACAATGTGATATTTTCAATTCCGTTATCATTTTTTCCATTTGATAATTTCAACATCCCGTCGGCATAGGAAACCAATGCTTTGTTTGCACCAAACATATCAGGCACTTGATTCTTGGGCACTAGGTGAATAAAAAATCGTTGGTCGTTTTTCCCCTTCTTTGCTACAAAAGAATAATCAAAACTTTGGTCTATCTTAATAAACAAATCTCTATCACTGTCCTCAAAATATACATCAAAATCTTCTGAATCAAAAACCTTTTTTGTCCATGAAATTTCATATAAACCTGCCTCAAAAAGATCAAGGTAAAGTGGAATTTTCTCCCCTTGTTTAACAATAGGTCTTCTTTCAAACATTAAGGACTTTCCTCCATCCATTGTGTAAAAATTATTCCCCGGGTTAAAATGTTTAATTCCATCCTTCCCAAACTGGTAACCTTCCCTTACATCCGATTCCCATCTAAGGGTTAAAAAATCATTGTTTCCATTACCACTTAGTTTTAAATTCAAGGCATTTTGTTCTGATGCAAGCCGGATAAAGGGAACTTGGTGACCATGGTCAAGAGGCAACGTAAAATCACTTTGTTCTACATTAAAAGTAATACCATCTACATCTACCTGAACCTCAAAACCTTGACCGATTGCAATTTGTGGATTAGCCTTGTAATAGGCATCTTCACTATTGTATTGACCTGGAGCAGGCCAGTTTGCAGGATTGGGGTCATTGTCGTATAGTTGGGCATCCCAAATATAAAAGTAACCTCCTGTGGCAGATACTCCATCATTTTGCCACAACCAAATCATCGGGCCTAAATTTCCTCCAGTAGCAACGGTTTCTCTCGTCCAAATATGTTGCCAATCAATTGGCCAAGGGTAGGGATTTCCTACCAAATTGATTCCGTCGGCAGATTCGCTATGGTTTGTATAATTTAACTCATAGGAAGTAATTGTTCCATTCGTTGGAAAACCTTTCCAATCAATAAGATTACTGCTTGCTACAAAGGATCCACAAACTGCCTGCATTGAATCGAATTCCACGAATTCATCAGCAACACCTTTCCATCCATATCTTGCTTCATCTCCTGGAGTATTTGGATCCTGAATTCTTTCATCATAAAAAACCCAATCCGGTGGAGAACCTGCAGGGTATGCATAAGATGAATTAAAATTTTGATTGCTTGTATTATCCATCAATAAATCCAGAGTCCAGGTTGTATTAATGGTGTTTGTAACAGGGCTACTCAACCAGTGCCAGGTTTTGTGGGAATCAACTACACTTTGCTCCATTATTACATCGCCAACAATGCCGGTATCATTTACATCATATGGAACAATAAATGCGGTATGAAATACGACAGGTCCACTAGTAAACGTACTGGTAAGAGTTAAATTATCCATTGTTACCAATCCACCATCAATCAACTCAAGGTAATCTCTAACATAGCAACGGCTATTCAAGGTTAATGTATGGCCAGGACTGCTGATAGATTTCTTTAAGACCATTCTATTAAAAACCGTTCTTGCAGAATTATTTGTTGAAACAGTTGTACTTGCTGCTCCTGTGAACCTAACAATACCCTGTGTCCCAAATACTTCCGGCTCTGATGAATCATTCACCAAATCTCTGAAAATATCCAAAATATAATCTTCATCATCCCACAAAATATAGGCATCGTTTGCAATTGTTAAATCTCCTACCACAGCATTGGCAATATTGATATGAGGGATGCGCGTTGAAATATCATCAATTAAAACAGTCGAATTCCATAAAGGCACTCCTGCCGTCCAATTGCTTGGGTCATCCCAATCATTTGAACTACCATACCCAGTCCATGTAGTGGCTTGACTTTCATATTTAAAACTAAAAAAAATCAAAAACAAAACCCAAATTCCTATCTTTAATCCTTTAAAAAAACTCTTTCGGGATTCGGGATTCGGGATTCGGGATTCGGGATTCGAGATTCGAGGTGCGAGGTGCGAGGTGCGAGGTGCGAGGTGCAGTCCTCTGTGGCCAATGGCCCAAAAAGATTTTTCATAAAATTTGTTTTAAAAATTAATAAATCAGTGTTAGAGAAACATTTCAGTAATGGGCAACATTTTGTCGTGGCGGGTTAACGATCAATGTTGCAAAA
>JBILVQ010000138.1:0-7950 GCA_044370375.1 Bacteroidia bacterium
AAAAGTATAGTAGGTCATCTCTGCAAGGTTAATATCTGTAAGGCTTTGCAAGGCTTTGGCTGCAAGAGGTCCTTGCACTGCCAGCAAAGAGGTTTTATCAGAGATGTTCTCCATTTCAACCCCGCCGGTATTGTGTTGACTAATCCAATTCCAATCTTTTTCAATATTGGAGGCATTCACAACGAGCAGATAAGATTTTTCGGTTAAACGGTAAACCAACAAGTCGTCTACAATTCCCCCTTGATTGTTTGGCAGGCAAGAATACTGAACCTTTCCATCCACCAAAACAGCTGCATCATTGCTGGTTACCCTTTGAATTAAATCGAGGGCTCCCTCTCCTTTCAAAATAAATTCACCCATGTGCGATACATCAAAAACGCCTACGGCTTTACGAACTGTTTCGTGTTCTGCATTAATTCCTTCGTAAGAAACAGGCATATTATATCCTGCAAAGGGTACCATTTTGGCACCTAATTGTATGTGAACCTGGGTGAGAGCGGTGTTATTCATTCGTTTTAATTTGGTTGCAAAGTTGAGATTTTGGTTGATTAAATGATGTGCCGGAAAAAAATAATTTCCATTAGTGTTGCACCATGAATTTTTCTGTTAGGATTTCATTTCCTGATTTTACCTGCAGGAGATAAAGTCCATTTTTCAGTTCATTGATGGATAGGTTGAAGGTGGCAGCACTGCTTTGTGGCAATCCGGGAAAAAAGGCATCTTTTACCTTTTGCCCTTGTAAGGTGGTAATGCTCGCCAAAACACCACCTGCAGTTGCATTCATAGAGAAAGACAAATTGTCTTTTGCCGGATTGGGATGAATGTTTAGTTGAAGATTTTTTGATGAGGAAAGCGAAACAATACCATTAGGATTAATTTTTCTGCCAAAGGTGTATTCTCCAATTTTTAGGGAGTCGGCTTTTATGCTGCCTGTTCTGTCGGTGGCATTGCCAATGTTTTTTGTTTGATAAGGATAAGCGCTCCAATTTTCACCGGAACCACTGCGGTAAAGCAATACCAAAGAATCTTCATGTCCGGAAATAAAACCATTGTCAAAAAAATTGGTGCCTGAATAATTGGATGTTCTTCCATCATAGGTAAAGGTGGCATTGGCGACAAAGCCCGGCTTAAAAAGGCCTCCAACGGACCAATACCGATCTGGAGAAATCAACAAGGATGGATTAGCGGGCGAAAGGGCATCGGGTCCTACCAGATGGTGTTCTACATAAACAAGGGAAGAGTCGCTTACTTGGTTTACATTAACCAGAATTCCGCTGATACCAAAAGGTTTGTTACCTGTAGTTTTGAGCCATTGGGCATTGGCAACAATGGCATCGGAAATTCTTTGCTTCACATCAAGGGCAACATAAGCAGGAGAAAATGGGATATTTCCGGGGATATTGAAATCAAAAAACTGTTGGTTACCCGAAAACAAAACGGTTCTGTTAACCGAGTCTCCACTTGCATTGTAAAAGCTGAGTTCCAGGGGTACATTATTGAAAATTGCTGGCGCACCCTTTAATTTTTGCCGAATGTAAACGCGTGTGGTAGATGCATTGTTTTGCACTGAATCAATCGAGAAGTGAGAAAAACCAGGGTTATTGACCCAATTATCAAAAAAGGGCTGAAGGTTGATACCTGAAAAAGAAGAGAGAAAACTTTCGAAATCTGCGGTGCTGCCGTTACCAAACTGGTTTGTATTCATCCAAGCTTTGATGGCAGCAAAAAACAGGGAGTCGCCCATGTAGCCTCTTAAGGTATGCGCTACATCGGCACCCTTGTTGTAAACATGTCCGCTATAGGTTAAATCGTGTGGTACACCGGCAACAGGTTGATAGCCTCCCTCCTGCCAGTGCAGGAATTGAACAACTGATTGGTGGTTGGCTCTTACTTCATCGCGGTAGCGGCTTTCATTGTAAACGGCCTCAAAGAAGTAAAGTCCGGAAAAGGAAGCCCAACCTTCGTTCAGCCACATATCCTCTGCTGTTGTACAAGTAACCAAATCACCAAACCAATGGTGAGAAAGTTCGTGTGCCATTAAATCACCTTCGTAGGCAAGTGAGCCACCAACCGCAGCAGCTCTGGGATAGGCAATGTTACAGGCATGTTCCATTGCACCGCTGTTGAAAGGAACCAAAACAAATCCAACACGATCCCATCGGTAAGGACCGAAAGCTTCTTCAAAAGCGTGAAAACAATTTTCAAGGTTGGTGAAAGAAGCCTTCATACCAATGGTATCACCGGCCAAGGAACCAAGTTCAACCGGAACATTACCGTTTAATCCAAGATAAGAATCTTTGACGGTAGCATAATTGTTTATTGCCACACTGGCAATGTAGGATGGGATTGGTTGATGTAATTCCCATTGCCAAACAATGTTGTTGTTGGGCAAGTGGGTTGTATCGGTGAGTAAACCACCACAAAATGCTTTGTGATTGGAAAGTGTTTCGATATTAAAAGAATAAGTGCATTTCTCCACAAAATTATCGAAACAAGGATACCAGGTTCTTCCATAAACATGAGGATCGGCCGCAAAGCCAACGCCAAGGTTAAAAGCATAACCCGATTGGAAATAAAATCCTCCGAAACCGGCTGCATCGGTTACCGGAATTCCATGGTAAAAAGTTGTGATGGAAAATGTATCACCTAAGTTGACAGCAGCAGGAAAGTGCAAATGAAGAATGGTATCGTTGTGAGAAAAACTAACAGGGACATTATTCAACCAAACGGAGTCAACGGTTAGCGACAATAAGTCCAAGTCCATGGAAACAACATTGTTGATTTTTGGTGTAATCCTGATAACCGCATTTCCTTCGATGATTTTATTGGTAAAATCGGTTATTCTAAGATTGATGTTTGTATGCAATAAATCGAGGGTATCACTTCGTAAATTATAATCAATATTTCTTGCCTGCGATTTATGGGAAGGGTTTTGTTTTTTTTGCAAGCAGGTGTTTTGGGCTGTCAGTGAAAAACTTTTCAAACCTGCCATGAGGAAAAGAAACAAGATGATGGGACGCATAAGGGGAAATTTTTCGCAAATTAGCACAAAATATAATCAAAACAAATTTAGGATTGAGGGGTTGAATAAAAAAGCTAAACATGAATTTGCTGGAGAAGGAGTTAATTTTTTTAGAGGAGCGCGGACACCTGATCAGGATTAAGGAAGAGATTGATCCAAATCTTGAAATGGCGGCCCTTCATTTGAAGGTTTTCGGTGAAAATGGTCCGGCCCTGTTGTTTGAAAATATTAAGGGTTGTCGGTATAGGGCTATTTCCAATTTATTTGGGAGCACAGAAAGAATTAAGCTTTTGTTTCGTGATAGTTTACCTTTGATTGATGCTTTGGTAAAGGCCAAAACGAATCCACAGTTTTTTTTGAAGCATCCTTTTAAAGTCTTGCCTGTTTTAAGGGGTGTTTGGAGTGCTCTTCCGAAGAAGATATCTTGGAACACGGCAAAAAAGAGTTTCGATGAAATTAGCATCGATCAGTTGCCCCTGATAAAGCATTGGCCCAACGATGGCGGTGCTTTTGTAACCCTTCCGCAGGTTTATTCAGAGGATATTTCTTCTCCCGGATGGAAAAACTCCAACCTTGGGATGTACAGAATTCAGTTAACGGGCAATGAATATATTCTTAACCGTGAAATAGGCTTGCATTATCAACTTCATCGGGGGATAGGAATTCACCAAACCCTTGCAGAAAAGTTGCAAAAGCCTCTTCCTGTATCGGTTTTTGTAGGTGGGCCTGCTGCTCATTCTTTTGCAGCGGTAATGCCTTTGCCGGAAGGTATTCCTGAATTAGCTTTTGCCGGATCGCTTGCCAATCGGAGGTTTAGATATGCGGTGGATGATTTGGGTTCTGTGGTTTCAACCGATGCAGATTTTGTTATTACTGGTGAAGTGTTGCCGGGTAGTGTTAAACCGGAGGGGCCCTTTGGCGACCATTTGGGATATTACAGTTTGAAACACCTCTTTCCGCTTATGAAAGTTAAAAGGGTTTACGCTAAAAAGAATGCCATCTGGCCCTTTACCGTTGTTGGCAGGCCCCCGCAAGAGGATACGGGTTTTGGAAATTTCATACATTCCATGACAGGGAATGCTTTAAAAAGTGAAATTCCCGGACTCGAAGATTTGCATGCCGTGGATGCAGCCGGTGTTCATCCACTGTTGTTGGCCATTGGTTCAGAAAGATATACCCCTTATTTGAATCTCGAAAGACCGGGTGAGTTGTTAACCATTGCCAATCGTATTTTGGGTACAGGGCAATTAAGTCTTGCTAAGTTTCTTTTTATTGTAAACAAGGCCGATAATCCTCAACTTCATTCTGCCAATATTGAAGCCTTTTTTAAACATTTTTTAGAAAGGGTAGATTGGAAAAGGGACTTGCATTTTTATACTGAAACAAGCATTGATACACTTGATTATTCAGGTACCGGACTTAATTCCGGATCAAAAGTGGTGCTTGCTGCTGTTGGAGATGCCCGAAGAAAATTATTGAGCAAAGATGAATTTTCTGCAAAAGGGAATGAAAAATTTTTCTTTGTCGCAGATGGCATTCTTTCTTGCCATCTACCTGCCTTTACCACCTATGAAAATGCCGCAACAGAAGTTTCCAATTTGGAAGAAATTATCAAGAAATTATCCTTTGAAAAAGAAGAAATTATGATGGTGGTTGTTGGTGATGACCCGGAATTTATTAGTTTAACATTAGAGAATTTTCTTTGGGTTGGTTTTACGCGTTGCAATCCGAGCCACGATGTTTATGGTGTAGATTCATTTATGTTGAATAAGCACTGGGGCTGCAAAGGCCCGCTAATCCTGGATGCCAGAATAAAACCACATCATGCGCCTGTGCTTGAATTAATGCCAGAAACGCTAGAAGCCATTCAACGATTTAAGGTATAGACTTTAGCATTGAGAGGAAAAATCCTTAAATTAGTCGCCATAAACCGTTGTATGAGCCTCAAAATTAAATTTCTTGCACTTCCTCTCCTATTCTTATTTCTTGGTAATTGTTGTTTTGGTCAAAATGTATTGCCGCTCGATCCTGAGGTAAAAAGCGGTGTTCTACCCAACGGAATTAAATATTTTATTCGAAAGAACGCCAAACCTGAGAAACGGGCAGAGCTAAGAATTGCCATCAATACAGGTAGCAACAACGAAAATGATGACCAACAGGGATTGGCTCATTTTACAGAGCACATGGCGTTTAATGGAACAAAAAATTTCCCTAAGAATCAATTGGTAGATTACCTTGAATCTGTTGGTACCAAATTCGGGCCGCACTTAAACGCCTATACAAGTTTTGATGAAACCGTTTATATGCTTCAGGTACCCACCGATAATCCTGAAACACTTGAAAAAGGATTGCTGATATTAAATGATTGGGCCACTGCACTTAGTTTTGATTCGCTGGAAATTGAAAAAGAGCGAGGCGTAATTATGGAAGAGTGGCGATTAGGACAAGGAGCACAAGAAAGAATGAGGTTGATATATTGGCCTAAATTGTTTGCTGGCAGTCGCTATGCAGCCAGATTGCCCATTGGAAAAACAGAAGTTATTGAAGGTTTCAAGCATAAAGCGATTAAGCAATATTATCAGGATTGGTATAAGCCGGAAATGATGGCTGTTATTGCAGTCGGAGACTTTGATGTTTCGGAAGTAGAAAAAATGATTGTTGCCAAATTCGGAGGCATTCCATCGAGCAAGAATAAAGTTCAACCAAAGGTTTGGGAAGTACCGGATCAAAAAGGACTAATGGCAGCTGTGGCCAGCGATAAAGAGAACCAATACTCAATGGTGCAATTAATTTACAAATTGCCTGCAAGTTCCCTTACAACTGATTTGGATTATCGCAGCATGATCATTCGAAATATTTTTACCAATTTATTAAATTCACGACTCGATGAAATCAGACTGCAACCCAACCCTCCGTTGGTTTATGGCGCAGCCTATTACGGAGCATTGGTAAAAACGAAAGATAGCTACTCTTGCTATGCCGTTGTTAAGGACGGTGAATGTGAACGAGGGCTAGATGCTTTGGTGACAGAAAATGAAAGAGTGAAAAAATTTGGTTTTACAAAAACTGAATTTGATAGGCAAAAAAACGCTATGTTGAAAGAAATGGAGAGTTTTTACAACGAGCGTTCCAAAACTGAATCACGCTCCTTTGTAGATGAATATATTCAATATTATTTGAATGGTGACGCGGCTCCGGGTATAACAGCCGAATTTGAAATGTATCAAAAATTTTTACCCGGAATAACTTTAGAAGAGGTCAATTCACTTGCAGCCCTGTGGATGGGAAATGAAAACAATGTGATGATCATTGGTCTGCTTCCTGACAAAGAAGGATTAAAGGCCCCAACCGAGCAGATCCTGATAGAGCAATATAAAAAGTCGAAAGAGAATAAAATAGAAGCTTTTGTGGATTTGGTAAGTACCGAGCCCTTGGTACCAGCCACCCTGGAGCCCAAACCGGGGAAAGTGCTTTCCGAGAAAAAGCAGGAAAATTTTGGCATTACTGAATGGGTTTTATCCAATGGTTTAAAAGTAATCATGAAACCCAGTGATTTCAAGAATGATGAAATTATCATGAGTGGCTTTGCTTTTGGTGGTGTTTCTCTTGCAGACAATGAAGATTTATTGTCGGCTGCTTTTGCCGATCAAATTGTTGAAAGATCAGGGATCGGGACCATGAATTATACGCAGTTGAGTAAATACCTGGAAGATAAAATTGCGGGTGTTTACCCTTCCATTTCTGATATTTCTCAAAGCTTAAGCGGAAGTTGTACTCCTGCGGATATTGAAACCATGTTACAACTGAGCTATCTTTATTTTACCGGTATAAGAAAAGATACAGATGCTTTTCAAACGATGATTGCCGAGCAAAAAGTTAGCCTCGAAAACAGAGGGGCCGCTCCAGATCAATTGTTCAGAGATACGGTAGCTTATGTTATGTCGGCCTATAATCCACGAAACAAGCCCCTCACCCCCGATGCCCTTGAGAAAATAAATCTTGATAAAGCCCTTGCCTTTTATCGCGATAGGTTTTCAGATCCTTCGGCCTTTACTTTTGTATTATGTGGTAATTTTGAACCTGAAAAGATTAAGGGCTTGATAGAAAAATATCTTGGTGGCATACCTGTTGGCAACAAAAACAAAACCTATGTAAAGCGCGATGCTAAAAGGGCTACAGGCAATCTATCAAGACAAGTGCAAAAGGGTTCAGAACCAAGAAGCACTGTTAGTTTGAAATGGAATCAATATGTTGAAATCGGAACCAAAGAAAAGAATGAAATAAGTGCTTTGGTGAAACTATTGAGCATTACCCTTAGAGAAAATTTGAGGGAAGACAAAAGCGGTGTTTATGGTGTTTCGGTTTTCCCCTCTATCAAAAGAATTCCTGAAGGTTACTATGAATTAACCGTTTCCTTTGGTTGCGCCCCCGAAAATGTTGACATGTTGATAAAAGCCGCTATGGACGAAATCAATCTTGCCCAAAGCATGGAATGTAGGGAAAAGAATGTGCTCAAAGTGAAAGAAATTTTATTGCGCGAAAGAGAAACAACACTCAAAGAAAATTCTTTTTGGTTAGGAGCCATTTCTCAAAGTGTTCTATTGGGTGAAGATCTTTCAACCCTTAACGATTATAATACCTGGGTAAATGCTATTACCGGAAAGGATTATCAGCAATGGGCCAAACGTTATTTTCCTGAAAGTCAATATAAAAAATTTGTGTTAACTCCTGTAGGCAAGCAATAAATGTCGTCCCAACCTGCCGATGATGGCAAGCTTGCCATTTTGTATTTTATTCATTCAAGGACTTCCTTTACGGCTATTGATGAGAAAATTTTTTCATCCTATCATCCTGTAAAAGATTTTATTTTTACAATAAGGAATGGCTTTTCAATTCCATGGTTGTGGTTGAAACAACTTGCGTTTATT
>JBILVQ010000139.1:0-7923 GCA_044370375.1 Bacteroidia bacterium
AAGGAAATGGTGCCGGCTTAATCAATTATACCGGCCATGGCAGCAATGCTTCCATTGTTACCTCAGGGTTTTCTAATGGAGATGTTTTGAATTTGGACAATGTCCTAAAACTACCTGTTTTTATTTCTGTAGGCTGTGTCAATGGTGAATTCCAGACAGGTACCTGTTTTGCAGAAAACTGGATCAGGGCCAGAAAAAACAATCAGTTGACAGGTGCTGCAGCCGTATTGATGTCCACCATCAACCAATCGTGGAATCCTCCTATGGAAGGACAAGACGAAATGGTGAACCTCATAGCGAATGCTTATACCAACAACATCAAAAGAACCTTTGGTGGCATTGCCATGAACGGATGTATGCAAATGAATGATGCTTATGGTGCTGCCGGTGATGAAATGACCGATACTTGGGTACTTTTTGGTGACCCCTCTTTACTCATCAGAACCGCTACTCCGCAAGCCATGACCGTAAGTCACCCCGGTGTAGTTTTATTAGGAGCAAACACCGTAAACGTGAATTGTAACTTCAATGGAGCAAGAGTAACATTAACTCAAAATGGAGAGATATTAGCATCAGAACTTGTTGCCTCCGGAATGGCACAACTCAATTTTCCGGCCCTAACCTCAATGAATCCCATCACCGTAACCGCGGTTGGTTATAATCAAGTAACTTATGTTGGCAGCATGACGGTAATAGCTCCCAATGCGGCCTTTGTAACTGCCGGTATTTTTTCGGTGAACGATGCAGTATCCGGCAATAACAACCAACAAGCTGATTATCAGGAAACCTTGGATGTGAACATGACACTTAACAATCTTGGAACATTAGATGCCATGGCGGTTTCAGCAACAATTTCAACAACAGATCCTTACATTGCTTCCTTGCCGGTAGCCACCCATATCTTTGGTAATATTCAGGCCGGATCATCCGTACAGGCTTCTTCTGCATTTACAATCGTAACGCAAGGTTTAATTCCCGACGGACATACAGCCTTGTTCAACCTGTTGATGACGGATGCATCGGGAAATACATGGAATTCAAGCTTCCCACTCGTTTTACATGCTCCGGTTTTACAAACATCCAATTGGGTCATCAATGATGCAAGTGGTAACCAAAATGGAAGACTCGATGCGGGTGAAACAGCAACCATTACCATCAACTGCCAAAACGTTGGCTCTTCCGTTTCACCATTAGCAAGCATTGAACTAAGCGACAACAGCAACTTAGTTTCCATCGTAAATCCTCTTCAAAATTTGGGCGCCTTAAACGGAACATCAACCACGATAAGCTTTACCGTTCAAGTATCACCTGTTGCTCCGGCCGGTACCTGGGTTGATTTTTCATGGACCCTTAATGCCACTCCCTATCAACATCTCTCCTCCAAAAGGGAAAGAATTGGTTTGGTAATAGAGGATTTTGAAACAGGTGATTTTACCGCCTTTGATTGGACGAATGCAGGTAATGCGCCTTGGTTGACCACTACTTTCAGTCCTTTTGAAGGACTTACTTGCAGCAAAAGCGGCAGCATTTCCGATTCACAAACCTCAACCCTCCAAATTCAGTTAAATGTTGCACAAGCAGATAGTGTTTATTTTATGCACAAAGAATCATCGGAAGAAGGATGGGATTTTTTGCGCTTTTATATTGATGGGGTTAAATTGGGTGAATGGTCGGGTTCAACAGGTTGGAGCCAAGCAAAATATCCAATTGGTGCAGGCACAAGAACCTTAAGATGGATTTATGCCAAAGACAGCTATGCATCGGAATTTTCAGATTGTGCATGGATTGATGAAATTGTTTTTCCTATGCTGGTTCCGGATTCTACTTCCATCGGGACTTCTGAAATTGAAAAGCCGGAATCGCAGTGGTTTATTTCCCCTAACCCTTCCAATGGTCGCTTATTGATTGAAAACAAGGGCAAGGAAATCAAACCGGCCATGGTTCAGGTATTTGGAGTGCAAGGAAATTTGCTGCAAAACCTTGAATCAGGGCTAAACAATTCCTTTAACGGAGCTAAAGTTTATGATATGAGCCACTTAGCACCCGGATTGTACTTCATTCAAATCACCCAAAATGAGGAAAAAAGCACCTTTCGCTGGATTAAAACAAATAATTAACCAAGCTTCCTGCAAAAAACTTTCGTTAAGAAAATAAGATTATTTGAAAAAAATTGTTGTTTCATAAAGTATTTATAAATTTGCGTAATGGAGGTTAGAAAAGTAACTGTAATTATTATGTTCAATTAATTCAAATCAAGCCCTTGGAAACATTGGAAATGCTTGATATATATGATTTTTACGATAAAATGGAGCGTAATAAAATTATGCTTTCATTTAAGGGTGACATAACCTCTGAGTTATTGACCTCTATTCTTCAAATCATGGAATCCAAACTGGATAACATGCAGGAAGAACCGAAAATCAAGAAAAAAGTCTATAATGTGCTGGTTGAATGCCTGCAGAATCTCTATCATCACCTTGATATTGATCCCTCAGACGAAAACCAGGCCAGATATAAATCCGCCATCTTTATGATTGGCAAGATTGGTCCTGAATACAGCATCATTACAGGAAACTACATCCTACGCGAAAAGGTAAACCCCCTTAAGGAAAAACTCACCAAAATCAATGTAATGTCCAAAGATGAACTCAAGGAATATTACAAGGAAATTTTGAACGAGGGCGAATTTTCCGATAAAGGCGGTGGTGGCCTTGGTATGATTGATATTGCCCGCAAATCAGGTCAAAAGCTTAACTTTAACTTCGTAGAAGTTGATAACAGATACAGCTTTTTCAGTTTAAACATTAAAATCTCATAATTCACGCAAGCAAGAACATGGAAACATTAAACATCGAAGGAACAGCCAAAACGCCTACCATTAAATTCGACCCCTCAAAAGGTGTAGTGGAACTAAGAGGTCGTTCAATTCCTGAGAACTCCATTGAGTTTTATAAGCCGCTCATTGATTGGTTGGAAAAATATTCTCAGGCTCCTCAAAACAATACCGTTGTTAATATTCAATTGGAATATTTCAATACCAGCTCTTCAAAGTGCATTCTTGATGTTTTCAAAAAATTGGAAGCCATCAACAAAGCAGGAAATTCTTCCGTTGTTATTAACTGGCACTACGAAGAGGATGATGAAGATATGTCTGAAGCTGGTGAAGATTATCAGGCCATTATCAATGTTCCTTTTAAAATGGTAATGGTACAGGAATAATAACCCATTGTACACCAAAAAAAAAGACCACCCTAAGTGGTCTTTTTTTTTTGCCCTTATTGCAGAGTCAATCATCCACGCCCCGCTCTGCCCTGCACTATCATTGCCAACGCCTGCATTGATTGCGCTCATCCTTTTCCGGCAAACCACTAACCAAAGATTCCACCATCGCATTCAACGCTTATCGATATTCGATTTTTGAATTCTCTTCTCTTTCAAGGCTGCCTATATAACTTTCTATCCTGCCTTAAATTACCAAAAGCAAAAACAGGCAAATGGCATAACATTTACAGCAAGCAAAAAAACAAGGTAAGCCTATCCCCTCTTTTTCGAAATTACTTTCAAGGCCGATTCCAAACCATCCAGCACTTTCTTTAACACATCAAAATAAAGGGTTAAGCCCATGATGAGTGTCATTAGCCATATAACGATGGCATTGACCCAATAGGTGTCGTAGTAATTACCCATGAATGCTTTTCGTGGAGCAAAAAAATGTGCCCTAACGAATCCTTCTTTGTCAGGATCCATAAATATGGGATCAATCTTTTGTACCAAAGCTCCATCATATTCCAAAATTCTGGGGTTTACATCCCTGTTGGTAAGCAAATTATATAAATTTTGGTTAGAGTAATTGCGTTGCAAAGCAAGATACTTATCAATCAATTCGGGTGTTTGATTCATTTCATTGACCACCTTATCCTTCTTTTCATTGCATTGTCTCCATAATTTTATGTAGTAGTTTGTAAGGTTGGCGATGTATTCACGTAACTCCTCAATAGTATTTTGGGTCAACTTTTCAGGCTCAAGATTCTCTATTGAAGTAAACTTATAAAAAGTGGCACTTTTTGATTCCATCTCCTTTTTAATTTCACGCTTTAAAACCAACAAATGATATTCTAATTCTTTCTTATCGCCATTTTTTTGTAACAAGGTTTCGGCCAAATTAACTTTGTTTTGCAATTCTGTTACCCAAAGATCTTTTTTATAATTTGCAATGCTCATAACCCTGTCGTACTCATAAAATAATTTCTCATACTCATTGTCTCTAAACTGTGTTACAGCCAATGCCTCATAAGCCCATCTAGAAGCCATTAACTCTCCAGCTATAGGAACTTTTGCTTGGTTGGTGAGCAAGGGATTAATCTTATCAAATTTCACAATCACCCCACTCAACAACAATTGCGGAATAATCAAAAAGGGAATCAAAATATAAATAGTGACTGCACTGTTAAAGCTGGCCGAAATATTTAATCCAAGCATATTGGCAAAACAAGAAGTGGTAAAAAGCATAAACCAATACTCGTTAAACATGCTGTCCACCTCCAGAATATTATTACCTATCACCACAAAGGTGAAGGTTTGAATAGCAGAGATCAAAAACATAATGGAAATTTTTGAATACAGATAACTTCCACGGCTTAAATTCAAAAATGATTCCCGCTTCAAAATTTTCCGGTCGCGGATAATTTCCTCAGCACTTACGGTAAGTCCAACAAACAAGGCAATGATAACGGCCATCAGCAAATAAGCCGGAATGTTCTCATTCTCCGAATACTTGTAACCAATGGTATTCGCCAATTCCGTATTGTAGTATTTCACCAAAAAGGAAAGAATAAAAGCCAGCACCGGAGTTTCGAAAAAATTGATAATCATGTACTGACTATCGGTAAGTTTCGACAAAACATCACGGGTCATGAACACCTTAAACTGTTTCCATTTATTCGGTATTTTAAAGGTTGAAGGAGGTATTTCACTCACCACCGTTTCCGTTAGCTTGGCCGGTAACTTCTCGCGATAAATTTCATTCCACTCTTTGGGCGAAGTCTTTCTATTGGGCGTAATATTTCCGAAATCATCCAGCACCTTCGATTCAATAATGTTGAATATTTGTTCCGGATTTACATTACCGCAGGTAATACATTCACTCTCATTGGCATTGGCGTGGTTAATCTGCTGCTTAAAGTACATAACAGCATCCACAGGATTACCATAATAAATGGCATATCCGCCCAAATCAAGAATCAACAAGCGGTCGAACATTTTAAAAATGTCGGAGGAAGGCTGATGAATCACCACGAATACCAACTTTCCTTTCAAGGTTAATTCCTTCAAAAGGTCCATGATATTCTCCGAATCGCGCGATGACAAACCCGAAGTAGGCTCATCCACAAACAAAACAGATGGCTCACGTATCAATTCCAACCCAATGTTCAATCGTTTCCTTTGTCCGCCACTAATGGTTTTTTCCAATGGACTGCCCACTTTCAAGTCAGCAGTTTCCGATAAACCCAAACTGGCCAGCAAACTATACACCGACTTGCTAATTTCCTCATCGGTCCAATTGCCAAAACACAATTTGGCAGCATAAAATAAATTCTGATAAACGGTAAGCGCCTCAATCAGCAAATCGTCTTGGGGAACCATGCCAATAACCCCTTCAATTTTTTTCTTTTCGGTATGAATGTTTACTCCGTTGATCAATACCTCTCCTGCAAAAGGATGATCGTTACCATTTAGAATATTTAAAACAGTTGATTTACCGGCACCCGAACCACCCATGATGCCGATCAAGGTTCCGGAATCCTCCTGCAAGTCGAGATGATGCAATCCTATCTTGCCGCTTTTAAACCGAAACTCTAATCCCTTAACTTGAAACAAAATTTTTCCGGCATCACTGCGCGATAAAAAACTACTGGTTAAATCGCTGTAATAAATAGGTTGCAATTTAGCCGAACGGACGGATGAGCCCTGCGTAAACAGATGCACTCTATCGGATGTAATCGGCTGACCATTCAGGTACAAATCCATGTGCCCGAAATACTTGAACACATACATGTTCACGCTGTCAATAAACAATACCCTGATTTGACCGTGCATGGTCTCACTCAACAAATGATGACCGGGCTCAACCATGGCATTGCCGCGGTTATCAATCACCAGCAAATTTGGAGAATGAACAGGCGAAAGCTGGTTACTATTGATAAAAGTGTATAAATCAACATACTCTTTTTGTTCAATATTAAAAGTAGAAGCCACCGTATCAACAAACTCACGGTCTTGCTCCGAAATTTCTCCGTTGGCTTTAATATACTCCACCAAACGAATCACCACCACAATCTTTTGCGCCTGCGTTAATTCCTGGTTAATCTGCGTACAAATCCGCAAAACCTTAACCGAATTGGTAGATAACTTTTTACGGGCCGAACTTTCATCCTTCAGGTTATGAATGCTTTCAATAAAATCATCAAATACCTTGAGGTACTGATGCACCAATTCCTGGGTCAATTGCTGCTTTAAAAAAGCTTCAACAATATTGCGGCCAATCACATTTCCACTGTCAACCCTTGTGATGATGGCAAACAGTTGCATTAATGCTTTTAATATACTTTCACTCATGGATTAAAGGTAAAAAAAAAGACATTATTCAATGAATAATGTCTTTAAAAAAAGAGAAAAAAAATTTATTGCTTGAAGCTAATTAATAACACACAACAACCCGATGGCGCCTTATCGGGCATCAATGTGGCTTCAATGGTGCAATCAAGGGTAGAAACAAACTTAAAATCCCAATAAGCCGCATTTTGCTGGTCGGCATTGGTGAACAATAAATTATGCTCCTGGTCGTAAATGGAAAAAACCATGTTTCCATCACCCAAGCTGGAGCAGCTGGAAATACGGTAGGTAGTGTTTCCGTAAAAAGTGGACTGAAATTCTGCAACTTCTTTATCCAACAATAAGGCTCGGTAATGTTGACCATCAGAAATGTACTTATTGGTCATGGTCTTCATGCAGGAATTCACAATGGTATCGCATTGTGCATGGGCTTTTTGGCTGAATAATCCCGCCAATAAAACAAAAGAAAAGAAAATATATTTTTTCATAGTTTGTGCTCGGTTATTTAATCAAACTTGAACGGATGGCTGCAACCTTTTCGGTAATGGCTTTCAACTGTGCGTCAGAAATATCAACACTTGTGGTGCTGTTGATGGTAGTTGTTTTGTTAGCAACATCGGTAGTGGGTTTAACAAAAGTATAGGTAACTTTTATTTCCTCAAACTCACCATACAAATCAATCAGCTGGTCAACCAATTCTGTTTGTTGAGGATGATCGGGGTTTTGATAGTTTAGGGTAAGCAATCTTATAACGTGGTCCAAAGTAGTTTTTTGTTCGGCAACACGTGCAATTACATCCTTCTTATTCTTGAAATTATTCTTTAAAATGTTGGTTGTAAAATACATGGTTTCAATCCAACCACCTGCAATAATTAAACCGCTTTCCTGACCTCGGTCGTTGTTTTTAAGATAAGCATCCGTGGCACGATAAGCACTGGAGAAAATGGAAAGTAAACTATCGTTAACGCCCATATTTTTTTCAAATCGTTTCATTAATCCTTCATCAAATGCTCCTGAAACACCGATGTCATCACTTAGTTTCTTTGATGCATTCAAATACCCTAGAGCGTCTTGTGTTTGGCCGTAAATAATTACATAGCTCAAATCGGCACCATAAACACCGAGATTTACAGCCTTTTGAAACCCTGTTGAATAACTCGATAAAGATTGTGTAGCATTCAACAAATCTTTGTTGTAAGCTGCTCCGGATTGTTTTAGCAGCACAGAGGTTTGAATGGGCGAAGGAATACTGAACAACTGACCATTAACACTGATGAGGTTGGTCTTGTTGGAGTCAATGGTTTCCACTTC
>JBILVQ010000141.1:0-7910 GCA_044370375.1 Bacteroidia bacterium
ACAGCGAATAAATTAGCGGTCCGACCATAAGGACAAGTTGATTCATCTTCATCATTAAAATTTTTCCAAAAGTAAAATTTGCCTGGCAATTCTGTTGGCAAGGGCTGAATCATTTTCAATGCCATCGTCCAATACACTTCTAACGGCAGGGATGTTTATTTTGTAGGAAAGCACCTCCATTTGCAAATAATGAAAGATGGCGGTTAAGTGATCGAGGCCGCGCATATTGCCTGAGCGGCCTGCAGAGATGCCGGCCAGGGCAACTTTTTTTCCTGCCCAGAATTCGGGATGGATGGCATCAATCAATAATTTAAAAATGCCGGGAATGGAGCCATTGTATTCGGGCACTACCACCATTATTTTCTCTTTATTTAACAAGTACTCGGTGATGACAGCATGCAAACCCTCCACTTTTTTACCCGTAGCACCTTCAACAAGCATCTGACTATCAAGGGTCTGAAGGTCGAGCAATTGCACGTTGTGTTGTTTTTCAGTTAAAAGTTGTTGATAAAAAGCCGCAACATCGCTGGTGCGGTTACCCTTGCGGTTGGAAGCCGAAATTAATGTTAAATCCATTGAAGTTCAATACTTTAATTGTTGAAAAGAAAACCACGAAAAGCCCAATAAAACCGTAAATTTGCATTTTTAAAATGAAATCCTCACAGGTACTTGACATCGCATGGATATAACGTATTTCGGACATTCTTGTTTTCAGGTGGTGGTGCAAGGCAAGAAAATTCTTTTCGATCCCTTCATCAGCCCCAATCCTTTGGCCGCCAGCATTGACATTAAAAGTATTCGGCCTGATTATATTTTAATTTCTCACGGACATGCAGACCACACAGCCGATGCTTTGTCCATTGCCCAAAACAGCGGAGCCTTGTTAATTGGCGCTTATGAAGTTACTGAATGGTTCAAAAAACAAGGACTCGAAAAAGTCCACCCCATGAACACCGGCGGAAAATGGATGTTGGATTGCTGCAAAGTAAAATGCGTTTCAGCGGTGCATTCCAGCAGCATGCCTGACGGAAGCTATGGCGGAGCTGCCATGGGTTTTGTCATAGAATCGGCAGAGAAAAATTTTTATTATGCAGGAGATACTGCATTAACCTATGATATGAAGTTAATTGGTGAATACAGGCAATTGGATTTTGCCTTTTTACCCATTGGCGACAACTTTACGATGAGTGTCGACAATGCCTTGATTGCCGCAGATTTTATTAATTGTAGCCAAATTATCGGCATGCATTTTGATACTTTCGGCTACATCAAAATCGACCACGAAGAGTCTGTAGAAAAATTCACCAGAAGCGGAAAAAAACTCATTTTACCAACCATTGGTGAAACATTTTCCTTATAAAAAAAACAGAAGAATATGGGAAAGATTATTTCCATCGCAAACCAAAAAGGAGGAGTAGGAAAAACCACCACAGCCATTAACTTGGCCGCCAGTCTGGCCGTTCTTGAGTACAAAACTTTACTGATAGATGCCGACCCGCAGGCCAATTCAACTTCGGGTGTGGGCTTTGATCCCAAAAACGTTAAGGCCAGTTTGTATGAATGCATGATCAATGAGGCTGAGCCCATGGATACCATTCTGGAAACAACCACTCCCAATTTATTTCTGCTGCCAGCGCATATCGATTTAGTGGGTGCAGAAATTGAAATTGTGAATCTGCCCAACCGTGAAAAAATGATGCGAATGATGTTTCAAAAAATCAAAGACCAGTTTGATTTTATCATTGTGGATTGCTCACCTTCACTGGGATTGGTCACCATCAACGCTCTCACTGGTTCAGACTCCATCATCATTCCTGTACAGTGCGAATATTTTGCGCTTGAAGGTTTGGGGAAATTACTGAACACTATTAAAATTGTTCAAAGCAGACTCAACAATGATCTTGAAATTGAAGGCATTTTGCTAACCATGTACGATAGCCGCTTGCGCCTAGCCAATCAGGTGGTAGAAGAGGTAAAAACACATTTCCAGCAAATGGTTTTCGATACCATTATTCAACGCAATACCAAATTGGGTGAGGCGCCTAGTTTTGGAGAAACCATCATCATGCATGATGCTTCGTCAAAAGGAGCTTTGAACTACCTCAACCTTGCAAGAGAAATTTTGCAAAAAAACGGTCTAACAAAAATTAGTAACGAAGAAAAAATAATTCCCGTAACAGATGAGCAAACAACGGAAAGCATTGGGGAAGGGTCTTAGTGCCTTACTTGAAAGCCAAGAAACAGATATTACCACCAAAACAGGAACAGAAGGAAACTCCCCTGTTTTAGGCTCCATAGGCTTTTTAAGCATTGCACAAATTGAAGCCAATCCTTTTCAGCCACGTTCTCATTTCGAGGAAGAAGCTTTACAAGAGCTTTCAGATTCAATCAAAGAACATGGCATCATTCAACCTGTAACGGTTCGAAAACTGGGATACGATAAATACCAGTTAATTAGTGGTGAAAGAAGGTTCAGGGCTTCGCAGTTGGCCGGACTAAAAGAGATTCCGGCCTATATTCGTTTGGCGGATGATCAGGCCATGTTGGAAATGGCTTTGGTTGAAAACATCCAACGCGAAAATTTAGACCCGGTTGAAATTGCCATCAGCTACAAGCGTTTGATCGATGAATGCAACCTTACACAGGAAGGGCTTTCACAGAAAGTCAGCAAGCAACGCTCCACCATCACCAATTATCTTCGCTTGTTAAAACTACCTGCCGAAATACAGGTTGGTTTGCGTGAAATGACCATCACCATGGGTCATGCCCGTGCCTTAATCAATGTTGAAAACAAGGAAGCCCAATTGGCCATTTTTAAAACCATTGTTGAGCAGGATTTAAGTGTACGCGATACCGAAGAATTGGTAAGAGAAACGGCCAAAGAAGATTTTTTAAACAGCGGAAAAACAACCGTTACGGTTAAAAAATCATTGATGAAAACCGATAAAGCCATGAGTAAAAAACTTCAGCAGCGCTTCAACAAAAGTGCTGAGATAAGGCTTGCTCCCAATGGCAAGGGAAGAATTATTCTCCCCTTCGGTAGTCATGAGGAATTGCAAAAATTCCTTTCTATCATGGAATCCTGATTGATCTTGAGAATTATCCTTTTTATGTTAATGGGTTTGTTTTCGGCCGGCAGTTTGTTGGCCGGAAATAATCCTTTGCAGGAAGCTTCCGGAGATTCATCCCTGGCCATCGATACCAGTAAAATTCTTCTGAAAGAACCCAAAAAAGAACCCTTTAAACCCCATGCAAAAATAAGTGGGTTGTTATCTGCCGTTGTACCCGGTGCAGGCCAAATTTACAACAGAAAATATTGGAAAGCACCGGTAATTTGGGCTGCTGCCGGAGCTGTAGGTTTTTTGATTTACACCAATCATCAAACCTATGCTCAGTATAGAGATGCACTGCGTTTGCGCACCGATAATGACCCGAACACCATTGATGCTTTTGAGCAAACATTAACCGAAAACGATTTACTTACGCTTCAAGATGCGGCCCGAAGAAGCAGGGATTTGTGGATTATTCTTACCTCTTTGGGACATGCACTCAACGTGGTGGATGCGGTGGTGGATGCGCATTTGGCTACCTTTGATGTAAGCGATGATTTAAGTATGCGACTCAGTCCTACCATTATCAGTTATCGGCAGCAAATTAAACCCGGCTTGTCCATTACCTTTAATTTTCGCTAATGAAAATAGTCTTGATTGGTTACGGAAAAATGGGGCAAATGATTGCTCAAATGGCATCGGCAAGAGGCCATGAAATTATTGCAATCCTTGATTCGGCAAAGGCTTCAGCCACAGAAGCCGATAAAATTGAACTTTTGAAAAATGGCGATGTGGCCATTGAATTTACACGACCCGATGCGGTTATCGGAAATATTGAATTGTGTCTGAAAGCCGGAATACCTTTGGTAACAGGAACTACAGGATGGATGAACCGACTAGGCGAAGTAAGCCAATGGGTGAAAGAAAAAAACGGATCTCTTGTTTATGCCTCTAATTTTAGCATTGGCGTGAATTTATTCATGAAAATGGTAGATCATTGCAATCAAATCATGATGGAATATCCTGAATATCTGCTTTCCATGAAAGAATGGCATCACCAACAAAAACTAGATGCACCAAGTGGAACAGCCCTGAGCATTGGGGAAGTCATTCAAAAGAAAAGGCACTTTCCGGAAGGCATTCAACTAAATGAGGAGGAAAAAGCATCCAAGCATTACCTAGCCATAGAGGCCATTCGCGAAGGAAGCATTACCGGCACGCATCAAGTGAGATTCCAAAGTGAAACAGACGAAATTACCTTGCGCCATACGGCCTTCAACCGTAGCGGATTTGCAGGCGGGGCGCTGTATGCGGCCGAATGGATCCAAGGAAAAAAGGGGCTTTACAACTTCAGCGAAATTTTGCCCTGATAAAGAAAATTCCTTCTTCACAAATTTTTTCAGTTATTTGAATTTAATTCGCAAAAAGAAAAGGCATGACAACCAAAAACGAGCAAAAAAACAAAACCCCGATGTGGCAAGTAATCCTTTTGGGGATTATCACCTTTGGCTTGTATTTCCTGTTTAAAAAGAGCGATAAAAAGAAAAGTGTATTCAGAGAATGGTCAGACGCCATCTTGTTTGCCGTTATTGCCGCTACGCTAATCAGAACTTTTTTCATCGAGGCCTTTACCATTCCCACTTCATCGATGGAAAAATCATTGTTGATTGGTGATTTTCTATTCGTCAGCAAAGTGAGTTATGGCGCCAGAATTCCAATGACGCCCCTCTCCTTTCCCTTTGCCCATCACACTTTGCCATTGACCGAAAAAACACCGAGTTACCTTGAGTGGATTAAACTTCCCTACAAGAGGTTGCCAGGCTTTGGAGAAATAAAAAACAACGACATTGTAGTGTTCAATTTTCCAATGGAAGATTTTCGTCCGGTAGATAAACAAGAACACTACATCAAAAGATGTGTGGGTATTCCGGGAGATAAATTAGAAGTGCGTGAAGGCGTGCTCCTGATCAATGATAAAGTTGCCGACCAACCGGAAAAAATGCAAATGCGCTATCATGTAAGAACGGATGGCGGAGGATTGGATCCTGAAACCCTCATGCAAATTGGGGTTACAGAAGGAGGACGTTTATCTGACCAAGGTGATTTTGAATTGGTGATGACCAAAGAAAATGCAGAAAAAGTAAAAGCATTTGCCAACGTAGTGCATGTGGCATCTAAAATTGAAAAGGCCGGTAATGCAACCGGAGATGTATTTCCACAGAGCGATAAGTTTGCTTGGAATGTTGATAATTTTGGTGCGATTACGATTCCAAAAGAAGGTGAAACGGTTCAACTGACCATTGATAACCTACCGCTTTATCGCAGGATCATTGAAATTTACGAAGGGAATAAATTGGCTGTTGAAGGAAACAAAATCATGATCAATGGTGCCGAAGCCAAGAGCTATACGTTTAAAATGAATTACTTTTTTATGATGGGTGATAACCGTCATAATTCGCTGGATTCAAGGTTTTGGGGATTTGTTCCGGATGATCATATTGTTGGAAAAGCAGTTTTCATTTGGTTGAGTCTTGATAACAATGCCACGAGTATTTTCAATAAAATTCGTTGGGACAGGGTTTGTGTAGGGGTGAATCGCGATGGAATAACTTCCTCTTACTTCCTGCTGGTCATGTTGGCTGTAGGTGGCATGTATGGTTACTCTTGGTATAAAAACCGAAAGAAAACACCTAAAAAAGCAGCCTAAAAGAATTCATGATTGCCGTTCAGGCTCCCGGCTATTTTTTACCCATCAATCAATTGGCGTTAATTTTCCATTGCCAAAAAGTGCACTGGGAAACGCAACGGTATTACCTGAAGCAAAGTTACAGAAACCGTGCTATTATTGCCGATGCTAATGGAGAGCATGCACTTTTGGTACCTGTAAAGCATCCGGTTTGGCAACAAAGTTTCTCAACCGTGAAATTTATCGAGGGCCCTGAATGGAAAAAAAAACAATTAAAAGCGCTGAAAACAGCTTACAATAAATCACCCTTTTTTGAATGGGCAGAACCTGATTTAAAAATTTTCTTCGACAAAGAATATGAAAACCTGGTGGAGCTCAATAAAGCGAGCTTTGCGTTATTGTGCCGCTGGTTTGGAAAAAATCCGGAAGAAATAATGCATCCCAAGGAGGAAGAAATCTTGTTAACAGAGCCCTTTCAGACGTTTAACAGTAGGTGGGATTACCACCAGGTATTTGGCGACAAATGCGGTTTTCGCGCAAATTTATCGGCCCTTGACCTGTTCTTTAATTGTGGAAGAGAAGGAAATCGTTACCTTGAAAAAAGGGCCATCGAATTATTGGCTGGCCAGGGGTAATTTACTTTGCTCCATAAAATTTTCGTAGAGCAGGTGAATAATTCCATCGGATAAGCCAATTTGCGGTACCATGATTTTTTGGATATTGGCTGTTTTCATCACGGTAATAAAAATCTCTGTGGCCGGCAGAATTACATCAGCGCGATCGGGGTTCATGCCCATCAGCGTGATTCTTTCCTCAACGGTATAAAGAGAAAGAGAGCTATACAATTCCTTCAATTTGGAATAACTGATTTGGCGATCATCTTTTTTTCTGGCCAAACCTACCAATTTATTAATGTTTCCGCCTGATCCAATGCCGGCAATATTCTCATATTTGGCCGTAGCTTCAACAATCCACTCTTTCATTTCCTGCCATCTTTCCTTCGAAACCATTCCTTTTAACAAACGAATGGTACCGATGTTAAATGATTTGGAAGCACAAATTTTTCCATTCGAAAACAAGGTAAGTTCTGTACTTCCTCCGCCTACATCAATATACAAATAGGTCTTTCTGGAGTTAATTAATTCAGCCGTATGGTTGGCATAAATGATTTCTGCCTCTTTTTGTCCTTCAATAACTTCAACTTTAATACCGGATTCAAGAAGAATGCGGTCAACAACCGACTGGCTATTTCGAGCTTCGCGCATGGCAGAAGTAGCGCAGGCTCTATAGCTGATTACTTCGGAAACATCAATCAGGTTCCTGAAGGCGATCATGGTTTTAACCAATTGCTCCTCCTTTTTAGGAGAAATAATCTGGTTGGCAAAAGAGTCTTCTCCCAATCGAATAGGAACCCTGATAAGGGAAGATTTTTTGAAAACGGTTTCTCCGTTGGGCTGATCGTACACATTGCAGAAAAGCAGACGCACAGCATTGGAGCCAATATCAATGGCTGCAAACTTTAGCAAATTTTTCTCAAATGGAAACTCGCCTGCATCGCTCATACCTAAAATTTTAGAGGGTCAGTTAACTTCATTTTTTGTGCTGTAAAAATGCTTCAAAATATTTATAAAGTTCATCCTGGGCCCTTGTTTTTTTTCCACCATCGGGTAAACGATACACATTGTCCTGACTGGCATTGAGGATTCTGACTTTGGTACTACCATTCCACTGGATGTTTAGAAAATCAAGAATCATCTTCTGCAAATCGCGATCATAAATAGGTACGGCAATTTCTGAACGGAAATCGAGGTTACGAATCATCAGGTCGGCACTAGACAAATATATCTTCCAGTCGCCACCATTATAAAAAGCAAGTACACGGGCGTGTTCAAGATATTTATCCACCAAACTGATTGCTTCGATATTTTCACTCAGGCCTTTAATGCCCGGCACCAGGGAGCAAATTCCGCGAATAATCAATCGGATTTTTACACCTTCAGAGGATGCTGCATAAAGCTTTTCAATCAATTCTTCGTCCACCAAACTATTCAACTTGAGAATGATTTCGGCTTTTTTTCCGGCCTTGGCATTTTTTACTTCATCGCTGATCATTTTAATGATGCGGTTGCGCATAAAAAACGGACAAACCAAAAGATGCTTGTAGGTGCCTATTT
>JBILVQ010000015.1:0-25524 GCA_044370375.1 Bacteroidia bacterium
CCATTCGGTATCTCGGGCAGACTTCACTAATTTTAAAAAAGTTTCTCTTTGTACTTCAAGCGGATATTGCCTGAACAACTCAATTTGGTGAATTCTTTTCTTAATGAGCCATGAGGCAATTGAATTGATAATGGCCATTGTGCTTCCTTTTCCTGCCCTCAAAGTAATGTTATTTTTTCGTTTATCGCAAGCCTTGGCCGTTGAAACCTTTTTTATTGTGATTTATGGTTTAGAATCCCTAATTTTACCTCTATTGAACCAAAAGTGAAATCCAATTTTCGGGTTAATTATTATCGGTTAAAAAACAGGAATGTTAAATTAGTTTTTTTACCTTTGTTTTGGGCGTAGTTGGATTTCCGACAATTCGCAATCCTGTTTTTAAATAAAAATTAATATACACCAGCCAAAATGAAGAAATTATTTTTTCCTTTCCTCTTTATTCTTTTGTTATCCACCTTCCCCTCTAAGGCACAATGTCACTTTATACCCGCTACTTCTTCTTCAACGGATACCTTGTCCTACACTTTTATTGGAGGATCTTTCCAAAGCAATGGTTGTAGCCCAATTGACCCCACATATTGGATGTCGAATGGGGGGCACAGCGTTAATATCAATTTTGTAACACCACAATCCTACCCTTCATTTAGAATATGGGGAATGAATCTTGATGATATCGTATCGGTGAGTATAAATGGAGCATCTTATTTATTAAACATTGCAACAGCCTCTTATGATGAAAAAGTACTTTGCGGTATCTCCCCAGGACCTGATGGGGTTTCCTTTAATGGTGGAAGACTATTTGGCGTAAACACAAATCAACAGGGGAATTTCTCCTATCAGAATATACAATTGAATGTCACCAACATAATGAATTTTGGGGTTCACTTTCAATCTGGCCTCGGTTGCGGTTTTGCCGGAGTTTCTGTTGGGTGCCCTTTGCCTAGCGGACTATCATCAGAATTATCCTCAGACAATCAGATTGAAATTAATCCAAATCCAATGGTCCAAACTGCCGTTTTTCAGGCTCCCAAACCATTGAGGAATGCCAGGTTTTCAGTATATAATACCTATGGTCAGCTTGTTTATGAAGAGGCTGATGTTTCAAGGCAATTAGTTAATTTTTATCGAGAAACTCTTCCTAGTGGTGCATACTTCCTTGTTATTTATGACAATGATTTGCCCATTGCCCGGGCAAAATTTCTAATCGCAAACTGAATCATTTTTTGTCAGAATTTTCAACGGTAATTTTCAACCGCACAAAAAATTTGTTGGAATGAATTTGTGAACGGAATATGTGTGGAAAATCCAAATTTTATTAACCAATTTGACCGTGAAAAACCATTTTTTTGGTTAAACAAACTTTTCCATTGATCGTTTGTTAAAATTTTCACAGATTGTGTTAAATCCCTACATTTGTCCTAAATCAACCGTCTTATGGATGACCCGAAAAAATTAGCCGAGTTTGAAGATAAAATAGCCAGAGGCCTGAAGATTGAGCCGAAAGAATGGATGCCTGAGCTTTATCGCAAACAATTAATCAGAATGATGTCGCAACATGCCCACAGCGAAATTGTTGGGATGTTGCCAGAGGGAAACTGGATTACCCGTGCCCCCAGCCTCCGTAGAAAAGTAGCACTTTTGGCCAAGGTTCAAGATGAGGCCGGCCATGGTTTGTATTTGTACAGTGCCACGGAAACATTGGGCATAGACCGTACCGAATTGTTAGAACAACTTTATAGCGGAAAGGCAAAATACTCGAGTATTTTTAATTATCCATCGCTTACCTGGGCCGATATTGGGGCCATTGGCTGGCTGGTGGATGGTGCCGCCATTATGAACCAAACCATGCTGGCCCGCGGTTCTTACGGACCCTACTCCCGTGCCATGGTTAGAATTTGTAAAGAAGAAAGTTTTCACAACCGTCAGGGCTATGAAATTTTGCTAACCCTTTGCAAGGGCAGTGAGGAACAAAAGGCCATGGCACAAGATGCTTTGAACCGCTGGTGGTGGCCGGCCATTATGATGCTTGGCCCATCGGACAAAGATTCTCCGAACACCGAAACTTTGATGCGCTGGAAGGTTAAGCTTGAAACGAACGATGAAATTCGTCAGCGATTTATTGACAGAACAGTACCACAAGCCGACTTTTTGGGTTTAACCATTCCTGATCCGGCCATGAAATTCAATGCAGAAACCGGTCATTACGAACACGGCCCTATTCACTGGGACGAGTTTTTTGAAGTAGTGAAAGGCAACGGACCTTGCAACAAGCAACGGTTAAAAGCCAGAACCGATGCCGACCGCAAAGGCTCATGGGTGCGCGAAGCAACACAGGCTTATGCAGCAAAAAAGGCGGCCGTTAGCGCAGCTTAACGCTTAATATTATTATCTAAAAAAAGGCAATTCGTATGGATTGCCTTTTTTTTTCAAAACTTCGGCACTTCGCTCCATTTATTCTCGTTTATGCTGATGTATCAGCATTTTTATTAACCCATTAAGCAATGAAAAAGATTTTTCTGTACCTCGTTTTTAGTCTGTTGATTAAAACAGGCCAAGCACAATGGCAGAACATTACTCCTCCGGGAGGAAACATCAACGATGTTGAATTTGTAAATCAATACACCGGAATTGCCGTTGGCGTTCAACAAAACATTGGAAATTGCGCAGCACCTTGTTTCATTTCCAGAACCATTGACGGGGGGAAAAACTGGGTTAGAATTGCGCCCACCGGAATCAGTACTACTGCGCTTAACACGGTTGATTTTGTTGATGAAAATAATGGAATGGCCTGCGGCACCAATGGGGTAATTATTAGAACTGCCGATGGAGGAAACACTTGGACGCAAACAACGGCAGGAATAGGGAGTGGCTTCAACAGCATGGCTTATAGCTCTGCCAACAAAGCGGTGGCCATAGGAAATCAGGGCGGAATACGTTACACCACCAATGGAGGAGGCTCCTGGACCACTGCCATAAGCGGAACCAATGTTTCGTTGTGGTCGATTTCTTTTGCTGATGCTAATATCGGTTATATTGGGGGCAGCAGCGGGGTGTTTTTGAAAACTACCAACGGAGGAACCTCATGGACAACGGTAAGCACCAACTTGACCGGATCTTTTTACCGTATGTTTTTTACCACCCCAACGGTAGGCTATGTTGGTGCTTCCAACATTATCAATAAAACCATTGATGGCGGCCTTACCTGGGTGTCACAAACCTTGCCGATGTCGAATATTTTATCGATTTATTTTGCCAATGAAAATGACGGTTGGGTTGGCAGCGATGCAGGAGAAATAGCCATTACGCATGATGCGGGCCAAACATGGACTGTGCAACACAGCGGATACAGCAATTCGGTTAACTCAGTTTACGCGCTGGATGTAAATACATTGTACGCAACCGGTGCTCAGGGCTTGCTAATCAAATCAATTGATGGGGGTCAAAGCTGGAAATCCTATTTTTCGGGCTTTGCCTCTGAGCAATTTGGTGCATTGTGGCAAAATAAAAATGTAGTTTGGTCTTGCGGAAAAAACGGAAAAATTTACCGCTCTATGAATGCCGGATTAAATTGGCAACTATTAAAAAGCCCTAACGCAACCTCAGCCTTTACCCATGTTGCCAAAATTGAT
The DNA here is from genome assembly GCA_044370375.1 of Bacteroidia bacterium. GTDB lineage: Bacteria > Bacteroidota > Bacteroidia > UBA4408 > UBA4408 > JBILVQ01. Next base: position 3,630 of record JBILVQ010000015.1, read on the forward strand.
AATGAAAACGTTTTGGTAACTTCAGACTCCGGAAGATTGTTCCGAACAAACATTCATTCATGGGATTTACAATTGGTGCATGATGATACTGCTAATTTTCTATTTTATGATGCTCAGTTTATTGATTCATTGGTTGGGTTTGCTTGTGGCGGTACCGATGCCATTTACAAGACTTCGAACGGAGGATTAAACTGGTTCAGGGTGCCCAATTTTTCTACACTGCCAACTGGAGATTCCTTTCGTGGCCTAAGTTTCAGAAATGCTTCCATTGGTTTGATGGTTGGCATTTCAGGTGTTTATAAAACAGTGAACGGAGGATTGTTATGGACCTACACACCTTTCCTGGGAGCCTCTTATTTGCAGGATGTAAAATTTGTTAGCGACAGCATTGCCTATGCTGCAGGCACCTTTGGTAGATTGATGAAAACGAAAGATGGAGGAAATATCTGGTTTATAGCAGACAGCAATGCCACACAAAGTGTTGATATTTCCTCCATGAGTTTTATCAATGACAGTACCGGTTATTTTGCGGCAATGCAATCGCAGGATTACACCATTGATGGAGGAAAGGTAATTGGTTCGCAAAGTACGCAATGCCTGTTCAACAACTGGAGCATGAATGCCATTGATGTAATTGCACCCGATACCATTGGTATTTGTACCGGAGGACTTTCCGGGACTGTACATAAACTTTCTTATAAAAAAATTGAAGTCGTTTACACCGGACAAGATGCTTATTGTTCCGGTGGCCTGATGGAAGTTGGATTTCATGCATCCGGCTATCTTTTTCAAGGCAGTTCATTTGAAGTAGAACTAAGTGATGCATCCGGCAGCTTTGCCAATGCAGTGGTCATTGGTACGCTTACCATTAACAATATTGCCTTGATGCCGAGTGGTTTAGTACGCTGTACTATTCCGGGCGGAACACCGGCCGGTAGCGGCTACCGTGTTCGGGTAAATTATGTTAATCCGGATATTGTAGGACCCAATAATGGCTATGACATTACCATTTCGAACAGCATTACACCCTTGGTGAGCATCACCAACAACAGTGGCGCTGCTTGCAACAGCAACCCAATCACACTTATGGCCAATGCCTTTGGCCAGGGATTACAACCCGATTATTCATGGACCTTAAATGGCAATCCCTTAAACATCCATTCAGCGGTGTTGGTCATCAATACACCTGTTAATGGAGATATTTACGGCCTCGAAATGACCAGCGGATTGGGCTGTGCTAATCCACAACAGGTAAGTGCTGCAACCTACACACTAAACATTGGCACAATTCCGAGCGTTCAAGCAGGTGTTGATAGCAGCCTCTGCGAAGGAAGTATCATTCAACTCAACGGCAGTAGCAATCTTGGCGACCTCGAGTGGAGTCCGGCAGGATTGTTAAACAATGATACCATCGCCAATCCTACCTATACAGTTAGCGGAAACATGCAATTTATTTTAAGCGCCAATTATTTAGGATGCATAGGAAGAGATACCATTAGCATCAACATGCACCCATCGCCATCGTTAAGTATGCCCACACAACTTAACACTTGCGAAAATATTTGTATTGCTGTTTCAGGCGTGAATGCCAGCGGTTATGCAAGTTACTTTTGGACGCCCTCTAATGTTCTACAAAATGCACAAATGCTGGAGCCCATCGCTTGTGTAAGTCAAGATACCTGGTTAACGCTTCATTTACTCAGCCAAGAAGGATGCGAAAAAACAGATTCGGTTTTAATGGCCGTTTATCCAGTGCAAGCCACTCCGCAAATTAGCTTGGTGAACGATACCCTTTTTGTAAACACAAACAACAACCTCATCTGGTATTTGAATCAAAACCCTATTCCCGGAGCTGATACCACGTTTTACTATCCTACACAAACGGGTTATTATTCGGTGGTAAGTACCGACCCCAATGGATGTATCGTAAGCTCTGACAGTTTGTATGTATTAATTTCAGCCAACCTGCAAACAGCCCAACAAGATTGGCTTCAGGTAGCACCCAATCCGGGCGATGGTAACTGGACTTTAAACATCGCGCATTGGAATCAGGTAAAAAGAATACAGTTGATTAATTTGCAAGGACAGCGCATCAACTTGCCTTTACCGCTAAGTGCTCAGGAAAAATTGGAAGGCGAGAACTTGCCTGCCGGAATTTACTTTTTAGAAGTTGACTTTGGAGAACAAATCATCAGAGAAAAACTGGTAAAAAAGTAATCAGCAAAGCGTTTTTCTTTAACAACAAAAGGGTTTTTCTTAGAACAAGAAAAACCCTTTTGATTTTTTGGAAGTAGCAGCCATAAAAAACAGTAGATTTGCTTGATGCGAAGCAGGCTCAGGCAAATATTAAACGGACTATTTCTCCTTACGCTAATGGTGGCAAGACCTGCCATGGCCGACACCGCTCAGGAAGCAGATTCCTTGATGCAGTTAATGCAGCAGGCCGAGAATGGAGAAAAAGCCATGCAGGTATTAGAGAACGCACTTCAACAAAAAGAAAAAAACCTGCAATCGGAAGTGGTCACTTTTGCCTTATTGAGCATGGTGCCCATACTCATTGCCTTTGGCTTTATCCTGTTCATTTTTTATCTGCGTAAACGCGAGAGTGCCCATTTGCAGCGACAGGCAGAGCTAAAACAACAGGTAGCGGAAATTGAAATGAAAGCATTACGAGCCCAAATTAATCCGCATTTTGTGTTCAATTGCATGAATGCCATTTACAAAAGCATAGAATTGAAGGAGATAGAAAAAGCGGGGGGCTACCTGATTAAGTTTGCCACGCTGATGCGGTTGATTTTGGAAAATTCGAGAAACAAAGAAGTTAGTTTAAGCGATGATTTAATGGCCATGGAAATTTATGTTCAGATGGAGCAATTCAGGATGGGCAGAGATTTTTCTTTTACTGTTCAGATTGAAGAAGGAATCCATAAGGACAATGTCCTAATTCCGCCCATGATATTGCAACCCTTCATTGAAAACAGCATTTGGCATGGCTTTCATCAATTGCCTTACGAGCCTGTGCTCCAATTAAAAATAAGCCGCGAACAAGATCAACTTTGCTTGTTGCTGCGCGACAATGGGCAGCCATCGGTTGAATCACCCATCGCTCCGGAGCTATCATCGGCCAAAAAATCATCTTTAGGACTAATCCTTACGAAAGAAAGAGTGGATTTGCTTTCTAAAACAAAGGGTGGTGAATCGAGCGTAGAAATTTCAGATATTCGCAACAACAAAAACGAGTATTTGGGAAAACAAGTACTCATAAAAATTCCATATGATGATGCCAGCTGAAAGTTATAATTGCTTAATCATTGATGATGAACAGGCGGCACAGGATGTCCTGTTAAGAATGCTTAGTTTACAGCATCCAAACTTCAGGATACTACAAATTTGCTCTTCGGTGAAAGAGGGAATGGAGGCCATCCGGAAACATCGTCCGCAACTGGTATTTATGGATGTACAAATGCCTCCGGGAACCGGCTTTGATGTATTGCAGGAGACCAAGGAAATACCTTACGAAATAATTTTCACCACCTCTTACGAAGAGTATGCCATCCATGCCTTTAAGGTTTCTGCCATTGATTATCTGTTAAAACCATTTTCGGCAGAACAACTGGCCCTTGCATTGGGAAAGTTTAAAGAAAAATCGGAGCGGGCGCACAATCGCCAGCACATTGAAAGTTTGTTACAAAACATTAATCCGGGCAACAAGCAAAACGGAAAAATTGCGCTGCCCTCATCGAAGGGATATATTTTTGTTGCCAGTGATCAAATTGTGCGCTGCGAAGCTGATAATAACTATACGACCCTATATATGCGCGACAAGGCCAAACATTTGGTATCGCGCACGCTGAAAGAATTTGAAGAATTGTTAAAGCCATACGGATTCTTCAGGGTGCACGCATCCCACCTAATCAATCTTGATTGTGTTGCAGAATACATCAAAGGCGAAGGCGGTCAGGTGCGACTAACAGATGGCAGTACGGTAGAAGTATCAAGAAGGAAGAAAGAGGACTTTATTGCTCAGATTGGTGGGCCGGGGAAGTAGAGAGAAAAGAGTAAGCAGATGAAATTCATCTGCCTACTTTTAGTTTACAATACTAATCCTTTGGGTTGAAATATTTTCTCCATGGGAAATTCTCATCAAATACATTCCTGCCGGCATTTGAATTTTTACGGAGTTCATTCCACCTTGCAACTTAATAATTTCGTTCACTTTTCTTCCTGTTAAATCTTCAATCCAACCATTGTAAGTGGGAGCCATAGCAGGTAACTCTATAGTGAATTCCCCATTATTTGGATTTGGTTTAATTTTGAAATTAAAATCATTTATGAAACCTTGAATGCCATCAATGAATTGAAGAGTATTTCCTGTGCCATTTGAGCGACTTCTTGTTCTGGCTGCCCTTGAAACATCGCAAACTTGGGATAGCCTTGCTTCAACACGGTAGTTGGTATTCAGCCCTGCGGAAGGTAAGTTGTCGATGTAAAAATTTGCAGGTGCAGAAACAGAATCGATAACCACAAGATTATTTTGATCCGGCCCACTAAGAATTAAATATCTGTCAATAAATTGCGATTGGCCTTCGTAAACATTCCATGTCAAAAATCTTTTTATACCAATATAAGGATTCACAGTGAGAAACATACTTCTTACAGTAGATGATGCAAAAGTAACCCCACCGCAATTATCCTTGATGGCCATTTTATAACGATTTGCTCTAAGCGTAGGATTAGCTGCCGTATCGATGAAGAAATTAGGGTCATCGTAATCAACCGCACCTATTTTTGTAAAAACATTCTGATTAATTAAATCCTCGCGAAAAACATAAAATGAATCAATGTCGGTGGTTATCGGACTTATCCAAACAACCTCATTATCAAGGTTATCATCCGTAGCGCTAACCATACAAATAACGGGAGGCAAAACATTGGATCCCAAAATATTTTCGGGCAAAGAAACAGCATCACAACCAATACTTCCCTGTCCGATTACCTGATAAACTCCTCCTTGAGAAATGTTAATTGCATTTCCTGTAGCCCCTGTATTCCATAGATAGCCAGCAAAGCTACCCGATGCCGTTAGTGTTGCATTAACCACACCACAGTTTCCCACATTTCCGGTAACGGTTATTAGCGGAGGAATTACAGCCGGTAAATTAAAATTCACTCTGGTTGGTGGAGCAGTAATTACACAACCTGTAATAGAATCAATTGCAGTAAAAGAATAAAACCCACCAACAAAATTTACTGCCAAAGTATTAGAATTTTCACCAGCCAAAATAACGCCATTCCTGGTCCATTGTATGGTAGCATTTACCGGTGCAGTGGAGGTAAGATTAACGACACCACCCTGGCAAGCATTTACAATGCCGGATGGACTAATGGAAGCAGTTTGCGTGCAGTTTTGTGCTCCGGCAGCATTAATTTGAACAAAATAATTTGGATTGCTGGTATTAAACAAAGTATCGCGACAACCCGAGTTTGCATCTAGTGCTAATAGAGTAGGATAGAAAACTCCGTTGTGTGGATAAATGTGCTGAACAGTTGAGGAAGCATTGGGTTGGAAAATTCCATCCCCAAAATACCAAGTAAAATTATAATTTGCTGAATTTGGTGTGAGGTTGGTAAAGGTGGCTGTTAAAGGAAGATTTGAAATTTGATTTGGACTAACAGAATAGTCTAATCCAAAATCGCTTAATCCTATTATTAAATCATTGCCATTATCACTGCCTATTGTTGCAGGGCTTGAAGCCACCACTCTAATTCGGTAATTATTGCCTGAAATCCCAGACGGAAGGCTACAAACAATAGAACCAGCAGCAGCATTTAAAATTGCGCTCCCTATTGTGATGGGCGAGCTGAAATTTCCTCCCTGATCCGAGAGTTGAACATCCATTACATTTCCTCCATTAAATGCTGCGCTACCTTGATAAGCAATTGTTAATGTATCGCCTGCGCAGAAACTATTTGAACCGGTTGCCAATGTAGTGAGTGTAATAAAATTGCAAGTATCAATAACAGTAATTAAGTTTGAAAAAATCGTATCATTTGCTGAACAGGTGTCCGGGAACATCCACAAACTAAATACATCACCACCTATAGCATTGGCAGACAATGTTGAAGCTGTGCCGTTTGGAAAAATCGCAGTCCCATTCTTTGCCCATTGGTAAAGCGGATTACTTCCTGCTGAAACCGATGAGGAGCTAAAATTGATTAATGTTGGGCCACAAATTTCAACAGTATTTGAGGTTATGTTCACTGCAATTCCTGTAACATCGGCTAAGGCGGTTAAGAAAAAGTCTGCAGAAGTACTATCGCAACCTAGTCCACTACTAACAACAACTGAATAATTACCTGTTTGAAAAGGAATGTAATTGCTTGCATTTGCACCAGGAATATCAACACCATCTAACCTCCATTGATATGTTAACCCACCTGCGGAATTTGTATTTAAAGTAGTAATAGGATTGCTGGCACAAACAATCGGTGGTCCTCCCGGAACAATAAAAGAGGCAGGTTTTGAAACAACTTTCAATTTAACAAAATTACTTACCACATATCCGCACGAATTATAAATTACACAATGATAACTTCCTGAATCAACTGCTTGCACTGCATTTAAAGTAAGCACGGTGTCGGTGGCACCTACAATCAAAACACCATCTTTATACCATTGAGCCAATGCTGAGGGTAAATTTGGCGAAACATTGAATTGAACGGTGTTTCCCGGGCAAGAATTAATCGCCACCGGCTGTGTTAGAATACTAACCTTTTGGCATCCTTCAAGCGCAAAACCTCCTATTCCATTAAACCCATTTACTCCGCTTAAATCAAATTTTTTGGTAAATGTGCCACCTGTTGTTACCTCAAAAACACTTCCTCCGGAAGCTGATCCGTCATTAAAAGAAGCTCCATATAATTGACCCAAATCAGAGAAAATCATTGAGCCTTCCGGATTACCACCATCCGACACTGCAAGTTCGTGAATAATATTAAAACTATTAAGAGCAACATCAAAAGAAAATATTACTCCCTTGTTTGATAAACCACCTGTTTTGGTAAATCCATACATTAACCCATTAGAAGAAAAAACAGGAGAACCCCAAGGTTCGCTACCTAAGGTTCCATTAAAATTGTGAATAACAGCATAACTTGAGTCCATTGGATTGTATTCAAAAATTACACCTTGGAGGTTGGTTCCCCCGGCAGTTGTAAAACCATAATATTTACCATTGGGGGCCTGCACAATATTTCCTGAGGGGAATGATCCGGTTGAGGCAATAAATTCATGACGTTTTAAATATGCGTTGTTTGCCGGATTGTATTCAAATAAAACTCCAGCACTATTCGTCCCGCCTGATGAGGTGGTGCCAAACAAATTTCCATTATTCCCCTTAAGCAATCCAGATTGGGGATAGGTTCCTAATTGAGAACTCAAGGAAACTTTTAAAACAGGAGTCACCGGAGGAGTAGCAGCTAAGTCGATTTCAAAAATACTTCCGAAACTAAAGTTACCTCCTTCGTATGCAAGGCCGTAAAGTTTCCCTCCCGACTCTGCCAATACGCCTCTCGGATCGCTTCCGAGAGTGGAACTTAAATCGCTAATTTTGGAAAAAGAATCAGTACTTGGATCAATGGAATAAACAATTCCTTTATTGGACACACCACCTTTGGTAGTGCCACCAAATAATTTTCCGTTGGATGCCTCAAATAAACTTCCTTGGGGAAAGCCACCATTTAAGCCTGAACCATTCAGCGAAAACAAGCCTGTTAAATTTTGACCAGAACTATCTGCCTTACAAAAATATCCGTCTCCAACTTCACCTCCTCCTGAAACTAAGGCGTAAAAATTTGCATCAGAGGCAAAGAACCAGCCTGCCACCGGATTAGCACCTAAGGTAAAGAAATCAAAATCATTTAAAACTGCATAATTACTGCCATTGGGGTCGATTGAAAACAAAACACCATATCCTGCAGCACCTCCGGAAAAGGTGTTTCCATAAAGTTTTCCGCTCGTTGATCTGGCAAGTCTTCCTTGAGGCTTACCACCTGTAAACCCGTTAAAATCAAAAATTTTACTGTAAGTATCGGTAGTATTATTAAAGGTATAAATAGTGCCCTCACCAAAGGCACCAGACAAATTAGTTGTGCCAAAAAACACCCCACTATTAAATGTGTCAGCAAACAACCCGGATAAAGGCCTGCTTCCTCCTGCAATTGTAAAATCATAAACCTTAGCAAAACCCAAAGCATCTTGACCAAATGTAAATATGCTTCCAATTCCATTTAAACCACCACTTTCTGTAACTCCTACAAATTCAGCATTAAGGGCATCCCAAATTGGCTCTCCAAGAGGGTTTTCGCCATCCGTTGTATTGAAATCATGAAAATTATTGAATACTTCCAAGGCAGGGTCGTAGGAAAAAAGTGTGCCTTTGTCAAAAACACCTCCTCTATAAGCAAAGCCGAAGGTGAGCCCATTGGGTGCTTCCGCTAAAGAACCTTGAGGCTCAATGCCATCTATAAAAGTAAAATTATGTTTAACCACAACGGTGTCATTTATGGGATCAAACTCAAAAATTACCCCTGCACTATTTGCTCCTCCCAACTTGGTAAGTCCCAAAATTTTTCCGGTGGTGGTTTTTAAAAGTTTGCCCATTGGGTTCTCTCCAGATAATCCGTCAAAATCCCATACCTTGGTGTAAACTCCTGTACCAACATTATACTTAAAAATTGTTCCCTTGTTATTTACGCCACCTTCTGAGGTCATCCCCATCAATTCACCAGGGTTGGTTTCAATCAATTCGCCCAATGGATTCGCTCCCGGATAATCTGAAGAAAAATTATAAATCATTTGTTGATTTGACCCAAGGTTATCGGTTTTATAAACAGTGCCAATACCCCCTGTTCCACCACTTTTGGTGACACCATACAGGGAGGTTTGAGCATAAATCTTTCCCTCTGTCAGCAATAAAAACAGGGCCAGAAAAAAAGATAAGCAGTTAAATGGGGTGATAAAAGAATTTGTTCTCATTTAATGAAAATTATATTACAAAGAAAAAGAAAAATCAATCAATTGCAAAACATTATTCCTTTGAGTTGAATTAAAAACCAGAACCATACAAACATGACATCAAAACAACAATGCAAGAGCACAAAATTACTGCTGAAAAACAATTTTTCTTTGGTAAATATTAGTCCCTGATTTTATCTTGAGAATATATACACCTTGATTGACAATAACGCTGCAATTCAATCTTTGAAGATTTGAAAAACCAGTTTCGGTTATTTTTCTTCCCATAACATCTTCCAACCACCATTGGAAACCATTATCAGGAATATTTGACAAAACCATTTCAAAATTGCCATTGTTTGGGTTCGGAAAAACTTGAATGAATAGGTTTTCGTTTTGCATGGTCGGAAGTCCACTAGGATTCATAAAAATATTGTTTCCTGTACCATTTGATCTGCTTCTGGTTCTTTGTGCACGAGAACTTTCGCATTGACTAGAAAGCACAGCTTCAACCAAATAAATAGTGTTTAATCCTACTACCGGATTATTATCAATATAATAACTGATAGGAGCGGAAACGCTGTCAATTTCAGTTAAGTTATTCAAAGAGCTTCCTGATAAAATAATGTATCTACTTACGTTTTGTGATTGACCTTGATATTCGGACCAGCTTAAAAATCTTGCTGTTCCAATACCCGGACCAACTTGTAAGTGAATGGAGCGAACAAAATCAGAAGGAGCAGATTCTCCACCACAGGTATCCTTCACAGAAATTTTATAGCGGTCGGGGCCAATTCCTGCATTAGAAGAGGCATCTTCATATTCGCTTAAGTCATCGTAATCCACGGCAGCAATTTTTTGGTAATTGCCACTGTTGTAGGGGCTTTCTCTGTAAACATAAAAAGAATCAATCTCTGCGGTTAAAGGTTTTTCCCAAACAACAATATGATGGTTGTTAAAAGGGTCCACCGTTATCATACAAATCTCAGGACTAGGCACAAGCGAAGAGCTAATGTTTACGGGCAGTGAAACAGCATCACAACCCACGGCACCTTGGCCGGTAACAGAATACGATCCTGCAATGCTTACATTGATAGAAGCACCACTTTGTCCGTTGCTCCACAAGTAAGAAGCAAAACTACCCGAAGCAGTAAGTGTTGCATTTAATTGTCCGCATACACCATTGCCACCCACCACCGCAATTGCAGGGGGTGTTTGAGCAGGCAAACTAAAATTAACTTGAACCGGAGCAGAGGTAACAGCACAACCATTGGTATCGGTAGCAGTGATTGTATAATACCCGGAGATGCTCACCATAAGGTTTGCAAAAACTTCGCCACCAATGGGAATTCCATTTCTATTCCATTGTAATAAACTTGCTGAAGGGAAATTTTGTGCCAACAGGCTAACGGTTCCTCCCAGGCATCCATTCACGACTCCGGTAGGAAGGGTATTGGGTGTAAATCCACAATTTCCACTTCCGGCCATATTGCAAATAACGGTTTGTCCTGCATTGCCCGGATCAAAATTGCTTGCTTCGCAGCCACTATTAGGATCCAAAATAGTAAGAGAGGTATTGTAAACTCCGTTATTTAAATAAGTATGTGAAACGAGGGTATTATTATCTTGCACAATACTACCATCACCAAAAGACCATAGAAAATCGAAATTACTTGCATTAACGGTGGTATTGGTAAAGGAGGTGCTTAAAGGAAAATTGTTCAGTGCATTATTGCTTATGGTATGTGTTGGAATGGGTAAATTAACCAAATGAAATAATAGTTCATTAGAAAAGATAGCAGGATTGGTTGAAAACACTCTGATTTTAATATCCCCTGCACCCAAATATTGTGCTGGTAATACCAATGAATAATTTAGATTTGATTGGGTGGTAAATATGGTATCAATGTTAACAGGTGTTCCAAACCCAAAATCAATACTTTCGGCCTGAATAATGAACCCATTTCCGGCATTAAAGGATGCATTACTGTTTATAGTAAGCGTAATATTATTAGATCCGCAAATAGTAAGTTCAGGAGATGAAAGTGCTATTAATTGTGATGTTGAGCTACAACCCAATTGGCCATTTGATTGATACCAATTTGAAATATTTCTTCGATCGTTCGTTGCATGTTCGAAATAAGCTTGCGTGCCATAAATTAAAGAAGAATCTAAAGAAACAATTAAGCAAAATTCAGACACAACTGTATCTCCGGAAGCCATTGAAAAAGTTCCTTGATTGGCAACAATTCTCCAATCAAATGGCGAACTGCAAACCCAATCGGCAACATTCCATGGTTCTCCGTAAAAAGCAAATCTGGATGGTATGCTTCCTCCATAGCCCGTACCACCATAGGTTTGAAGAGTGCTGTCTCTAAAACGCTCATGCAAATAATTGTTGAATTGATTTGCATTTGATGGATTGCCGTTTTGTGCTGAAGAATTTAAAAATGCAATGCTCCCACCCAGCAAGGCTTTTTCACCCGGTTCATCCACAATATTATTATTGTTGTTGTCAATTCCATCTCCCGGATTTGCCAAGGGTCCATCCAAAATAGTTTGTGATACAATAGGAATATAGGTGCCATAACCATATCCATTCCATAAGGCATCAAGTGAGTCGAGATTGAAAGCAAAAACAGAGTTGTTTAGAGAATCTGTACCAATACCATCGTCATCATATGCTCCAAGGTCAAAATCATTCCATGTTCCTAGCACCATGTTTGAATAATCATTGCTGCTTCTGTTGATGATTTTGTAACGGTAAAAGGTACTTGCATTGATGGCTTTTAAACTATCAGGTAGTTGATCGCAATTGTAGGCCCATGCCGAGGCTTGTATTTCTACTCCGAAAGCATTTCCTCCTGATTCTGTGTGCGCCAGCAATTGGTCGTTGAATACCCAAAATAAATATTGGTCTCCAATAATTTTGGGATAATCCCCATCAATTAATGGCCTGTAAAGACCATCATTATTCACATCAACAAAGGGAGCAAGATAATTTGTGTTGCTGCCAATGGTGGTAGCAGGCCAAGTAATAAAATCCGAATTGGGAACATAGCTTCCGTTTTGAACATTGCCTAGGGCAAAGTGAAAAATGAATTCATCAATTTCTGCTTTGTTTATTTTCCAAACTTTATCATAACTCAAAGCTGTTGCAGAATCGATTTGTCCGCTTGTAGGACTCAATGGTCCCGGCCAGAAATCATTTCCTGTTTGTCTGTAGGTTTGAGCAGCCAAATGGAGGGTCCCTCCTTGGTCTATTCCTCCCATCCAAAGGCCACTTGAAAAAGAACATGTTTTAGTGGAGTTTTTGGGGAAGTAATAACCACTTTGACCATTACCACGATTCCAAAACATTTCGCCTCTGTTTCTTACCAAGGCACTTATTTGATTGATATCAAGAGTAGTATTGGAGGCATCAAAGTCTTGCCCATCTGATAAATTGTTAGAAGAGATTTGACTTGGTGAATAATTCCAAATGCCAAGATAAGTAGGACTGGGAACAATATAAGTTAACCAAAATAAATTACTGTTTTGATCATAAGTTCCCATTAATCGCGCGGGAATTCCACCAGAAGGTGGTGATCCCTGATAGCCAATAGAATTATTATTTTCATCAATTTCGATGAAGCCCCACACCCCTAAAACTGCAATTTTATTGGTGCCTTTTTTAGCGATAATAAAATTAACGTAAGCATTCAAGGGATTTAATACATCATTGAATTGTGAAAATGTAGTGCCATTATATTTCCATAATTTTTGAGTTTGGGTTCCTATCCACAAATTGTTTTGATGGTAAAGAATATCTTTGATGTTTGATGCCGGAAGGTTGGAGTTTAAGGAAGAAAAATTTGTAACGACTCCATTTTCAATTTGCATTATTCCTGTTCGGCAGGCAGCCCAAATTTTACTGCCGTCCGGTAGTCCGGTAATTTTTATGATGGTGTCATTAAGGAGTCCATTGCTAGTGTTAAAGACAGAAAAATTACCGTTGAATTTAACAAGACCAAAATTAGTTCCTATCCAAATATCGTTTCCGTTTGAATAAAGTGATTTAATGTTATTACCGGGTAAGGCAGAATTGGTAGAGTCATAAACTGTCCAGCTGCCGGAAGACCAAATTGCCAATCCCTTGGTTGTACCTACACACAAATCATTGTTAGGGTAAGCAATGGCTGTTACATTGTTCGATGGTAAAATAGAATTGCTGGTATCTGTCAATTCCCAATTGGTTCCGTCAAATTTACCAAGTCCAACATTACTGAAGCCTACGAATACTTCACCGGAAGAATTACAACTAATGAAGTTTCTCGGTTGGATTTGGAATGGAACCCCATTGGGAGGATTGACATAATTAAAAGTATTTTGAGCAATACAAGGCCTTACGGTTAACCCAATCAGAGCCAATACTAACAGAGTAGTTTGAATGAGGAAATTAGAACGCATACGCATGTTTTATTATTTAACAAACATTTATCGAACAATAATTTTTTGTTGAATTAACCTTTGACCAACGTTGATTCTAAACAAATAAACCCCGGCACTTAAATTTTCATTGCAATTTATTTTGGTCGAAATTACTTGTGTAGGTGCTGTAATTTTCCTACCTGCGATATCTTCTATCCACCATTGTGAACCTTCTTGCGGCATATGCGATAAACTGATTTCGAAGTTGCCATTGTTTGGATTGGGAAGAATTTTAATGGTGATAATATTTGAAACATCCTCTTTTATTCCATCCGGATTCAAAACAGTATTATTCTCCGCATTGTTAGATGAAGAACGCAAGAACTGTGTTCTTGTACTTACGCAGGCACTTGACAATACTGCTTCTACTCTGTAAACAGTATTTAATCCCGCAACCGGATTGTCATCAACATAATAAGAGATAGGCGCTGTTACCGAATCAAGTAAACTTAAATTCGCAACTGAGCTTCCGGAATAAATGAGGTAAGAAGAAATATTTTGTGACTGACCTTGGTACTCCGACCAACTTAAGAAACGATCGGTTCCCACTCCCGGTGCAACTTGTAAGTGAATTGATCTTACAAAGTTTGATGGTGCTGATTCGCCTCCACAAGTATCTAACACCGATATTTTGTAGCGGTCGGGATTTAAATCTGCATCCGATGCAATATCTTCATACTCACTTAAACTATCGTAGGCAACAGATGCTATTTTTGAATAATTACTGCTGTTGTAAGGAACCTCTTTGTAAACAAAGAATGAATCTATCTCCGTGGTCAATGGCTTCTCCCAAACTACTGTATGAAAGTTGTTGCTTGGGTTTACCGTTATCATGCATATTTCGGTTGTTGGAACAAGCGATGAAGCAATGTTTACCGGAAGCGAAACTGCATCGCATCCAACTGCACCCTGACCTGTTACAAAGTAAGTCCCCGCAACATTAACATTGATTGAATTGCCTGTTTGTCCTGTGCTCCATACATAAGAGGCAAAGTTACCTGTGGCAGTTAAAGTAGCATTTAATTGTCCGCAAAAACCATTGCCTCCTGCAACCGCAATAAGCGGTGGCGTTTGAGCAGGTAAATTGAAATTAACATTTACAGGGGCCGAGGCAACTGCACATCCTAAAACATTGGTGGCGGTGATGGTATAAAATCCGGGCAATATTGCACTGAAGGTTGGGTTAACTTCGCCTCCCAATGGAATACCATTTCTATTCCATTGCAGCAAAGAACCTACAGGATAATTTGCGGCTGATAAAAGAACGCTTCCACCCAAACAAGCATTGGTTAAACCCGTTGGTGTAGTGGTTGGTGTAAAGCCACATGAGCCTCCGCCCGGTACATTACAGATAATGGTTTGCGCACTGTTGTTGGGATCAAACACACTGATAGCACAACCCAATGCTGGGTCTTGTATGGTTAAGCCAACGTTGTAAACTCCGTTGTTTGCATAGGTATGATTAACGCTTGGGCTATTATCTGCCAAAATACTTCCATCGCCAAAAGCCCAAATAAAATCTGCATTGCCTGCATTGGTAGTAGTATTGGTGAAAGTTGCCGTTAAGGGTGCAGTAGTTAAATTGTTGCTGGCAATAGTAAAAGAAGGAGTAGGAAGGGTAACTACTGTAATGCTAATATTATTTGAATTGGCATTGTTGGGCACTGCACAAGAAGCACTGCTCAACAACTCACAACTTACCACATCGCCATTGGCTAAAGTAGCACTCGAAAACGCTGCGGAGTTAACACCAACATTGCTTCCATTGATCTTCCATTGATAGGTGGGTGATGCACCAGCATTGGTGGAATTCGCCATAAAAGAAACCAAGGTGCCTGTACAAACATTGGTAGCTGATGAGGCAATGGATATAGCAGGAACCAAAATAGAATCTACCGTAACCACAATTGTATTTGATGTTAATGTACCGGAGGTATCAACAATGCTTACAAAATAATTTCCGCTATTACTTACAACAATACTTTGGGATGTATCACCAGTGTTCCACAGGTTGCCGGTTGAAAAATTAGAGGTTAGGGTAACCGATGCGCCTGCGCAAAAAGTTGTAGGTCCGGAGGCAATGATGAATGGTTGGCTGGAGCTAGTAACATTAATGTAGCAAATCTGAATTTCAGAATCAGAACCAATGGCATTACTTGAAGTTAATTCAACCTGATAACATCCGGGTGTGTTGTAAACAATGCCGTTAGGGTTTTGGCTAGATGAGCTTCCGGGAGAACCACCTGGAAAAACCCAACTCCAGGAGGTGGGGGAATTGGTACTTAAATCTGTAAAGTTAACCGATTGACCCGTGGTTATATTTACATTATTAGCAGTGAATGAGGCTACCGGAGCACCACCCGCGGCAGTTACATTGATGTAACAAGTATCTGTATAAGTATCGCTACCAAAAGCATTGTTTACGGTTAGTGTTACGGGATAACAACCGGGTGTAAAGTAACATACACCATTGACATTTTGACTGGTATCTGTGGCTAAGCTTGACCCGGGAAATTGCCAATTAAATGAGGTTGGATTATTGGTGCTGGTGTTGGTAAAGTTAACACAAGAGCCGGCGGTGATATTGGTGTTGTTGGCAGTGAAAGAAGCAACGGGAGCATTACCGGCGGCAGTTACATTGATGTAACAAGTATCTGTATAAGTATCGCTACCAAAAGCATTGCTTACGGTTAGTGTTACGGGATAACAACCGGGGGTTAAGTAACATACACCATTAACATTTTGACTGGTATCTGTGGGTAAACTTGACCCGGGAAATTGCCAATTAAATGAGGTTGGATTATTGGTGCTGGTGTTTGTAAAGTTAACACAAGAGCCGGCGGTGATGTTGGTGTTGTTGGCAGTGAAAGAAGCAACGGGAGCATTACCGGCGGCAGTTACATTGATGTAACAAGTATCTGTATAAGTATCGCTACCAAAAGCATTGCTTACGGTTAGTGTTACTGCATAACAACCGGGAGTAAAGTAACATACACCATTTACATTTTGACTGGTATCGGTAGCTAAGCTTGACCCGGGAAATTGCCAATCAAATGAGCTTGGATTATTGGTACTTGTGTTGGTAAAGTTAACACAAGAGCCGGCTGTAATGTTGGTGTTGTTGGCAGTGAATGAGGAAACGGGAGGAGCGGAAGGATTGGCAAGAACCGTAAATGAGTTTGCCAAAACGAGAGGACCATTAATAGTGTTTGTTACATTGGTGTGATAAAATCCGGTTGGAATTCCAAAAGGCAAATCGAACTGAACAAGCAAATCGTTGGCAGAATTAATGATCAAAGAAGTGGATGGAATAGAATCAAGCCCTTGGTTCAACCAAACTTGAGTGGTACTGGTTCCTTGTCCAAAATTTGTTCCTTGTCCGGTAATAGAAACACTCAGACTGCTTCCTTCCATTGCACTATTTGGCGAAATAGAATTAATAACCGGAGGTGTCACGACTATATAACAAATACTGGTAAAAAAATCACTCCCAGAGCTATTAAATACGGTTAAAGAAACGGAGTAACAACCCGGTGTTGAATAGCAGATATTGGACGGGTTTTGTGAAATACTAAATGGGGAATTTGAACCGGGGAATTCCCATAGCCAAGAGGTTGGGGAATTAAGGCTTTGATCGAAAAAATTCACACAAGACCCTGCATAAATGTTTGTGCTACTTGCTGAAATTGCCGCAGTGGGCTCACCGGATGAAACTTCAAAACCAAAGGAAGGAATTGAAAGGAACAAAACAGTAAAAATCAAAAAATAGAAATTTTTCATTTTATTTGAACGGGGGAATAAAGGTTATTAGAGAAATTATCGAATCTTTTATTTTGCATTGATTCAAAAAAATTAACGTTTAAATATTTTCTCAACTTGCAAACCCATGGCAGATTTGATCTTTAAGAAATATAATCCGGAAGAAACATTTCTAAAGTCTATGGTTTTATGCTCTTGATTAACGCCAGCATTTAAAATACTTTCCATAGAAATAATTTTGCCGTTAATATCTATTACTTCAATTTCAAATGGTACGGATTTAGAACAATATACAGTGGTGTTTTCATCAACCATGTTTGGAAAAACTACAAATTCTTTTTTGCGGGAGTTTTCTTTATCGCTAATCCTTACGGGTACGTTAGCAGCGTTATCAAAAGCAATCTTTTGAATAGTTGTGTTTCCATTTGCTGTCGTGGTATCATAGCTAATACCGTAATGTGCCAAACTTACAGGGAAATAGTCAGCGGAAATCCACCAATATGAAGTGGAATTTGTTTGACTCACTGTGGAAGAAGGGAAACCTACAATCACTGTGGAATCTATTGTATGGGTTTCTACTTTAAGCCTCAGGGTATTTGTTAAATAATTGGTTGTGGTAACAAGCTCACCATAACCATCAACAAAATAATTAATGGTTCCCGTTTGAAAGGTATTCAATGTTAAGCCCCCTGTTTGAAAGGTGGCGGTCCCGGCAAAAGTGTCGGTAAAGCTTTGATTATACGAAAGAGGAAATGATATTACCGTTTTGGGGTTACTAAAATTCAAAACATAATCGTTTCCGTTGCTCGTTGTTCCGTAACCAAGGTAATCCAATTTATTTGAATCTTTAAAATAAAAGGAGTGCGTAGAGGATGTTCCATTAGGTCGGTTGGTTCTGGTATTTGCAAGCGGAAAATCAGCAGAAAAAGGACTCCCGGAGGAATTAGAAACTGTAATAAAACTATTGGGAAAAATTAAGGGGGCAGATGAAAAATCCCAAAATTGTGCCGCTCCTGCTGACCCCTCGGTTAAAGACCCAATATCAACTTCATAACTTTGAAAATTAAATCCGGGCACCAAGAAATTACTTTGGTTTAAGATTGGCTGAGCATCACAAATAGCGGCAAACAAAAAACTTGCGAAAAAAATTGTTGCGTTTAAAATTAATTTCATAAAAACATTTCAAGTAGTTGTCAAATATAAAAAAAAAAAAACAAATAGATTATTTATTCATCAAAAGAATTCAAAACTGATTCAAAATAAGGTCGATTTGCAGTTTTTATACTATCATCCAAAATAAAAAGGGCGTCCCGAATTGCTTGTTGTTCAAAACCAACATTATCTTTTCTAGATTTTAGATAAACAGATTTAATCCATGCAGGTGAATTACTAATGGCTGTGATAGTCCAATTCAAATCCTCCTGTTGAATTGAATTTGTCAAATCCAATAAAATGGATTTTAAAACCGTTTGCATAATAAAATTGTAACGAGGATTAATTGTATCCGGAACAATTGTATAAAGTAAGTCCAGCGCGGCCTTTTTTTTGCCTGAATTAAAGGTTGCAGCACATAAATTCATTCTGGAATCCTGAAATTCCGGACAAAGCAGAAGAGCACGCTCAAAATAATAAATTGCATTTTGGTGGTTTCCTTTCAACTCAAAGCAAGAACCAAGATTGTTCAAAACATGTACATGATTGGGATGGTAAATCACAGCGCGTTCAAAATCTTTTATGGCCCCCTCTAAATTATTCAAATTTAGACTTGCGGATGCTGAATAAAAGGAAACCGGGGTATTCATAGGGTCAATTCTACAATAATTATGCTCTGCCATTCCTGAGTATTCAATAACTTTCTGCCAATTTTCGTTGGCTCTGAACTGAAGTGCTTTGTTTAGTTGCTTTTCGCCCAAATACCTGTGAAAGACGAAAAAACAACAGACCAAGCTAACCATCACAAAAACCAAATAGAAACCCCAAATTAAATATTTGGAAACAGATTTTATTTTCTCTTCGGCAGGTAAAACAATGGTACAAACTGCAAAAAGACAAAGCATCAATTGATGTTCGATTCTTTCTTTTGGAAAACTAAAAAAAGAATAAATCAGATAGCCGCTTAGGGAAAAAATACACAGGAGAAAAAATATCCTCTTGCTTGTTACTGTTTGTTGTTTTGCACTGCCAAAAATTGCAACAAAAAAAGTTACAAGAAATGCCATCCATAAAAATAATCCTACTACTCCTTGTTCGCTTAAGACCCATAAATAGTCGTTATGCGGTCTTTGATGGAATACGGTCAGATTCTTGGTGTCTAAGCCTGAATATCCATAAGCAAGCACTTGAATTTTCCAACTCGCAAGGCCGCATCCAACAATTGGATTTTCTTTGAACAATTGAATGGTTTTTTTAGAAAGCTCCATCCGCTCTTTTCCTGAGCCACTTTTGAATGCCGTAAAACTCACTAGCTGTTTCTTTAGTGCTGAGGATTTATCGAAACTTGAATAAATAACTGCTGATAATAGCACGAAACCAAGTACAATAAAAAATAATTGCTTTATTCTGTTGGAAAGGCCAAGGACCTTTCCTAATTTAAAAATGTTTGTCTTTTCTATGCTTAAAGTTGCAACTAGGAATGTTATTGAACCCAAAACAAAAGCAAGCCACACCGCTCTTGTTAATAATAAAACTAAGAGAATAATATTTAATCCAACAAACAAAACGGCAAACCATTTTTTAAATTTCGATGATGAAAAGAACCAATAAGCAGAAAAAGGCAAACTCAAAAAAAGAATTTCAGAAAAAACATTCTTGTTACCAAATTTTCCGGTAACCATGTATAAAGTAGTGTGGTTTATTCCTACACTTCTTGCCGTATTAAAAAACTCCCAAAACCCTAAAACAATCAACAGGCAATTAAATAGAATAAATAGAAACATAACATGCTCAACAAAAAATTTCTCTTTCAAGAAAATGATTGAAAGAAATAAAACGGAACTCGCGAAAAGAAATATCTTGAACCATTCGTAAATAGCATCATTGAAATTGCTGCTATGAAAAGCCGAAAACAGACTGTATAACAAGTAACAGAAAATTGTTACCACCAACGGACGGGAAATAACATAGCTAAAGTCTTCTTTGTTTTGCAACGAAATCTTAAATCCCAATAATAAAACAACTAAATTTATTAAACTCCATCCCAAGAACTTTGACGGAAGCGCAATATCAATTGTTTCGTTAGAAATAAAAAATTGCAAAAAAAGAAAGGGGGGTGTTAAAAGAAAAAACAATTTTAAGTTTTCACTTAAAATTGTTTTTCTCAAAAACCTATTGTTTTCTATCATCTGAGTTTACCAACAGTCGGTTTCTATTCTCAAAAACCGGTCAAAAATCATTAAGGCAGAATAGGAAATCAGTGCCATCCTGTTTTCCCCAATTTAAACTCCTCCCAATTAACAAACTCTTTTCTTTACACGGTACAACTCAGATGAAATGTGCTACAGAAAATAAGTACATCTTAGTTAGATAGTATGATCTTCTTGCTCAGCATTTGATTCTGAACCTTCACCTTCACAAAATAAAGTCCGGAGGCTAAATCCAATTCAACGGCCAATCGCTTTCCACTGAATTTTGCCTCATTGGTTATTCTTCTGCCCATCATATCCTCAATCCACCAAGAAACATTCCCTTGTGTATTTTCCGATAATACTATTTCAAAGTTTCCTTGATTAGGGTTGGGTTGCACGGTTAAGGCATTTGATAGATTTGAATCCTCTTTTATTCCATCAGGATTCAAAACAGTATTATTCTCCGCATTGTTGGATGATGAACGCAAGAATTGTGTTCTTGTACTCACGCAGGCACTTGACAATACTGCTTCCACTCTGTAAACAGTATTTAATCCCGCAACCGGATTGTCATCAACATAATAAGAGATGGGCGCTGTTACCGAATCAAGTAAACTTAAATTCGCAACAGAGCTTCCTGAATAAATGAGGTACGAAGTAATATTTTGAGACTGACCTTGGTACTCCGACCAACTTAAGAAACGATCGGTTCCCACTCCCGGTGCAACTTGTAAGTGAATTGATCTTACAAAGTTTGATGGTGCTGATTCGCCTCCACAAGTATCCAACACCGATATTTTGTAGCGGTCGGGATTTAAATCGGCAGCCGATGCAATATCTTCATACTCACTTAAACTATCGTAGGCAACGGATGTTATTTTTGAATAATTACTGCTGTTGTAAGGAACCTCTTTGTAAACAAAGAACGAATCTATCTCCGTGCTCAATGGCTTCTCCCAAACTACTGTATGAAAGTTGTTTGTTGGGTTAACCGTTATCATGCATATTTCGGTTGTTGGAACAAGCGATGAAGCAATGTTTACCGGAAGCGAAACAGCATCGCACCCAACAGCACCCTGACCTGTTACATAGTAAGTCCCCGCAACGTTTACATTGATTGAATTGCCTGTTTGTCCTGTGTTCCAAACATAAGAGGCAAAGTTGCCTGTGGCAGTTAAGGTAGCATTTAATTGTCCGCAAAAACCATTGCCTCCTGCAACCGCAATAAGCGGTGGCGTTTGAGCAGGTAAATTGAAATTAACATTTACAGGGGCCGAGGCAACTGCACATCCTAAAACATTGGTGG
>JBILVQ010000142.1:0-7830 GCA_044370375.1 Bacteroidia bacterium
ATATTTTCATTGCCATCATCACCATCGTAAACCCTTTTGCCCATTTAGCCTTTTCATGTTTTAGCGTCATTCAAAACGAATTTAAAGCTTTGCTTATCACAGAGCATTCTTTGATGATGGGATTGGGATGAACGATTTATAATTATAGTATATTGAATAATATTACTAGGAGATTATTAAAGACTATTTTTATCGTTAAAGTGTAAATTGGTCTATAAATGTAAAGAAGGATTTGTAATGTTATTGAAAGACGGGCCTTGAATTTTTACATGAGCATAAGTCCATAAAAATAACCACTCCTTCGTTAAAGCAGGAAAGCAAAATGTTGTCAATGCCTGTAAGAAAATTTGTGGTGTTTTATTTCTAAATAGCCTTGCTAAAGGTATTAACGACACTGCCTTTCTCCATCAGTTTTGCGTCCAAACAAGCACAAATATTTCTAATAAATGACGCGCCTTTTTGGGTTACCAAAATAAGGTTCCCTTCAATGGTAAGCAGTTCATCTTTTTGCAATAGAGCCAATTGCTGAAGGGCACGTTCTATATAGTCGGCACTTAATTGATCCTTTGGAAGGGTTGTACTTCCTTTGCAAATTAAGTCAAGAATCAAACTACGAATTAATTCATCTTCCTTTGTCAAAAGATGTCCGGTCATTATTGGCAAGGAACCACCCATCACCCTGGATTGATAATCCTCCACCGTTTTTTCATTTTGAACAAAGGCATTCCATGAATCGCTTATGGAGGAAGCTCCTAAGCCAATGAGCAATTTTGAGTTGGTGGTTGTATAGCCCATAAAATTCCGATGTAATTTTCCGGTTGCTGCGGCCAGCATCATTTTATCGTTGGGCAGCGCGAAGTGGTCCATACCAATGCTCTTGAAACCTTCTTTTTCCAGCAATTCTTTTCCTCGCTGATACATTTTCCATTTTTCTTCAGCGCGCGGTAAATCATGATCATTGTAACGTCTTTGCACTTTGCTTTTCCATGGAACATGGGCATAAGAATAAAAGGCAATCCGGTCAGGCATGAGTGATTGTATGCTTTGCATCGACAGTTCAACGCTTTCCACAGTTTGAAAAGGCAGACCGTAAATCAAATCAATATTGATGCTTTGGTAATTGTGTTTTCTAGCCCAGTCAACCACCTCTTTTGTTTTTTCAAAAGATTGCATGCGGTTGATAGCAAATTGGACTTTAGGATCAAAATCCTGTACACCCAAACTAATGCGGTTAAAGCCAATGGCCGCTAATTCTTTGAGGTGTTCTTCGGTAGAAAAATTTGGATGCACTTCAATGCTGAATTCATGGTCGGGTGCAATTAAAGCATCGCGGGTGATGCCTTTGATAAGGCTCAGCAGATTTTGCGGACTAAAGAACGTTGGTGTTCCGCCACCCAAATGTATTTCTTTGATGGTGGGTTGGAAGGGAAAAAGTGAGCGATAAATTTTCCATTCCTTTAACAAGGCTACGAGGTAGGGTAATTCAACCGCATGGTTAACGGTTATTCTTTTGTTGCAGGCGCAAAAAGTGCATAAATTTTCGCAAAAGGGCAGATGAATATAAAGACAGATTTCTCCCTTTTCTGCGATGAAAGTTTTGATGACGGATTCTTTCCAGGCGTTTTCATCAATGCTGTTGAAATCCCAGTAAGGAACCGTTGGATAGCTGGTATAGCGCGGGGTTGGTAAATCGTATTGTTTTAGTAATTGCAGTGTATCTTGGTTCATCATGGAAATACTTCTTAATAGCAGAGGACAAAGGTATTTTCCACCAGCCAATAAAATATGCTCAAAAAAATGATTTTTATCATAAAAAAAATGATTTAGAGCAAACATCTTTGTAGCATGAAACAATGGAAGAATATCATCAACAGGCCAACCTAGTCGCGTACTTCCTTTTTGCATTACCCTTTTTGTTTCCTAATTCCCCAACCTAAAAATTTCTTGGTATGAAAACCATTATTGAGCCTTTCAGGATAAAGTCTGTTGAACCCATTCATTTCAGCACGAGAGAAGAACGCATTGAACGAATAAGAAAAGCACACAACAACGCCTTTTTGCTGGCATCTGATGATGTGTTGATTGATTTATTAACGGATAGTGGAACCAGCGCGATGAGCAGTGCCCAATGGGCAGGCATCATGCAAGGAGATGAGTCCTATGCAGGCTCGCCAAGTTTTTATCGCTTTGAACAGGCGGTTAAAGACATCACGGGTATGCCGCATATTATTCCAACGCATCAAGGGCGTGCTGCTGAGAAAATTATTTTTAGTATTCTCGGGGGCAGGGGAAAATATTTTTTGAGCAATACTTTTTTTGATACCACACGTGCTAACATTGAATTTTCCGGAGCCGAGGCCATCGACTTGTTGTGCGAAGAAGGGAAGCATCCATTGGTGAGTGCACCCTTTAAAGGGAACATGGATACCAATGCTTTGCGAGAAAAGATATTGGCCATTGGTGCCGGCAATATACCGCTGGTGATGATGACCATTACCAACAATTCGGGTGGAGGACAACCGGTGAGTATGCAAAATATAAAGGCGGTGAAGGCTATCTGCAAAGAATTTAACATCCCTTTTTATATTGATGCATGTCGTTTTGCTGAGAATTCTTATTTTATCAAGCTGCGGGAAAAGGAGTATTCTAACAAAAGTGTAGAAGCGATAGCGAAAGAAATTTTTTCTTATGCCGATGGTTGCACCATGAGTGCCAAGAAGGATGCATTTGCCAACATAGGCGGATTTTTGGCCATGCATGATGCGGAGTTGGCCGTTCATTGCCGGAATTTATTGGTGATCAATGAAGGATTTCCAACCTATGGTGGATTAGCGGGTCGTGATTTGGAGGCCATCTCCATTGGATTGAAAGAAGTGATGGAAGAACCCTATTTGCATTACCGCATCAGCAGCATAGCATATCTTACAAAGAAGTTGGTAGATGCCGGAGTGCCGGTTATGCAGCCTGCCGGTGGCCATGCGGTTTATTTGGATGCCAAGGAGTTTATGAAACACATTCCGGTTGAACAGTATCCGGGCCAAGCTTTGGTTTGTGCTTTGTACGTAGAAGGAGGTATTCGTTCCTGTGAGATAGGCTCGTTGATGTTTGGAAAATATGATGCGCAAGGGCGTTTGGTTCCGGCACAAATGGAATTAGTGCGATTAGCGATTCCTCGGAGGGTTTATACGCAAAGTCATATCGACTATGTGGCCGAAGTGATCCTGGAGGTATTCGAACAGCGGACGAGGTTTAAGGGCATGAAAATAACCGAGGAGGCAGCCTTGTTGCGACATTTCACAGCAAAGTTGGAGGAGGTAGTTTAGGGGATGACTTTGGAAATCAAGGTTATGCAGCAGCTACTTGCAAATACAGGAGAAAGCGTGTAACTTTGATACAATGAAGAAATACCTTGGATTATTACTGCTATTCATTGGCTTGTCGTTGCAAGTTAATGCACAGCCCACTCAATTTTACAATTTGTATTTTGAGGGAAACTCTTTGTTGGTGAAGGGTCAGTTTGCCAAGGCAATAGAATGTTATAACAAGGCATTAAAATTGTTTGAGGCAGATTATGTTTATTTCAACCGTGGTAATGCTTTTTATGAGATGAAGGATTACAAAAATGCATTGGCTGATTACAACAAAACCCTTGTTTTAAACAAAGGTTATATGGAGGCCTATTGTCAACGTGGTCTGCTCAAGCTGAAGACCTCTGACCAAACCGCCTGTGACGATTTAAAAAAGGCCTTGAAAGGCGATTTGCAAGATGCCCGAAATGCCTACGAGAATAGTTGTAAGAAGAAGTAGGGTGGGAATGATTTCTAAGGGCTAAGATTCTTTTTCTAAAAAGATTATCTCCTATACAAAACCCTGGGTTGTTTTACCAAAATAATAAAACGCTAAGCCGTTTTCATTTAACCTTTTTTCCAACCGACAGCTAAACCATGATTTACAATAACAACGGGGCTGAATCTTTATTGCTTATTGCCTCGGGGTTATTTTGTTTCAATTCTCTGTCCTACCATTAAAATTGTAGGCTTTTATTTGTCCAAATGGCATGTTCCGTAACGAATAGATTGCACAAAATTATTTATAACCATTAAGGTTGTTTTTCTTTCATTCTTTTTGCCATGATTATTCGTTTTTAAACTGATCTAGTTTTTCAATTTCTTTCTTTACCTCTGCAATTAATTGCTGCTCGGTTGGCAAATACAATTGATATTTGCTTGCTATGATGGTCTTGTTATTTTCCGGCAAGGATATTTTTACCACTGCATCATTTTTGTCGGCACAAAGTAAAATACCAATGGTTGAATTTTCGATTTCTTGCTTTTCAAAACGGTCATAGTAGTTTACATACATTTGCAGCTGACCAATATCCTGATGGCTGAGTTTGTTTGTTTTAATCTCAAATAGCACGAAACATTGAAGGAGTCGGTTATAAAAGACGAGGTCAATAAAAAATTCATCCCCCTCAATATGGATTCTTTTTTGTCTGGCTACAAACGAGAAACCATTGCCTATTTCCAGCAGAAAATCCTGTAAATGGGTTATAATGGCCGTTTCCAAATCCTTTTCATAGTAGGCCGCTTCTCGTTTTAGTCCTAAAAATTCCAGCACCATGGGGTCCTTGATGATTTCTTTGGCTTCCGATGGAGATTTTTCTTCACGAGCCACCGCCAAAACCGATTCTTTGTCGTTGCTTAACAAGAGGCGCTCAAACAATTGGCTATTTATTTGTCGCTCCAGTTGCCTTGCCGTCCAGTTATTCTTGGTGGTTTCGGCCATATAAAATTCTCTTTTGTCTTGATTATCAACACTTATGAGGTTTTTATAGTGTGTCCAACTGAATTGCGTCCGCAGTGCGGACGCAATTGGAAATGTGCGGTAAAACTGCCTGTAACGTTCCAATTGCCTTACTGAAAAGCCGGTACCAAATTGGGGTTGAAAGTTTTGCGATATTGATTTTATAAGGAATTGGCCATAATTGGCTCTTTCTTTTCCTTGTTGCTCTTCTTCGAAGATAAGCTTTCCTATTTGCCAATACATCAATACCCGTTCAGAATCTACCCTTCGGATGGCTCTTTCATTTGCGTTGGCTATTATATTTTGTATTTGCTGTATGAAATCTTTTCTTAATTCCATTTTGACATTCGTTTTTTATGGGTTACCGGTCTCTTACTTCGATTTTTCCTTTTACTACTTTGGAAATAAGGGATTGGCTGTTTTCAATTAACTTATCGATTTGAGAATATTTCAAGTATTTTACTGACTCATAAGAGCATTGCCTTAATGTGGGTAAAGAAACTTCACCGTACAATTAGATTAGGTTAAAGGCCAAATTTGTCATGATTAACCCACCTTAGATTTTTTTTCCTATCGCTCTTTAGTTTTTAATCATTTTACTTCTTTGCAACAATTCGCCTTCTTGCATGATTTCTATGAGATAAATTCCCTGCGATAAGGTGTTGGTTTCAATTCGATTGATACCGTTCAACAAGCTTTGCTGCCACATTAAACTTCCTTGTAAACTGTAAATACTTAGTTGTGCCAGATGCTTATTTTTTGATGCGCTGTATTCAATCATCATTTCATCATGGAAAGGATTGGGGTAGATTTGTACTTGCTCTCTTTGCGCCTCTTCAAGACTTACCGTTGTAAAGAAATAATCCGGTGAACAAGTGCTGCATCCATTGGCATTTGTGTAACATACACGGTAGTTGCCTATTTGTGTCGGACTTAGAATAGCATTGGTATCGTTGAGCAGCATGTTTCCTTCGTAATACCATTGATTGCCGTTGTTGTAATTGGAGGTTAAATCGTTTCCGTTTTGGACAATGTTAGGTGCCACAGGATTGGCATTTACAACAAGATTTTCTGTTGGCGATGTACTGCTGCATCCGTTTACATCGGTGTAAACACATTGAACGGCATTGCTTGTGTTCACGGTAATGGATGCGCTTGTAGCACCGTTGTTCCAAACAATTCCGTTGTTGTATTGCGTGCTGACTTGAATGCTATCGCCTTGGCATATACTGTTGCCCGGAGTAATAATAAGTACAGGTGCTGCAGGAAGCGGATTTACCTGTATGCTTTGCGAAGGAGCATCGGCACTGCAAGAATTGGTAACAATGCTGACATAGTAATTGCCTGTTTGAAAGATGCTGATGTTTTGATTGGTGGCACCGCTAATTTGATTACCATTGTAATACCATTGATAACTATCTGCACTGCCCGATTGCAATACCACTGAATCTCCATCGCAGAAGGTTAAATTTCCATTGCTTGTAATGCTTGCCTGTGGAATGGAATTGATGGTAACTATGGCATTGTTGCTGATTGCATTTCCGCAGCTGCTGCTGATGTTAACACTATAGCTGCCTGCCTGATTGCTGTTCACATTGTTGAGGCTAAGAACAGCTGTGTTGGCAGCGGGTATTAAGTTTCCGTTAAAGTACCAAACATAGCTAGGATTGTTACCATTAGCAACTACTTCAAGCAATAAATTTTCTCCTTCACAGATACTTTGCGAAAGGGGCTGTTGCGAGATTTGCAAGGTTGTGGTTACATTGAGCGTTGCCTGAGTTGAATTGATTGTTCCGCATGCCCCTGAAACCACAACATAATAATCGCCTTGATTCAAGGCACTGATATTGTTGATGTTTAGCGCAGCATTGGTTTCACCATTGATGATGTTGCCATTGAAGTACCATTGATATTGGATATTTTGTGCTTGGGCCACCACATTGAAGGTTACATTGGAGCCATTGCAAGCGCTTTGATTGACAGGGTTGTTTTGTATTTGTGTGTTGGGAATTTCATCAACAGTAACATCAGAAGAAACCCCATCGCAACCATTGTTTTCTACGCTTACACTATAGATACCGTCCCCTGAAGCAGTATAATTATTTTGTGTGGCACCATTAATGGGAAATCCATTGACCAGCCATTGATAGGTATTGCCAACTGCGCTTTGGGTGCTGAGCACAACATTGCTACCATCGCAAAATTGAAGCGGTCCGGATGCGCTAATGCTCGGTTGTGGAATGGCTACGCTGTTCACTACAATTGAATTTGATTGGCCGGTACAACCTGTGCTGCTTGCTTCTAATTGATAATTCCCGCTTGCTGAGCCTGTAATGGAATTGTTGGTTTCACCACTGATAGGATTACCGTTTAGCAACCATTGAAATTGTATTCCGCTTTGGAAGGGTGTAGATAATACTACCGATCCGCCCTGACAAAAAGTGGTTGGACCATTGGCATTGATGCTGACCGATGGGATAGGGTTTACAATAATTACTTGGTTGCTTGATGTCGAAGAGCAATTGGCATTGCTAACTATTACTGAATAATTGCCGCTTAGGCCGGCAAGGTAATTGACATTATTGGCGCCATTGATGTTGGCACCATTTAATTGCCATTGATAGCTTAAACCACTGCCTGTGTTGGCGTTTAATGTTACGCTTCCACCGCTGCAGAAGGTGGTTGGTCCGGCAGGCGTGATGCTTGCATTGGGCAATGCATTCACGGTTACGGTTGTATTGGAAGAAGTAGCAGAACAACCATTGTTGGTAACCACAACGGAATATGTTCCGGCATTGGATGTGGTATAATTTTGATTGGTAGCAGCGCTGATGTTGTTACCGTTTAATAACCATTGATAGCTTAAACCACTTCCTGTGTTGGCGTTTAATGTTACGCTTCCACCGCTACAGAAAGTGGTTGGACCGGCAGGCGTGATGCTCGCATTGGGAGCTGCATTCACCGTTACGGTTGTATTGGAAGAAGTAGCAGAACAACCATTGTTGGTAACCACTACAGCATAGG
>JBILVQ010000143.1:0-7823 GCA_044370375.1 Bacteroidia bacterium
GGCATCTTGCTCAATCGCACCCGATTCACGCAGGTCGGATAGCTGCGGACGTTTGTTGGCATTCCCGCGCGATTCAACCATTCGGTTCAACTGCGAAAGCACAATCACCGGCACTTCTAACTCCTTTGCAATGCCTTTGAGTGAGCGCGAAATGGTAGAAATTTCCTGCTCACGATTACCTCGATTATCGGTGCCTCCGGTCATCAATTGCAAGTAGTCAATGATGATCATACCAATGTTCTTCTCGGCCTTTAACCTTCTTACCTTGGCACGCAATTCAAATATATTGATACCGGGTGTATCATCAATAAAAATTTGCGCCTCACTCAATGGAGTAATTTTGCTGTACAATTGTTGCCACTCATGTGGTTCTAAATTTCCCCGCTTTATTTTATCGGCCGACAATTCTGTTTCACCCGAAATTAAACGATTTACCAATTGCACCGAAGACATCTCAAGCGAAAACAAGGCAATAGGAATATTAAAATCAATGGATGCATTGCGTGCCAATGCCAATACGAAAGCGGTTTTACCCATCCCCGGACGTGCCGCCAAAATAATCAAATCAGATTTTTGCCAACCGGCTGTTACCCTGTCTAAGGCGGTAAAGCCCGATGGTACACCACTAATGCCATCCTTCTGCTCTGCAGCTGTTTGAATTCCTTGAATCGCCTCCTTGATCAGATGATCCATGGTTTGGTAATTCTTGCGGATGTTGTTCTCGGCAATCTGAAACAAATTCGACTCGGCCTTATCCAGCAAATCCAATACATCGGTGCTGTCTTCATAAGCCTCTCGAATGGTTTCGGTAGAAACTTTTATCAACTCTCGTTGAATGTACTTCTGTGCAATAATCCGCGCGTGAAATTCAATGTTGGCGGAAGAAGCTACCCGGTTCGTTAAACGAGAGACATTGTAAGAACCTCCGGCAATTTCCAACATGCCATCTTTCTTCAACTGATGACTCACCGTCAACAAATCAATGGGCTGATGATGATCAAATAAATTTTTTATCGCCTCATAAATCACCTTGTTCGACTCAACATAAAAAGCTTCGGGCTTCAACAAATCTACAACCAAGGTAAGGGCCGAACTATCAATTAAAATGGCCCCCAACACCGCCTCCTCCAAATCGGGCGCTTGGGGTGGAATTTTTCCTATCTCTAAGCCGGTCGCTGCCGGGGTAAATGCTTTTCTTCGGGTTCCGCCAAGCTTCGGATTCTCTTTTTCAGCCATATTTTTATTAAAAGGGAGTTGAAATTACTCAAAACCTTCATGCACACTTGGGTTTCTTTTTCACGCTTTTTTAAATGGCTCAATAACAGGTCGAAAAAATAATCCCTTGTTTCTTTACCTTCAATTTGAAATGAAAAGTTTTGAAAATATTCTGCCGTAATTTTTAGGAAAATTCAAAAAAAATTACTTAAATTTCTGCCTGAAATGAAAATTTTTCGGCACGTTTTTTTTCCGCTGCTCCTTGCCATAACCTTGTTGGCACCCATCTTTTCCTGCAAAAAGAAAAACCAGGATGCTTTGCCCGTTATTGCCATCCTCGCTCCTACCGAAAATACGCAGTTCTCATGGACCGACACCATTCCCCTGCAACTTGACATCAAATCAACCATTCCCTTACAAAAGGTTGAGGTAAAACTACTCGACCAAAACCAAATATCACTGATTACACCCCAAGTAGTCAATCTTTCCGGCAATAGCTGGCAAGGAAAAATTTCACTGGCCATTAATCGCAAAATTAAACAATCAGGAATTCATTCCATTCAAGTAGCCTGCACCGATCAAGACAACAACCGCATTACCGCTTTCAGGGATATCAACATAGCCATTGCTGCGGCCCAAACCACAGGAGCAATTTTTCTTTCCACCTTCCCGAGCAACAATTATCAGGCAAAAAAAATTAATTTCAATGATAACCAAACAGCAAGCTACGATTTAAGGGTTGGCAATCCACAAGGACTCGTATATCAAGACAAATTGCGAAAAGCTTATTATTTAGGCAACGGAAACAGCAATATCTTCGAAGTAGATGTAATGGAAAACACCGAAAAAACATTTGCCACTTCCATCGCTGCACTTCCTTTTACTTACCATTCAATGGTAGCAAATGAAAACTTCATTTATGCATCCACCTACCAAGGAAAAATTCACTGTTACAATAGCGATGGCAGCATTTTAAGAAATTATGAATACCAACCCAATGTCTATTTTCCTTCGGTTTTCGCCATGAGCAACAACCATTTGGTAGCTGTTGAAATGCCCATATCAGGAAGCGTTTACAAATTGGTTACCTTTGATAAACTAACCGGTGTTGGCTTTCAGGAAATTCAAATTCCAAACCCCATCTACAAACTCATTTATGATGGTCAACATTATTATGGATACGCTCCCGGGCCGGGTGGCCATAAAATTTACAGATACAATGTAAACAACAATGTCCTTGAAACTGTCTTCACCGGCACCCTCCCCATCATTGACTTCAACTTCATAGAACCCAACCGCATTATCTTTTCAAATCAATTGGGGATTAACATTTATGATACAGAACTGCTGCTCAATACAACCCTCATCAATAAAGCTGAACTATCACAAATTGAAATAGATCGCGATACAAAAACCCTTTATGTTTTAAACGAAAATGCCAATCGCTTGGAAGTTTTTAACCTCACAAACGGTACTTTATTAAACACCTTTGCCATGGCCTCGCCAAGGTATTTTGCTCTAGTAAAACTTTGAAAAAAAACCAACAGATTCTCCCAAACTTAAAGGAGAAAAAATTTCAACCAAGCCCGCAATCTTAAAAAAGTGAATTCCCTGTAAGTAAGTCGAAAAACAAATTACTTCACATCCACCACAACACCCATTCCGCAAAACTTCTTCACACGGGCATCTATCCGCTCCTCGGCCTTCATTTTCAATAAAGCCTTCAATTGTTTTTTCACCTCTGCCTTAACCAAGGCATGCGCCTCTTCAGGCTTTGCATGGGCACCACCCAAAGGCTCCGGAATAATTCCATCAATCAACTTATTCTCGGCCATATCCGTTGCAGTAAGCTTTAAAGCCTCTGCCGCCTTCTCTTTAAAATCCCAACTTCTCCATAAAATAGAGGAACAACTTTCCGGAGAAATTACCGAATACCACGTGTTCTCCAACATCAAAACCTTGTCGCCCACACCAATGCCCAAAGCCCCGCCCGATGCGCCTTCCCCAATAATCACACAAACCACCGGAACCCGCAAACGCGACATCTCCAGCAAATTTCTGGCAATCGCTTCACCCTGTCCGCGCTCCTCAGCCTCTAAACCCGGATAAGCACCCGGTGTATCAATAAAAGTAACAATCGGCTTATTAAACTTCTCTGCCAACTTCATCAAACGCAAAGCCTTTCGGTATCCTTCCGGATTAGGCATTCCGAAATTTCGGTACTGACGCATCTTTGTATTAATGCCTTTTTGCTGACCTATAAACATTACCGCCATGCCATCCAACATCCCAAAACCACCCACCATCGCCTTATCATCCTTCACCGTGCGGTCGCCATGCAACTCCACCCACGAATTATCACTCAATGCATTAATATAACTAATGGCATAAGGACGCTCCGGATGACGCGATACCATAACCCTTTGCCAAGGCGTAAGATTCTTATAAATCTCTTCCTTCTTCTCTTTAATTTTTACCTGCAAATCCTCCACCGTCTTCGAAACATCAACACCACTCTTTACAGCCAACTGCTCAACCTTTTCCAACTGCTCCATTAACTCATAAATGGGCTTCTCAAATTCAAGTACAGTCATAATTTTCGGTCAAAAATGAACGCGCTAAATTACAAATATCCACCCAATTCCAAACTCAATACAAACAACTAATAATCAAAGTCTTACAAATAAAATCACCCGCCATCGAATCCATCGAAGCCATTTAAGGGGCTTTCCCCGCCCATAAAACCCTTCAAGCTAAACCAAGCATCACGGCCTTTTGCCTGCAAAGGCATTTTCTATGGCGGGGCCGGGCTTTCTGCTGCAAGCTTGCTAAAAAACATTCTTTTTTTTTGTCCATTGCTACATTCCGGCATGCATCAAACAATAGCAAATCCTTTTTTAGCAAGGCTTTCCGCTGCAATCCCTAAGCCATGCAGCCTTCTCAAAATAAAAGCATCCATTTATTTTTTGGGGCTGAATGCATTCTCCTAACTTTGCAGCCCCACATGATTGTATTTCCCAACGCAAAAATTAATCTCGGACTGAATGTCACTGAAAAAAGGCCCGATGGATTTCATAACCTGATCAGTGTTTTTTATCCCATTCCTTTTAATGATGTTCTAGAGGCCATCTTGCTCCCTGATCAACCCGATGGACAAATTCAAATTACCTACTCCGGACTCGAGATACCGGGTAGTCCCGACCAAAACTTGTTGCTAAAAGTTCATCAACTTATCAGCACCGATTATTTATTACCGGCCCTTCAGGTACATCTTCACAAAGTAATTCCCATGGGTGGCGGTCTTGGTGGTGGCTCTTCTGATGCTGCAAGTTTTATTTTATTGATCAATCGCCTGGCCGACCTAAACCTATCTTGGGGCGAAATGCATCACTATGCAAAAAAAACAGGTTCCGATTGTTCCTTTTTTCTCATGAACAAACCCTGTTTGGTGACCGAAACAGGCACTGCACTTGAACCGTTGGATTTTAATCTGAAAGGTTATTACCTACAGCTGGTTTTTCCGGGCATCCATATTCCTACCCCACAGGCTTATGCAGGCATTACTCCTGCCCATCCTGAAACCAGTCCCGAAGAAATTATTCATCACCCGCCGGCAGCGTGGAAAAATTTTCTCTTCAACGATTTCGAAAAACAAGCCTTTCAACAACACCCACTGCTCGAAAAAATAAAAAATCAATTGTACGCGCAGGGAGCTGTTTATGCGGCCATGACCGGCAGCGGCAGCACGCTCTTCGGACTCTTCGAAAAAGAACCCGAACAATCTGCTATCTTTGAGGGCTTCGGCAGCAAAACTTTCAGCCTTTAAACTATGTCCTGGTTCATCGATTGGTTCAACAGTCCTTATTATCATTTGCTGTACAAGCATCGCGACCAGCTGGAAGCATCTGCATTTATCGACAGTTTGTTGATAAACCTGCAACCAAAAAAATCGCATCGCTTTCTCGATCTGGCCTGCGGCAACGGCCGTCACGCCAATTACATTGCTTCAAAAAATTACCATATCATTGGCGTTGACCTATCGCCCGAAAACATTCTTACAGCGCAAAACAATAAGGTCAATGACGCAACCTTCTTTGTACACGATATGCGGAATTATTTCAGAAGCAATTACTTCGATTTTGTGCTAAACCTTTTTACAAGTTTCGCCTATTTCGATTCAGAACACGATGAAATAAGAGCCATGCAAATGGCTGCCAATGCCCTCAAAAAAAACGGCACGCTCATTATCGATTTCTTTAACGCAGAACGACTAAGCCATTGTATCATTCCCATCGAAGAAAAAGTAATTGGGGATGTAAAATTTACCATCCAAAAAAAAATCGAAAATGGCTACATCCTTAAAAAAATCAGCATTAACGATCAGGGAAAAGAACTAATTTTTCAAGAGAAAGTGAGATTACTCAATCAACAAGCTTTCGAAAATCTTTTCGAAAAAAG
Source organism: Bacteroidia bacterium (assembly GCA_044370375.1). Classification (GTDB taxonomy): domain Bacteria; phylum Bacteroidota; class Bacteroidia; order UBA4408; family UBA4408; genus JBILVQ01. The sequence goes on from JBILVQ010000143.1 coordinate 5,674, forward strand.
CGGACTACAACTGATAGAAACATTTGGCGATTACCAAATGCAAAGCTACCACCCTATGCACTCCGACCGTCTCATCCTCAAAGCCGTAAAAATCTAAAACATGGGTTTTTATATTCTTGTCCTCTTTCTTTCCACGCTGTTTTCCGGACTGCTTTATCTGGCCTTTCAAGAGAAGTACAAAAAAAACCTGAAACTCATCTTGGGCTTCAGCGGTGGTTTCCTGTTGGCAGTTTCTATCATTTCTCTTATACCCGAAACCTTCGAACATGCCAATGCATACACCGGCATTTTTTTGTTGCTGGGTTTTTATTTACAGTTTATACTCGACTACTTCTCGCATGGCATTGAACATGGGCATGTCCATCATCATGACCACCACCACGATTCGGCTCATCATCATCCCACCGAAAGTAAAAACCATGCATCCGCTAAAACCGTTGGTGGGGTAATCCCATGGATTGTATTTGCTAGTCTTTGCCTACATGCCGTTTTGGAAGGATTGCCCTTAGGACTACCCATCAAAAACGCCATGTTTAATGTAGTGTTGATTGCCGGCATCATCATTCATAACCTACCCATATCCATGGCGCTGGTCGATTTGCTGACCGGCAAGCACATCGGAAAACAAAAGGTATTGCTGCTCATCACTGTTTTTTCAATCATGACTCCTCTTGGTATATTTATTACCCATCAATTAGGCAATCACTTTATTCACGATATTGAAAACTTTGCTGCTCCGCTCTTTGCCTTTGTCATCGGCATATTCTTGCACCTTTCCACCACCATCCTTTTCGAATCCTCAGAAAACCACACCTTTCAGGGCAAAAAATTATTGAGCATCATCATCGGCTCCTTAGCTGCAGTTCTTATGTTAAGCCTTTTTCCGCACTAAACCGTTTCATAAAAGCTTGATGCTTTAATCCATCACCAACACCTTCCCCCTAATGGCCTCCGCGCTTAGCAGTTATAAATCTACAAAATAAACTGCCTTAGAAAGAGGTATTAACTTATCCCAATACCAATTTAACAACTTAATACCCCTTAAACCTACACAATAATTAAGAATAAGCCGACTTCAATTTCTGCAAAAGGGATTTAATTTAAATAAGCTTCAATAAAAAGCCATTTACTTACAACAAATTAATTCGTAAATTTGCAAAAAATGGCCCAACCAAAACTATACATCATTGCAGGCTGCAATGGGGCAGGAAAAACCACCGCTTCGTTTACCATACTACCCGAAATTTTGGGCTGTAAAGAATTTGTAAATGCTGACGAAATTGCAAAAGGATTGTCGCCCTTTCAACCGGAAAAAGTATCATTTGAGGCAGCCAGAATAATGCTTCATAGAATTAATGCTTTACTTTCAGAAAAGAAAAATTTCGCATTTGAAACAACACTTTCAACCAAAAGCTATAAACCTAAAATCACTGAAGCCAAAAAGCTTGGTTATGAGGTAACCTTGTTATTCTTTTGGCTACAGAGCATTGAATTGGCAAAAGAGCGTGTAAAAAACAGAGTTTCTGAAGGGGGCCATAACATCGAACCAGAGATCATTGAAAGAAGATACATTCGAGGAATCAAAAACCTCTTTCAAATTTACCTTCCAATGGTTGATGGGGCTCTTGTTTTTGACAATTCAGAAGGCAAACACGAACTGATTGCTGACAAACGAATTAATGGTTTACTAAATAAGGTAAATCAAAAAAAATTTGAACTTTTAAAATACTATTATGACAACCATTGAAAATCAACTCGAAGAAAAAAATAAAATCCTGAAAGGACTTGAAAAAGCGTACGAAAAACTTTTAGCCTTTAAGAAAATGAAAAACAGTGATTTGGTTGTTTTGCGAAACAATAAAATTGTGAAAATTAAACCCGAATAGAAGCCTCATAAATTTATAAACGGATTTTAATAAAAATCTACTTTATAAAAACGAAAAAAAATTTGTAGGCAGGGAGCAGAATACAATTTTGCAAACTCCTTAAACATTAAATGTATTCTTAATGACCAATATAGTCCTTCCTAAAAAAAAATAATTTTTACAAAAAATTATTGAGCATCATCATCGGCTCCTTAGCTGCAGTTCTTATGCTAAGCCTTTTTCCGCACTAAACCGTTTCATAAAAGCTTGATGCTTTAATCCATC
>JBILVQ010000149.1:0-7430 GCA_044370375.1 Bacteroidia bacterium
AAGTTTGAAGAAGAATGCCAACGAATTGCTTGATATTACCATGACCACTCATCCCAATGACCCGAAAAGTTGGGCACTGGGCGGTGACTTCTCCTTTCGCGATAAAGATTATGCAACCGCACAACAGCGCTTTGAACGAGCCGTTGAATTAGACAAAAGCAAATTTGCCATTTGGAGTCAGCTATTGTACGTTGATTCGGAGCTTTCCGATTACAACAAAATGTTGCTTCATGGAAAAGAAGCCGTTGAATTATTTCCCAACGAACCCTCCGTTTATTTGCTTTATGGTTTGGCTTTGATGCAGAAAAAACAAAACGAGGAAGCAAAAAATATTCTGGAGCAGGGAGTGAAATTGGTGGTTGACAACGATCCGCTTACTGCACAGTTTTATGCCAATTTGGGCGATGTTTATTACCGTATGAAGCAAATGGAACAGTCGGATAAGGCCTACGAAGATGCCCTGGCCCTGACGCCCAACGATACTTACGTGTTGAACAATTATTCCTATTACCTCTCATTGCGAAAGGAAAAATTAGACAAAGCAGAAGTCATGTCTAAAAAGGCCAATGAATTAAATCCCGGAAGTTCTTCTTATGAGGATACTTACGGATGGATTTTATACGTTCAGGGTAAATATGATGACGCTTTAATTTGGCTCAATAAAGCCTATGAGCATGGAGGAAGCAAAAGTGCAGTTATTTTAGAGCACATTGGCGATGTGTATTTTAAGCTACAGCAACCCGAAAAAGCCCTTGAATATTGGATTCGCGCCAAGGATACCGGTACGGGTTCAGACTTCTTGGAGCAAAAAGTTCAACAAAAAATTCTGGTAGAATAAGCATTCGTTGATTCCACTGCTAAAAATAAATCCGGCCTTTTTGTTGTTGCCTCTGCTGGCATTCAGTTTGTATTCCTGCAGAACCACCAAAAGACCACCATTGGCAAGAACCGCAGATTCTTTGGCAAGGGCAGAGCTGAGCAAAAGTCAAGTCCGTGGACCGCGTATGCTTTCACAACTCATGCACAACAGTGAATTTAATTACGACTATCTCAGTTCTAAATTCACGGCCGATGTTACCATGGATGGACAAAGCAATTCCTTTAATGTAAATGTGCGGGCCAAAAAAGACAGTATCTTATGGATGTCCTTTTCTTTGCTGGGGATAGAAGGAGCAAGGATGATTGCTACGGTCGATTCGGTGAAGTTTATAGACAGAATCAACAAGAAGTTTTTTGCAGGTGATTATAATTACATCAGTCAACTGGTCAACACTGAAGTAGATTTTGAGCTGATGCAATCGGTATTGATTGGCAACAGTGTGGAGTTTTATGATGAGGATGAAAAGTTGAAAGCATCCGTTGATTCATCCTACCATTTGCTGAGTACCATCCGCAGGAAAAAAATAAAAAGGCTTTTGAACAAAGCCCCTGAAAATGTTAATTTCAAAGAGTTGGTACAAAGAATCTGGATAGTTCCGCAGAACTACAAAATTGCACATATTGTAATCAACGACTTTAATTCATCGCGGACCTTTCAGGCCGATTACTCCGATTTTCAAATGGTAGATTCCCTGCTATTCCCCTTTAAGGCAACATTTTTGATAGCAGCGCAAAAGAACATTCAGGTTTTGATTAACTACTCAAAGGTGTTAAGAGAAAAGCCACAATCCTTTAGTTTCAGCATTCCAGAAGGCTATGATAAAATCAGGTAATCGCTCCCTTGTTTTTTTGATCGCTTTTGGTCTGATATTGTCGGGCTTTTTTCTGTCGGCTCAAAGCAACAAAAAGGAGCTGGAGTCGCGCAAAAACCAATTGCAGAAAGAGATTGATCAGGCCAATAAATTGTTGAGCCAAACCAAAAAGAACAAACGTTTATCGCTTAGTCAGTTGGTGGCGCTCAACAATAAAATTGCCAAAAGGGAAGAAATGATTGCCACCATTAATGGTGAGTTAAAGGAATTATCGAACCAAATAGAAGGCAATGAGCGGGAAATTAACAAGCTGGAAGGGGAGTTAACCCAACTGAAAAAAGAATATGCCCAAATGGTGTATGTAGCATGGAAAAACAGGAATGCTTACGATAAAATTATGTTCTTGTTTTCGTCCAGAGATTTTAATCAGGCCTACAAAAGGATTCGATATTTTCAGCAATATGCCGACTACCGCAAGATGCAGGCAGCCATGATTGATAGCACCAAAGCCCATATTTTAGACAACAATAAAAAGTTGGGTGAAAGAAAAATGGCGCAGAATAATTTGCTGGATTCAAAGGAGAATGAAAAGCAAAAGTTAACGAAAGAGAAATCGCAGAAAGAGGAAGCTCTTGTTGGATTGCAAAAGCGCGAGAAACAATTGAAGGCCGATTTAAAGAAAAAGCAGAGCGATGCCAATAAATTGAATGCGGCCATTAAACGGATTATTGAAGAAGAGGTGCGCAAGGCAAGAGAAGAGGCCGCCAAAGCAGCAGCGGCTAAGCCTAAACCCAAACCCAAGCCAAGCGATCCGAAAGCGAAGACCACGGTGGAGCCAACCAAGGCCGAAAAGGAACCCATGAAGTTGATGTTGACACCCGAAGCCGAGAAACTATCCAATAGCTTTGAGGCCAACAAGAACAAACTGCCATGGCCTGTTGCTGAAGGCGTGATTTCGGGGTGGTTTGGTGAGCATGACCATCCGGTACTGAAAGGCATCAAAGTAAAAAACAATGGGATTGATATCACCACCAGACCGGGAGCCTCTTCAAGGGCTATTTTTGATGGCGAAGTATCGGGGGTGGTAAGTATTCCCGGTGCCGGTAAAGCAGTGATCATCCGTCATGGAGAATACTTAACCGTTTATTCTAACTTGCAGGAAACGAATGTAAAGAGAGGGGATAAGGTGAAGACCAAACAGGTGATAGGATCGGTAATGGCCGATGAGGATGGTAAGGGAGAAATACATTTTGAAATTTGGAAAGGCTCAGTATTGTTGAATCCAACCGCCTGGATCATTAAATAATTTTTTAGTCCATAAAAGGTGCATTTGCTTACTGCGAAGTTGATAAAGCCCATTTAATTAAAACCATTATTGGGTAGGTGATAATTCTGTTAAAATTGGCCATAATAATTTTAGAATTTAAATAGATAATCTTTGTTTAAATAAGCCCAACAAGCATTTACGCAACAACTCCATTGAAGCGGTATCTTCACCACGCTCCAAGCTGGCACCAATCAGGTAGCTCCATAGGAGCGATATACTCATAACAAAGCCTTAAAGATTAGCCTAAGCTCCGTTAGGAGCGATATATCAAATCCTCAAGTCCTCCCTTACCAGCTCCATAGGAGCGGTATCTACCTAACCAAAAACCAAACCTTAGCATGAGCTCCGTTAGGAGCGGTATATCCCCAAGTCCTCAAGTTCTCCCTTAACAGCTCCATAGGAGCGGTATACTCATAACAAAGCCTTAAAGATTAGCCTAAGCTCCGTTAGGAGCGGTATATCTTCGGCAAACCTCAAACAAATGGTTTTGCAAAATAAAACAATGAACCATCTTCCTAACCTATTGCCTCCTGAAATTCTTTAAAGAATAAAATTCCCTCAACTGTCCGCTCTTCTGTTTTAACCCCCAAAACCTTCTCCTAAACAACTGTGGCTCCTTGGTTACATCCAAACATTGACAATCAAAACTAATCCATAAATTCCTTCCCTTTTTTCGATATTGCCCCATACATGCATTCTTCGTCCTTAGCTGTTCAACTTCATCAAAATAATCCAACAGACAAATGCCTTCACTAAAAACCTTTAACTCAAATCTTTCCTTATTGCCTTTGCCTTTGGCCGTATATGTTGCATAAACCTCACCCAAAGAATCCGGTACACATTCAATTATTTTTTCCAGACCAGGGATTAACCTTGTCCCCAACAAAACCCAAAGGAGAGGGGCGCTAAGTAAAATTCTGAAATCCATTCCGGCTAGTCTACCAGCGTCACCGTCCCAACCCTGTGATAATCATCACCAGCGCCTGTGGTGAAAAAAACCTCATATACATAAACATCCGACTTTACCGGACTACCCATGTACTTCCCATCCCAGGCCTTAGAAGGCTCCAGTGTTTCAAATATTTTTTCGCCCCATCGGTTATAAATACTAAATCGATAAGAAACAGCCAAGGGTTCAAAAACCCCTCTTGGTTTGAATTCAAAGGTGAATCCGCCTTTGCGGTTCCAGGCATTGGGAATAAAAATTAAAGGGAAATGTTCAACACAAACAATGTTCGATCTGCTTAACTCCTTAAAGCCATAAGGATTACCATCATTTTCTACCGCCTCTACCAAATAACAAAATCGTCCATCTCGTGGCAAGCTATCAATCACATCCTCCTCAAAAAATAATTCATCACCACCAACCTCACCAATATAATAACGGTTGGTACCAAACTTATCATCGCAATGATAGATCCTGTATTTCTCCACATTGGCAGGCCATTGCAAATAAGGGGTCCATTTCAAACGATTATAAAAACCCGGAACCGTTTTAGCTTCCAGCAATATGCTTTGTCCAATATTACTTGGGTCAGAAAAGTTTCCGCAATTGTCAATCAGAATAATTTCATAGCGGTAATAAGCCTCCTGCGCGGTAATAAATTCATCAATGTAATCAATAAAGGGATTCAAAGGATCCAAAAGATAGGGGCCTAAACTATCTTTCTCTCCATTGATCATGTTTAAGCGGACAATCCAAAAGGAAGAAACATCAGCGCTATTGTCATAATACCCTCTTAAAGCAATGGTGAAATCATCTTCCACCGTAACATAATTCAAATAAGTAAAATCACTCAGGTTAAGGGTGTTGGCTGCAAAGCAAATAAAATTGGAGGATGAACTTGCTCCCGTGGAGGAATAAGCCTGAACGTAGAAACAATAATTATCACCACTGCTCAACTGATCGTAAACATAGCTGGTGTCAACAGCATTGACATTGGCAGCCACCGTAAAAGGGGAACCATTGTGCGATACCCATACCCGATATCCGCTTAAGCTGTTTCCAAATCCGATGTAAGGAAACCAATTCATCCGCGCCTCGTTGCTACAAGAACTTACCTCCGTGCTAAGGAAAATACTCTGATGTGGGGTGCCCGGTAAAGAGATGTTCCCGCAACTATCTAATACCGCCAAGGCATAAGCCACAGGCTCAGTGGTTGCGTTCGGATTAATGATGTTCACCAGGGTTGTCCCTACCGATACCGTATCTACCGCCAGATAAGAACCGTTGTTATAAACAAGAACAACGTATTGATATAAGTTATTGTTTGGTAGTGTGTTATTCCATCCAATGTAAACCGTTGGTCCACCACTGGCCAAGCTAATAGAATCTAATTCGGGGACCGGAGGAGGCGAATTAAAGTTAAAGGTTCTTCGTGCCACATTAGAGCCTGAAACACAACCACTGGCATCGGGAAGCTCCACCCTGAAAATGGCAGAATCAAGACAATTGGCGATGCTATCGGGATAAACAAAACCGGGCTGCTGGTCAACCAAATTCCAAGGCAAGGGTCCTTTCAAAACATCATAATTGATGGCTGCGGTAGTGGGTAAAGGATTGGAAAGCGCTGTCCAGTTTACATCGTAATAGGTTCCGGTGATGCCCGAAATGCTGGTATAAATGGAGGCAAGGGTGTCGGAAGTTTCGCTTTTCACACGCCCCAAGCAGCCGGAGCGACTTCGTAAATAATAGTAAACCGGACCATTGTTGGCCCCTGCATTGGCATGAATGTAATTGGTTTGATTGTAATTGAAAATACTGTCGAGCAAAGTATAAGGTCCGTTCAAGGCAGAGGAAGTGTACACCAAAAAGGCATTAAAAGTTCCTTCAGGATCAGGAGGGGTTAACCAATGCAATTGCGTGGCACCATTGGCCGAAACATCTACGCATCGTAAATCAGGAGCCTCAATCACATCAAGGGCTTCAATCACAATGGTGGCCGTAACAACACTATAATTAGGAGCAGGGCAGGCATCATCGCGAAACAAAAAAGTAAAAGTGTGCGTGTTTCTTTCCACAGCACAACCCTCCGGATAGGCAATGTGCTCACAGCCGGTTTGCCAGGTAAAGGTTGTACTCACCGAACCCTGCGAACTGACCGGTGGCGCAGGGTTAAGCGTGGCACAGGGCGGAAAAGCACAGCCATTGTTGGGGTCGGTATAGTTGGCTCCGAATTGTCCGCCTTCCGCTCCAATCACCACCGATTGCGGAAAACCGGTAGGCAAAAAACCGGCATCAGCTCCGGTAATGGTAAAGGTTACCACATCACCGGCAGAAACGGTATCCACAAAATCGGTGAACAAGCCGCTGACGGGGTTTTGAAAAGGCGGGGTAACCACCGGAGAAAAGTTGGCCGGACAATTTAAAATAACCACCTGAATCTCCCTAAAAATCTCTGCAATCAATTCACCACAGCGGTAGGAGGAAACCTTTACCACCACCACAAAGGCGCCCATGGTATAAGAGGTAAAGGCCATTTCGCCTGTGAAAGGATTAAGCGTAATGGCTTGGTTATTGGGATTTTGATTGGCAGATGGAAAAGGACTGCTGAGTGAGTAGCCAACTTCCCAAGGGATGGCAGGAGGGTTACTTGCCGTAAAGCCTCCAAACAAATTATCCAAAGGATTGGCAAAAGAATAAATCAATGAATCCAAATCTGCATCAAAGGCATTCGGATTGTAAACAAAAGGGGAACCCGCACAAATGACAATGGCGGGTCTTTCTTCAAACCTTGGTGAAGTATCGTAACAAGGATTGGTATTCAGGGCATTGTGCGGATACATGATGGCCCGCAGCGTAAAGCCATTGCCGGGGTTTCCCGGACCATTAAAAGTAAGGGCCAAGTTGGTAATCGCTGCATTGCGGCAACAACTGGTATAGGTAAACACCCAACCTTGAGGAGGAGGGGTTCCTGACAAAAAAACCGGGTTCGATTCAAAAATATATTCTTCAATGGCAGTGTTACCGGCCTGTGGATTGGCGCAGTTATAGGTTGGTCCCGCTCCGTTGCACTGTGGTGAGATATCCTGAAAGGAAACCTGGCTCATCCCGATATAGGTTACCGTTGGATGATTGTGAACATTGATGCCAATGGTTCCTCCGGGAGGCACAACAGGCACCGGTGTCAAACAATCACGATAAATCTTCATTTGGAAAACATAATTTCCTGCTCCCAAACAACGCCAAGTAATTTCACCACCCATCAAATGGGTTGCCCGGCTTTCCCTTGTTAGAGAAATAAAACCAAGAAGGCAAAAGAAAAAACGGATGTATTGTTTTCTAGACATGAGTGCTTAACCCTTTCCAAACTTACAAAATATTCTTGAATTCCAAATCTTTAGGTCATCAATCCATTCAAAAGAGGCAATAAAAAAGACCTCTTTATGACTTGTTGCCCCATCTCAAATAA
>JBILVQ010000144.1:0-7763 GCA_044370375.1 Bacteroidia bacterium
CGGAAATATTTCTAACACGGGCCCTTATTGCGAAGGCGCAAATATTTCTCTGTCTTCTTCAGGAGGTACTGGTTATTCATGGAGCGGCCCTAATGGTTATTCGAGTTTGTTGCAAAATCCGGTCATCAATAATTGTGTTGTGGGTGATGGGGGTTCATACTCGGTGTTGATTACCGATAATAATAATTGTTCTGTTACACTCACAAGCATTGTGGTTGTAAACCCAACCCCGGTTGTTACTTGTACGAACACCGGACCTTATTGTTTGGGCAATACCCTTCAGTTAAATGCAAGTGGAGGTAGTAATTATTCCTGGACTGGTCCGCTTGGCTTCAACGCCAATGTTCAAAATCCAAGCATCAGCAATGTTGCACTTACCCATGCAGGAAACTATTCCGTGTTGGTAACGGATGCAGCAGGTTGCACCAATACAGCGCTCACCAATGTTTCTGTTAATACGTCCTTGCCGCTTGTGGTTGGTTATTCGGGTCAGGTTTGTGAAGGGCAGAATGTTACGTTAAATGCTACCTTTTATGCGGGTGGGGTATATGCATGGACAGGTCCGGGAGGATACAACAATTCAACGCAGAACCCTACCTTAAATGGGGTTGTGGCTTCGCAAGGTGGTCAGTATGATTTAACAGTAACAGCAGGCGGTTGTGTTGGAAATGCATCTGTTATTGTTTCTATTTTAAGTGCACCGATTCCAACGGCAAGTAATGTGGGGCCATATTGTGAAGGCGATTTAATTCAGCTATCCTCAGGTGGCGGAAGCGCCTACAATTGGTCGGGTCCTGCGGGATTTAATTCTGTGCTTCAGAATCCGGTCATCAATAGCGGAGCTCCTATGAATGCAGGCATTTATAATGTTACGGTTACTGGAGCCAATAGTTGCACCGCAGTTGCATCCACTAGTGTAATTGTTAATCCAGAACCGACTGTTGTTTTGCAGAGCAATAGTCCTTATTGTGAAGGTTCCAATGTGCAATTAAGTGCCAATGGGGGTGTTCAATACCAATGGACTGGTCCGAATGGCTTCTCATCGAATGCTTCTGATGCCATTATTTCAGGGATTGCTGTGAATGAGGGAGGACCTTATACGGTTGTTGTTACCGATGGTATTGGTTGCACCGCAGATGCCACGGTAAACGTTGTTGTCAATCCCTTACCAACTCCACTTTTCGCAAGTAACGTGGTTGAAGGCTGTGAACCACTATGTGTTCAGTTTTCTGATTTAAGCAGCGCAGGATCAGCTATAGTTCAATGGGGGTGGAGGGCCAATGGGCAGCTGATTTCTGAGGAACAAGGGCCATCTCCTTGCTTTTACGGGGCGGGTTTTTACGAAATTGGTTTAACCGTTACAGATGCAAACGGGTGTTCAACCACATCAAGTATTGTAGATTATTTGCATGTAGAAACCAGACCAAGGGCTAACTTTACGGTTGACCGTGAAGTAGCTCCGGAATCAGATCCAGTGGTTAATTTCGAAAACATTTCTATTGGCGGAGTAGTTTATGAATGGGACTTTGCTGATGGAAGCTTAGGCACAGGAAGCAGCGTAAGCCATCGTTTTCCTGGAGAGGGAAAATATTGTGTTAAGATGATAGCAAGAACAGAATCCGGTTGTGAAGATGATCATGAAATTTGTATTGAAATTGAGCCTGATTTTTTTGTATTCGTACCCAATACATTTTCTCCCAACGGAGATTTGTTGAATGATGAATTTGTTGTGAAGGGATCAGGCATTGAGGAACTAAGCCTTGAAATTTATAATCGCTGGGGAGATAAAATAACCTCGATTAATGAGCCAGGAGTTGGGTGGAATGGGATGTATTCTGGCCGCAATGCAGAGCAGGGCACCTATGTTTATCTTTTGAAAGTAAAGTCTGCATCGGGTAAAAAAGCAGAGTATACCGGACAAGTAAATCTGGTTCGTTAAGGGTTTAAAAGATTTGGCCCAGCAACAGATATTTAAAAACAAGAGCATAGCCTACTCCGGCAAGCATGATTAATTTTTGCATTCGGCTTGCCAGATGTAAATCTCGGGATGTATTTGCGGCGGATACTTTTATCATTAAGGCCACAGAGGGTAATTGCAGAAAGGTTAAAAAATAGGCAAATGAAATATGGTCTTTGTCTTGAAATTGCTGTGACATAATCAATCCCAAGAGGATCATGGTAATTAATACAAGGCCAATGGTAACTGCCTTTGACACTTTCAATCCCCAAACAATGGGCATTGTTTCGCAGCCAAATTTTTCGTCACCTTCAACATCTTCCATGTCTTTGATAATTTCTCTTACCAGGGTTGTAATAAATGCGAATCCAGCATATCCACCCACAAAAATCATGATGTGGTTGAAATTTAAATTCATGTCGGCAAGCATTATTCTGTATGCTGAAATGAGCGGTGGAATTTCGAAGAGAAGAACGGTAAAAGGTACCATTGCAGTGAGCAATGCAATGAGTAAGTTTCCAGCCAATAATCTTTTTTTAAAGTCGGTGCTGTAAAACCAAAGTAAGCCGGTTGAAAAAAGTTGAATGAGTCCAAGCTTAATAACCCCAATTTGATAGGCAACCCAAAAACCAAGCGCTACGCCCAAAACATTGAGAATAGTATGCGTAAGCATTGCTTGCCTGCGGCTGATAGTTTTACCAACCACAACATGTTGCGGCTTATTAATTCTATCTATGTTATTATCGAAATAATCATTGATTACATAACCTGCAGCAGCAATCAGGAGGGTGCTTACCATGAGCATGAGAAAGTGAAAGGTTGATAATTCAAGTTTCATTCCAATGTTCATGTATTCTATCATGGGTTGAATAATTCCATAGCGCACCACCCATTGTGTAAGTGCAATTATGGCAAGATTAGACCACCTGATTAATTTAAACCAACTTAATAAAGTATTCATTTATTGTAAGTTTATTACCAGGAGAATGCTTCTTTTTGCATCCATTTTTCCTGCACTTTTAGCAATTGTTCAATAACATCTCTCACACATCCTTTTCCACCGGGGAAGCGAGAAACATAGTGGCAAATTTCCTTTATCTCCGTTGCTGCATCCGCAGGGCAGGCAGCGGTTCCCACCCATTGCATGCAATGTAAATCAGGAATATCGTCACCCATGTATAAAACCTCGTGGGCTAAAAAATTATTTTCTGCACAATAAGATTGCAACAAAGGTAATTTGGTACCGGCTCCCATCATAACATCGCGGATGCCAAGTCTATTGAGGCGGGTAAGTACGCCCTGAGAACTTCCACCGCTGATAATTAAAATGTTAAGTCCGGTTTTTACAGCCAGTTGAAGGGCATAACCATCTTTGATGTTCATGGTTCTTACTTGGTCACCATTTTCGGAGCAGAAAACACTTCCATCTGTAAGCACGCCATCTACATCAAGTGCAAGAATTTTAATGTCTCTAAGTTTTTCTTTAAAATTTTTCATTTTACTTGTTTGTTGCAATATCTTCGGAGATGAGTTTGTAAATCTGTTGCTTTAGCCTATCTGATGCAAGGAGGTCGAGATGTTTTTGAATAATGGCAGCATCTTTTCTTTTTGCCGGACCGGTTTGCAGATGGGCTGGGTCAAGATGAGTGCTTAAGGCTTTGTCAACTGTTTTTTGAATAAGCGGATGCAGCAGGTTAAAAGGTATTTGATGATGGTCACATATTTTGTAAGCAACCGACCACAAATGATTGGTAAAATTACAGGCAAAAACTGCGGCAAGGTGAAGCGAAAGTCTTTGCTCAGAGTTCATTGAAGAAGGTGTGGCCGACATGTTTATTGCCAGACTGATTAAATCCTTTTCAGGGATTCCGTCGGCTTCAATCAATACAGGAATATTATTCCAATTGGAAGGAATGTTTTTCGAAAAAGTTTGTAAGGGATAAAAAACGGCCGCCTTGGTGTTGTTGTTTTGCAAAACTTGAAGCGCAGTACTTCCTGAGCAATGAACCAGGCAAGTATTCAGGTGTTGGAACAAAGCAGCAGTAGGAATAATAGCGGAATCATCGGTACAGATAAAAACGAAATCAGGAGTTTCGGTTATTTCTGAAGGATGCGTAAAGACGTTTCCTTTTTTAATTTGAGAAAGTTGCCAACTGTTTTCAGGATTTCGGTTCCAATAGGATACATCGATATGGGTTAAGTTTTTCCATGCATGGCAAAGGTTCCATGCAAGATTTCCTGCACCGGCTAGAGTAATGCTTAGTTTTTCTTTTGAATAATGAGCCTTACTCTCCATGAATGATCAGGCAGGTTGTTTATTGTTTATTTTTACCCTGTGCACAATAGCCACGGCAGTTCCAACCACCATCAGCAGGCAACCCATCCAAAGTAAATTTATCCAAGGAAAAATAATGGCTTTTAGAATAATGAAGTCTTTGCTTTTTTTGTCTTTTTCTGAAATAAGCAGATTTATTTTTCCTGTTTCGGGATCAATAGAGGTAAAAGAAAATTTAATTTCCTCCTCTTGGTTAATTACATCTACGGGAACAATCATGTTTTCACGAATCGAGAAAACAGGTTGGGCATAACTTACTTTTCCGTTGGGGGTAAGTATTTTTATTTTTGCTGCTACAGCAAGATCGCCTTGCTTCAAGTTTAGGTCTGATTGGTCAAATTCTTTTATCAAACCTTCTAAAACCAACATTGCTCCACTGGTAAAAACAGTATCTCCGGCTTGTAGGGTATAATCTTTTTTAATGGGGAAGCCTTCATCTATGTGTTGGTCTTCGGTAGAAAGTTCTGCGTAAGCGATATGGGTGTAAACATCTTTATGTAGAAAATGACGGGTGTCGGGTTCTGCCGTATTGCCCATCCGTGGGTTGGTTTGCACAATAGGGCTCAACATAAATTCATGTTGTAATTTGCCGGAGGGATCTTTTGAGAAATAGTCGATGTTAAAATAATGATTCACACCTTCAATCTTTTTTCCTTTGTAGGTGAGGAAATAATCACCCATTTGAACGGTGTCATTTTTTACCAACATGATATGCTCCATGTTGTTGAAGTCTTTGCCTAGTTTACTTACATCGTAACCGGAAGTGTTTTGTGAAATAACATTGCTTTTTCCGGTGGCAATTAAAGCACCCAGAATAAGCATGGCGAATCCTGCATGTGCAAGAGAGGGACCGGTTTTGCTCCATTTTCCCTTTTGTGAAATTAGGGCAAAATCAAGATTTGAAAGAAAGGCGAAAACGGAGGAGAGCAGAAGGGCAATAAGGAAAACGTTTGTTATTTCAAGTGCCCAGCAAGACAAGGCGGAAAATAAAACCGATAAAAACAAGGAACGTTTAATCTTGCTGTAGAAATCTGGCATTGCGGTTCCTTTGTATTTAAAAAACTGTGCAATGGCCATGCCGGTTAGAACAAGAATTGTGAAGGGAATTTGCCAAGAATTATAATGCTCTACCGGATTGGTTGGCGGTGCAAGATTCAGGGAAAAGACTTTATTAATAACGGGAATGGAGGTTGTAAAAATTATTTGGAAGGAAGAGACCAAAAGTATCAAGGAACCAATGAACATCCAGAATTCTCTAGAAGTTGAATTATCGTCTGTTTGTCCTTCAGCAATTTTTTTTCTTTGAATAATAATTAAAACAATACTCAACACCACATAGAAAAGGAGGTAAACCAATAGCTGTCCGGACATACCCAAATCTGTAAATGCATGCACAGAGCTTTTGCCCAGGATGCCGCTTCTGGTTAGGAAAGTGGAGTATAAAACAAGGATAAAAGATAGTAGGGTAAAAGCGATGGATGTAAACAATGATTGTCCGCGGTTTTTATAGATCAGCATTAGGTGTCCGGCCCCAACAAGAATAATCCATGGAACAAGGGATGAATTTTCTACGGGATCCCAGGCCCAGAACCCGCCAAAGCTAAGCGACTCATAAGCCCAAGCACCGCCCATTAACACACCGGTACCCAAAATAAGTACACCAAAGAAAGTCCAAGGTAAAGCGGGTTTGGTCCATTCTTTAAGCTGCCCGGTAATCAGGCCGGCCATGGCATAGGCAAAAGGGATGAGTGTTGAGGCAAACCCGAGAAAGAGGGTAGGAGGATGAATGGTCATCCAATAATTTCGCAACAAAGGATTAAGTCCTCTGCCGTCAAGGCTTTTAAGGTAATCTGCAACTTTGGTCCAGGGAAGGTCAGCAAAATCAGGGTGTTCGCGCAATAGCATAAAAGGGTTGCTGCCGAGTTTGTAGCCAAGAACAAAAACGCCTAAGAGCATAGAGCTCAGGAAAATCTGCACACTTGTAAAGACGCCCATGACAGGAGCTTCCCATTTTCTAGCGGTAAAGATGAGCACAGTGCCGAGGATTGCGTGCCACAACATCCAGAGGAGAAAACTACCTTCTTGACCTTCCCAAAAACAGGAAAACATATAGCGAACAGGTAGGTCGCGCGAGGAATGTTGCCATGCGTATTGGTATTCGAAATAATGATTTAGAATGATGTAAAAAAGGGTTCCAACAATCCCAACAACGGCCAGGGCATGAATAAAGAAAGCGTTTCGGCCTAATTTACGCCATGAATGCTTGATGGAATCTTCGCCAAAGGAGGCAAACAAGTAGGCAATCGTTGAAAGAATTGCGCTGGTAAAGGCAAGGATGATAAAAAAATTACCAAGTTGACCGGGAAGCAGGTGTTCGCCTACATATTGAATTTCTTTCATTGGCAATTGTTTGAACCTTATTGTAAAACAGGCTCTTCGGTATTTTTATATTTAGAGGGGCACTTCATGAGGATTTTATCGGCCATGAAAACCGTGTCTTTAGCTTCGCCAGTAATTACAATTTGTTCAGACATTTCGAAGTCTTGTGGTTTTGGGCCTTTGTACATCACCCATTTTTCTATCCCTTCATTGTCGGTAAGGTAGAAGGAGAAAAGGTTGGCATTTTTTTCAGGTTCATAAACAAAGGCTTTAGATTTGTCGGCCTTGCCAACCACATGATATTCTCTTCCCTGGTTATTAAAAGCAGTAGAAAAGTTGGCATAGGTACTAGAATCGGCCAGGGTTCCCATGATTGCTCCGATGGAGACGGCAATCAAAACGATGATGATGATATGGTTTTTTTTCATTTGGACATATCTTTAGGCGTTCGGTTATTCCAATCTTTCTCCAGTTTAGAAATCTTTCGATCGGTTTGAATGAGATAAATGACGATTCCGATAAAGATGATCATCAATACTCCCACCACGATATAAATTTTTCCTGATGCATAGAGTCCGTCGGCCATTTCAACTTTACCCTGAGCGAATGCATTATGCATCAGAAGCAGAAGAAAAATCAACATTGTTTTAGGAGATAACATAAATGGAAGTTTTAAGTTTAGAAGGATTGCTCCATTTCGTTTTTTAACTTTTGATAACGTATTCCCAAATTAGCGAGCCAGGCACCCAGTAGTGTCCAGCCAAGAATTGCCGGATAAAAAACAATTTTCATGGTATTATCCAGGTCGTAGCCCCCGAAACCGGGATTGCCGCCATTTCCGGGGTGAAGGGAATCGGTCATTCTTGGCAGCACCATTAAAAAAACGATGAGCATGACGTAGGCAAAGATGTTGTAAACGGCTGCAATTCTTGCTTTTTTTTCGGGGTCTTCAATGGAGGCCCTCAAGATGAGGTAAGCAAAATAGAAGAGGAGGGTAATAGCCGCTCCATTTAATTTTGCATCGCTTACCCACCAATCACCCCAGGTAAAGCGGGCCCAAAGGGAACCGGTTAGTACCCCAAGAATTCCCAT
>JBILVQ010000145.1:0-7747 GCA_044370375.1 Bacteroidia bacterium
AAGACAATGTGCCTGCTGCAAAAAAGAAGAGCAGGGCAGAGGCCATCATGAATATTCAGCAAAAGATTTCCGCATCGCTCAACGAAGCCAAAGTTGGGTCTGTTCAAAAAGTTTTGATAGACAGAACAGAAGGGGAGTATTTTATTGGCCGAACCGAAGCTGACTCCCCGGAAGTGGATAACGAGGTATTGATTGAAATAAAAAGCCATCCAACGGTAAAACCAGGCAATTTTTACACAACAAAAATTGAGTCAGCCGAAGACTACGACCTTTTCGGGTCAGTGGTTTCCTAGTTTTTATTGAAAAAATAAACCACTTTCGCAGCGTACATGAAAGCGGTAGGTTGGGAAATTCCTAACCCAATACCTATGATTAGGCGTAAGCGCAAATTACTCCACCCATGAGTGCCAAAGTTAGCATCCAATAACCGGCATGCACAAAAATGTACTTGAAACTTTTGCGTTCGAAAAGGGCATTGATGCCCAGTACGGGAGTAGCAAAAAACAAGGCAGATAAAATTCCATGAAAGGCCCCATGCTTAAATGTTCTGAAATTATTACCGTATTTATCCAGGAACATCTTTAACATCGATCCAACTTCAGAATTTGGGTCGTTTATACCCGGTTCATTGGCAAGGATAGAATAAACGCTGTACTGGTGAATCACCATGAATTGTAATACGAAGGCAAGGAAAAAAGAAAAAACCAGGGTAACACCAAAAATCAGGGCCATATTGCCGCTCTTTAATTTCTCATCAGAAATATCAGCCAGTTTCATCCATACGTTTCCGAAAACTTTTGGATGATACCATATAAAGCCAATAAGGAGTGGAATAATGGCAGAAATCAACAATATAACAAAATTTATTTCCATGATTTTAATTTTTGTTTCAAATCTAAAAAAATCTGTTCAATTGGAAAAGGGCAAAAAAAAAGCCTCATGAAGAGGCTTTTTTCAATAAAAAGGAAAAAATTAATTGGCCAATACTTTTTTTACCAGGTCGGCTGCCTCCTGAAATTCAATGGCCGAAAATACTTTCAACCCTGAATCATCGATTATCTTTTTTGCTTCTCCGGCATTGGTTCCTTGTAAACGAACAATGATGGGTACGTTGATGCTGCCCATGTTGTTGTAGGCATCTACAATTCCTTGAGCCACCCTGTCGCAACGAACAATACCACCAAAAATATTCACCAAAATGGCTTTCACATTTTTGTCCTTGAGAATAATTCTAAAAGCTTGTTCTACTCTTTGTGCATTGGCAGTACCACCAACATCCAAGAAATTTGCCGGGTCACCGCCTGATAGTTTAATCAAGTCCATTGTTCCCATGGCCAGACCGGCACCATTCACCATACAACCTACGTTTCCGTCAAGTTTAACGTAGTTCAGATTATTGGCTGCTGCTTCAACTTCTGTAGGATCTTCTTCTTTTTCATCGCGCATGGCTTCATAATCGGGATGACGGAACAAGCCGTTTTCATCCAGATTAACCTTGGCATCAACTGCAATAATTTTGTTATCCGAAGTTTTTAAAACAGGGTTAATTTCAAACAAGGAGGCATCAATAGCATCATAGGCTTTGTAAAGGGACGAAATAAATTTCAACATCGCCTTAAAGGCCTCACCTTCCAACCCAAGGTTAAATGCAATTTTTCTGGCCTGAAAAGCTTGCAATCCTACTTTGGGATCTATTTCTTCCTTAAAAATCAGGTGAGGGGTTGAATGCGCCACCTCTTCAATGTCCATGCCTCCCTGAGGGGAATACATGATGATATTTCTGCCTGTACTGCGGTTCAGCAATACACTCATGTAAAATTCTTTGGTTTCGGTAGGTCCGGGATAATAAACATCTTGAGCAATCAAGACTTTGCTTACCAATTTACCTTCAGCGCTGGTTTGCGGGGTAACCAAATGCATCCCAAGGATAGCACCGGCTTTTTCTTTTACCTCATCAAGGTTTTTGGCGAGTTTAATACCTCCTCCTTTTCCTCTTCCTCCGGCATGTACCTGGGCTTTAACAACCCACCATCCTGTTCCGGTTAATTCCTGCATTTTTTTCGCAGCATCAACGGCCTGTTCAGGCGTTTCGGCCACAATTCCTTCCTGGATATTAACACCAAAACTTTTTAGAATTGATTTTCCTTGATATTCGTGAATGTTCATCGGTAAATTTCTTTGGCTGCGAAAGTAACAGATTTCTCCTAAAAATCGGGTATTATTCTTCCAATTTATCTCAACAATTCCATCAACAAGGTAAACCCCACTGCCTTGTTTATAAACTAGGGCTATATAGCATCTACTTTGTAAGGGCATTTCATTGTTTTCAGTAATTTCGCGGCCTATGTCCCTATTAGAAGCTCATCAAATAATTAAGAATTTTCCCGGTAAACCTCCGGTTGAAGTTCTTAGAGGAGTAAGCCTTCAATTGATGCAAGGGGAAGTGGTGAGTATTGTTGGTGCCTCTGGGGCCGGTAAATCAACCCTTTTGCACATATTGGGTACCCTTGATAGGCCCACCTCCGGCCGCCTGCTCATCAATGGTGAAGAACCTTTTGCCATGAAGGAAAAAAAACTCGCGGCTTTCAGAAATACCGCTATCGGTTTCGTTTTTCAGTTCCATCAATTATTGCCTGAGTTTTCAGCCCTTGAAAATGTTATGATTCCAGCGCTCATTGGGAAAAGGAAAGAAAACGAGGCAAAAGAAAAAGGCATGGAATTGTTAGCCATGTTGGGATTGGCAGATCGTTCGCATCACAAACCTTCCGAATTGTCGGGCGGAGAACAGCAAAGAGTGGCTGTGGCGAGGGCGCTGATTAATGATCCCGCCATTGTTTTTGCCGATGAGCCCTCCGGTAACCTGGATACCCAAAATGCCCGTGAATTACACGAGTTATTTTTTGCACTAAAAAATAAGCTCAACAAAACTTTTGTCATTGTTACGCACAACTTGCAACTATCCGATATGGCCGACCGAAAATTGGTTATGAAAGATGGCATGCTTTTACCTTAATGGATATGAAGAAAATACTAATCATTGGTGCAGGCAGATCCTCAGGTGCATTGATTCACTATTTGACAGAACGTGCTGCTGCCAAAAACTGGTGGATAACCGTTGCCGATATGTCGCTTGAACTGGCCAAAGAAAAAATCGGATCTTGTCAACAAGCAACGGCTATCGCATTGGATGTTGACAACCCCGCCGAGCGCGATGATTTAATCCGTGAAAACGATGTGGTTATTTCGATGCTTCCTGCCTTTATGCATTTCCCTGTTGCCAAAAGCTGTGTTGAGCAGAGAAAACATCTTATCACTGCCTCTTATGTTTCAGAAGAAATCAAATCCTTGCATCCTTTGGCACTTAAAAACGATGTGATTTTGATGAATGAAATCGGCCTTGATCCCGGTATCGACCACCTTTCGGCCATGCGCGCCATTCATGAAATTCAGCACAATGGGGGAGTGGTGAAGGAATTCAGATCTTACTGCGGTGGTTTGGTGGCTCCAGAATCCAATGACAATCCGTGGGGCTACAAATTTAGTTGGAACCCGCGTAATGTTATTTTAGCCGGACAAGCAACTGCCAAATTCTTGGAGAACGGGCGATTAAGATATGTTCCTTATAACAGAATGTTCACCTCGGTAGATGAAGTAAAGGTAGATGGATTAGGTGCTTTTGATGCCTACCCCAATCGCGATAGTATTTCTTATAAAGGAATTTACGGACTGGAATCGGTAGATACCATGATACGCGGAACCCTGCGTTATCAGGGTTACTGCAAGGCATGGAACATTTTTGTACAACTGGGTTTAACAGACGATAGTATTAAAATTGAAATACCCGATGCTTTCTCTTATGCGGATTTACTTGCCGCTTATTTGCCGAAAGGTTTGAATGGTCATTTGACCGAGCAATTAGCACAATGTACTAATTTGGACCCGCAGGACGAGGCAATTAAAAAGGTAGTATGGACAGGTATTACATCAGAAGCATTCATACCCAAAGGGCATCGCACTCCGGCAGCCATTTTACAAGTTCTTCTGGAAGAGAAATGGAAACTAAAAGATCAGGATCTTGACATGGTTGTAATGCAGCATCTGATTGACTTTGAACAAGACGGAAGAAGAAAACGATTGGTGGCTGATTTGGTTTGTAAAGGCCGTTCGCCCAAAGAAACAGCCATGGCTGATACGGTTGGATTACCTCTTGCCATGTTTGCTTCGCTTTTGTTAGATGATAAAGTAAAATTAAGGGGAGTACAAATTCCCATCCATCAGGAAATTTATGTTCCCTTGCTAAATGAACTGGAAAAATTCGGCATTGCCTTTAAAGAAAAAGTGATTGATCTTGGATAAGATGCTATTTCAGTGAATCAGCCTTTTTTAGTAACTCATCGGCTTTTGCTTTATCGCCCATAAAACCATAGGTGATACTCATGAATCGCCAAGCTTTTTCATTGTTGGGTGCAAGGGCTAAGCAACGTTCAAAAGATTCAATGGCCTTGGGATAGTTTTTTAACATGCCGTAACAACTTCCCATGTTTAACCATGCATCTACAAAATTCGGGTCAATCTCCAATACTCTTTGATAGGTCTTTAAAGCATCTTCGATTCTATTTTGATTGAAACGAATGGAAGCCAAATTGTTCAAGGCAACTTTACTATAGGGATCAATGGCAAGTGCCTTTTCAAAGAAACCACCTGCCTTGTCGAATTGATTCATCTTGTAATAACCAACGCCAATTTGCGTGAAACCATCAGGGTAGTTGGGGTAAATGCTCACCGCTTGGTTCAAGTGACCGATTGCCTCGTTAAAGAGTTGTACTTTTTTTACAGAATCTGTTTCATTCGGAGCCACTGATTTTATCAATTCATTGCCTAAATAATAATGGGTTTTGGCACTGTTGGGCTGCAAAACAAGATCATGTCGGTAAAGGGTTTCATTGTTTTTCCAGTCAGGATTTCTGTAAATGGTGATTGCTGAATAAACCAGTAGGAGCAGGGAAGTGATGCCCAAAAAAACAACCTGCCCCATTTTTTCTTTCAGGAAAGAGCAGCCCTCAACAAGCACAATGCTGAAAGGAAGCACGGCAAAAAATGCAAAACGTTCGGCATAAAGAGCGCCAATTAGAATGAATATATTGGAAAAAAGAATCAAAGAACCTAGAAAAAAGAGCATGGAAAATCCGAACCTGTTTCTTTTTAACCATAGTTTCAGTCCTAAAAAAGCAAAGCCTCCTATAAGAAACATACTAAGCAGTCCTTTAAAATCGGGTGTTTTAATAATTGGAATGGCATTGAAAGAATAATCGTAAATCAATGGATAGGGTAGCACCAATTGGTATAAATACCTTGCCAACAAAAAGCTGCCGGTGAAAATTTTGGTGCCTGCATCGCTGATTCCCGATAAGGGATTATCAACAGAAGACACGGTCTGTATGCCTTTCACAGAATCGAGCACAGCGTTTCTTGCAGCCAGGTAAATGATACTTGCTAACAAAATCGATAATGCAACAGGTATTTGGCCTTTCATTTTTTGGCCTTGAATCCAGTATGAAACCAAAATAAAGTAACCAATGAGCAAAATAGACGACTCTTTCGAGAACATTGCGAGGACCGCATAAACAAAGGAAAGCAGTAGGTTTTTAATGCTAGCGCTATCAACATACTTTAATCCTTCCCAAATACTCAAAAAACAAAAAAGAAAACAAAGAATCTCATCCCTGCTTTTGATGTTTCCTACCACTTCTGTATGGAGGGGGTGAGCTAGAAAAAGTAAAACAACCAGCAGGGGTTTGTAGGTGTTCTTCCAATCTTCAAAGCGATTTAGGACATGGTACAAAACAAGGCCGCAAACTGCATAAAGCAGTATATTGATAAAATGTCCAATGCCTGTGTTTTCGCCCCAAAATTGCCATTCAATGGCAAAAGTTATCATCGATAAGGGACGATAAAGTCCGTCATTAACCGACAAATACCCATAGCGGTAAGATGTTTTCAGTAATTCGGGAATAGCATCTGTACCACGTGTGGTTAAAAAATTATCTTTAATTACCGAGAAATCGTCAAGTACATAACCATTTTTTAAACTATTACCATACAGGATAAAGCAAAAAACAGGGACAAGCCAAAGCCAATATTTTTTTATTCCTACAACCGATTGCTGTTTTTCAGCGGTTTTGGTTTCGGCAGACCGAAGACGCGAGCTTTGGTTTTTTTCTCTTTTGGTGATTTTTTTTTCCTGACCGGAACTCATTCTTTAGTGCGCTTTTACCGGAAAATTCATCATCACATTCATGCGAACCTTTACTCCATTTTGAACAGCTGGAGCGAATTTGAGTTTTTCAACCAAAGCCTTCACCTCTTCATTAACTCCGAAACCGGGACCGCTTATGACAATCGCATTGGTCACCGTGCTATCGGGATTAACATCAAAACTCATGAGGACTTCACCCGTAACCAATTTATCCTTTGCTTCCTGAGAGTACTTCAGGTTTAAGTAAACATACTGATAGAGGGCTTGATCTCCCTTAGGGTAAAAAGGTTCAGCATCGGTATTCACCGTCATATTTTGAGGATCATTCATTCCTTCTTTTTTCGTGGTTTGGGTTTGGCCAAAACTAACACCAGCGCTAAAAACACTGAAAAGAATGGTAAGTTTGATAAGATGTTTCATGAGGAATGTTTTTTCAAAAATAAGAATTATTGACGACAAGTGTTTCCTTTCTTTCCCTAATTTCCTTTTTGGCCTGCAATCAATTTTTGCCCAATTTCCATCATCATTTTTCTGGCCTCCTCATAGTCATTTGGGATTTCTCCATCCAGGATGGCCTCTCGTATGGCTGTTTTTATCTGACCAACGAGCGGGGAGGGGCCAATGTTAAAAAACTGCATTATTTCTTCTCCGGAAACCGGTGGCTGCCAGTTTCTGATTTTGTCCTTTTCTTCAACTTCCTTTAGTTTGCTTTTTACAATTTGAAAATTCTTGAGGTAGCGATGAATTTTGTTCGGATTTTTGGTGGTGATATCGGCCTCGCATAAAATCATTAAATGATCAATGTCATCGCCGGCTTCAAACAATAGTCGCCTTACAGCCGAATCAGTAACAATATCCTTGGCCAAAACAATGGGTCTTAAATGAAGCAAAACCAACTTTTGTACAAACTTCATTTTTTCGTTCAAGGGTAGTTTAAACTTGCTGAAAATTTTAGGAACCATGCGGGCTCCTTTGTCCTCGTGCCCATGAAAAGTCCAGCCATGCTGTTTGTCGAACTTTTTTGTGGCAGGTTTGGCAATATCATGCAGAATAGCAGCCCATCGTAGCCATAGGTCATCCGATTTTGCTGCCACATTGTTCAGTACTTCAAGGGTATGATTGAAATTATCTTTATGCGATTTATCATCAATCGTTTCAACGCCTTTTAACAAGAGAAACTCAGGAAAAATAATTTGCAATAGGCCAGATTCCTGCAACAAATAAAATCCCCTGGCCGGGTTTTGACTGAGGATTATTTTGTTTAACTCTTCAGTAATTCTTTCATAGCTTATGATTTTTATTCTTTCTTTTTGGGCCTTGATTGCTTCAAAACTTTTTTCTTCAATTTCGAATCCAAGTTGAGTAGCAAACCTTATGGCACGCATCATCCGCAAGGGGTCGTCCGAATAAGTTATTTCAGGGTCGCGGGGTGTGATTAATTTTTTATCGGCAAGATCTTGCATCCCATTAAACGGATCAATCAGCTTTCCC
>JBILVQ010000304.1:0-3617 GCA_044370375.1 Bacteroidia bacterium
AAGCCGATTTAGTTGTTTTTCCTGAGCTTTCCGTTTGCGGTTATCCGCCACTCGATTTATTGGATTATTCTTCTTTTGTTTCGGATTGTGAATTGGCGATTGAAGCAATAGCTGCATCCTGCCTAGGGATAGCAGCATTGGTGGGTTCTCCTCAAATGAATCATGGTGCCGGTAAACCAATTTTTAATGCAGCGTGGTTTATCAATGACCAGGGAAAACTTGAAAAAGTTTTTCATAAAACTTTGCTTCCTAATTACGATGTTTTTGATGAATCCAGATATTTCGAACCCAATCAAACATTCGAAACAGTTTTCTTTAGAAATAAAAAAATTGGCATTACCATTTGCGAGGATATTTGGTTTAATGCTCCCAAAAAAGGTTTTTTAAATGGCGGATTGGGCGCTTATGCATTGAATCCGCTCGATAAAATAAAGGAACTGAACCCTGATTTTGTTATCAATATCTCTGCAAGCCCATTTGCTGCAGGAAAGTTTTCGGAAAGAATCCGCTTGGTAACCCAAAATGCAAACTTTCTCAATTGTCCAATGGTTTATGTAAATCAATGTGGAGCGAATGCCGATTTGATATTTGACGGAGCCTCTATGGTGGCATTACCGCATAATCAAATCTTGCATCAGTCGGTTTCTTTTGAGGAGGTATTGGACTATGTTGAATTGTTTAACAACATCCCTACAAAAACCGCTGCAGCGTCCATTCCAATGCATGAAATTGAAGCTGCTTTGTTGCTGGGCATTAAAGATTTTTTTCGTAAACAAGGATTTAAAAAAGCTGTGCTTGGTTTGTCGGGCGGGGTTGATTCAGCGCTTACTTTATATCTGGCGGTTAAAGCGCTGGGTGCTGAAAACGTATTGCCCGTAATGTTGCCTTCGCAGTTTAGCTCAAATCATAGCATTAGTGATTCTCTGTTGCTATGCGAAAGACTGAATTGTATTCCGGAAAAAATTGAAATTGAAAAACCTTTTAAGGAGCTATTAACAGCCCTGGAACCTGTTTTCGAAAATCGGCCCTTTTCATTGGCCGAAGAGAATATTCAAGCCAGAGTAAGAGGTACCCTTTTAATGGGTATTTCTAACAAGCTTGGACATATATTGTTGAACACTACCAACAAAAGTGAAATGGCTGTTGGTTATGGAACCCTTTATGGCGATCTATGCGGAGGCCTTGGTGTGCTTGGCGATTTGTACAAAACTGAGGTGTATGAACTTTGTGAATATGTTAACCGTGAATCGGAAATTATTCCGCGGAATATTCTTGACAAAGCACCCTCTGCAGAGCTTCGACCAAATCAGAAAGATCAGGATTCATTGCCTCCTTATCCACTTTTGGACAATGTACTAAAGTTATATGTTGAGGGCAGAATGCTTGCTCCTGAAATTATCTCAAGGGGATATGATGCAAATGTTGTAAATAGAGTAATCAAGCTTGTCAATTCTTCGGAATACAAAAGGAAGCAAACACCTCCCGTATTAAGAATTTCTGAAAAAGCCTTTGGTTCCGGCAGAAGAATGCCGCTGGTATCAGGATGGTAATAAATTGCGCTACCGGAAAACAACTTTTAATTTTTAATGTTTGTTTCAAATGAAAGTAATTGTGGTTGGTGCAGGAATAGGAGGGTTGGCTACAGCGGTGCGACTCGCTTCCTCGGGCCATCAGGTAAGTGTTTTTGAATCGGCCGGATACCCCGGCGGAAAACTTTCTTCCTTCGAAAAACAAGGTTTTCGCTTCGATCGCGGTCCCTCGCTTTTTACCATGCCCACTCTGCTCGAGGATTTGTTTCGCAAAGCAGGGAAACCCATTGGGAATTATTTTGAATATCAAACGCTGAACGAATCTTGTCGTTATTTTTTTGCCAATGGAAATGAGTTGATTGCCTCTACCCATTTATCTCAATTGGCGCTTGAAGTGGAAAATAAGTTTAAGGTTCCGGCCGATGTTTTTTTAAGGCACTTAGACCGATCCTCTTTTTTCTATAAAACCCTTGCCCCTGTTTTTTTGGAGGTAAGCCTGAATCGCCCTCGCCATCTGTTCAAAAAAGATTTCTTTAAGGCATTGCTAAGAATGCCTTTCCTTGGCTTGTTTTCCACCATGGATGGGTTCAACAAAAAGCATCTAAAGAACGAACAGTTGGTTCAGTTTTTTAATCGTTATGCAACCTATAATGGATCCGATCCTTATCAGGCACCTGCTACCTTGCATATTATTCCTCACTTGGAACATAAGTTGGGAACTTTCTTTCCTAAGGGCGGAATGGTTGCTATCACGAATGCTCTGCACCAACTAGCGCTGGATTTGGGTGTTGAATTTCAATTTAATACAAGGGTTGAGGAGGTTTTGGTGGAAGAAAAAAAAGCAGTTGGAATTGTAACATCCGGAAAGATCATTCAGGCTGATTTGGTGGTGAGCAATGTTGATATTTACTACAGTTATACCAATTTGTTAAAGGCTGTTCCTGCTCCACAGCGCCTGATTCATCAGCCAAAATCTTCATCAGCGCTGGTTTTTTATTGGGGTATCCGCAAAATTTTTCCAAAACTTGGATTGCATAATGTTTTCTTTTCTGCTGATTATAAAAGAGAATTTCAAACGATAAAAGAAGGAAAAAACGTATTTGAAGATCCTACCATTTATATCAATATTACATCCAAACACAACCCAAAGGATGCCCCGGAAGGTATGGAAAACTGGTTTGTTATGGTGAATGTTCCTAATCATCAGGGCCAAGACTGGCAAACCATACAGCAATCCGTAAAGCGAAATTTGATAAAAAGATTATCAAATGTGTTGGGCGAGGATATTGAATCATTGATTGCAACAGAACACGTTTGGAATCCACCAGAAATTGAATCGATGACCGGTAGCTTTGCCGGAGCTTTGTATGGAAATTCTTCCAATAACAGAATGGCTGCCTTTCTTCGTCATCCAAATTTTTCTAAAAAAATAAAGGGACTTTACTTTTGTGGCGGCAGTGTTCATCCGGGGGGAGGAATTCCTCTTTGTTTGCAAGGTGCTGCCATTGTTGAACGTTGTATTTCAGAAGATTATCCTCATGCATAAATTCTTACAGTTGCTGCAATCCAAACCGAAATGGTTTGTGCTGGTTTTGATTATTTTTTATCTGGTTGGAATGGTTGGAATGTGGCTGAATCCGGTTTACTTTGCCGGCCTATCCTCTTATAACTTATTACTGACCACCGCAATTTTACTATTGTTTGCCCCGCTTGCAAATCCGGATTGTCGCAGGTTTGTTGTTTTGGTTGCTGTGGTTGGATTTGCTGTAGAGATTATTGGTGTAAAAACGGGTAAGGTTTTCGGCTCTTATTATTACGGCAGTAATTTGGGCCCCAAAATGGGCATGGTTCCCCTGATTATCGCCCTGAACTGGTTGATACTTACCCTTAGCTCTTTGTCCGTGGCCTCTTCCCTAAAGGTTTCGGTGGGGGCTAAAGTATTAATTGGTACTGCCTTTATGGTGGGCCTTGATTTGTTAATCGAACCCCTGAGTTCGCAATTGGATTATTGGCATTGGCTAAAAAATGAAATTCCATTCCGAAATTTTGTAGGATGGACGGTAGTTTCCTTGTTTTTTCATGCAACAG
>JBILVQ010000028.1:0-21247 GCA_044370375.1 Bacteroidia bacterium
ATTCGAAAAATTTAATCCTGTTGCCCTTTCTTTGCTAATTTTGCAATACGTTTTCTTTTTGATAATTCATCTCAAAAACTTTTTGGGTTGATTTTGGTTAAATGCTTATGGAATTTTTCTTCAACGCTTTAGTTGTTCTCTTCACCTTTTGTGCCATGGAGTTTGTTGCGTGGTTTACCCACAAATTCGTTATGCACGGGTTTCTTTGGTACCTTCACAGGGATCACCATCAGGGTCACGAAGGCTTTTTTGAAAAGAACGATGCCTTTTTCCTCATTTTTGCTGTCCCGAGTGCTTATTGTTTTATTACCGGGGCCATTCATGATGATTTTCGTTTTTTTATTGGCGTTGGCATTGCATTGTATGGGTTGGCCTATTTTTTTGTTCATGATATCATCATTCACCAACGATTTAAGGTATTGAGAAATTGGCAAAACCCTTATGTATTGGGTATCAGAAGAGCGCATAAAATTCATCACAAATATTTGGAAAAAGAAGGGGGAGAGAACTTCGGAATGTTGCTGGTTCCGATGCGTTATTTTAAAAAGACCTACGGAAAAATCATTGAGTAAAAATGAATCTTTCCCTTTATGCCCTTTTAATGATTCTTTCTTTGGCCGGTCCGCTGGCACTTAGCTTCGACAAGAAGGTGGCGTTTTATAAGTCGTGGTGGGCACTTTTTCCCGGAATTTTAATCAATGCACTCTTGTTTATCTTATGGGATGGTTGGTTTGTTCGAGAAGGGGTGTGGAGCTTTAACCCCGAATATGTTTGGTCATTTCGACTGAATGATTTGCCCTTGGAGGAATGGAGTTTCTTTTTTGTGATCCCATATTGCAGTGTGTTTATTTATGCTTGTTTGAAGGGCTATTTTTCTTCTACCTTTTTGGATAGTGTTTCTCATTTATTATCGCTTGCTGCTTTTATAATCATCGGTGCATTGTTGGTATGGAACCACAACTTAACCTACACGTTTTACAACAGTTTGTTTGCCTTTCTCATTCTTGGTTACCATGTGTTTGGAGGTAAAAAATCCTATATGGGTTATTTTTGGCTCGCGTATTTTATACACCTGATTCCCTTCGGAATAATCAATGGAATTTTAACGGCCAAACCGGTTGTCATTTATAATAATACAGAAAACCTAGGGATAAGGTTAGGTACCATTCCTATAGAGGATACTATTTATGCCTTAACTTGTTTGTTGCTCCCGATTACTGTTATGGAGTTTTTTCTGCAAAGGAAGAAGGCTCCTTCGCCAATACCCTCTTGATATTGGGTCTGAAATAATTTGGCCCCTTGAGTACTTTGCCGTCTTCTCGATAAATGGGTTTTCCCTCTTCGTCTAGTTTTGATAAGTTGCTTTGGTGAATTTCATTAAAAACCTCCGATATTTTGTGTTGCATCCCATGGGTAATAATGGTGCCACACAAAATGTATAGCATATCACCCAGAGCATCTGCAATTTCAACCAAATCTTCCTTTTGACATGCCTCCAGGTATTCTTCGTTTTCTTCCCGCATCAATTGATACCTTAAAAGATATTCCTTCGCATCAATGGCTCCTTCAGGAGAATTTCTAACCGTTAATCCAAATAACTCTTGAAATTCTTTTACTTGTGCTAGTTCCGGTGATAGGTGGTTGTGGTTCTTCATCATTTCATCTTTGCCTTACAAGATAAGCGCTTTTTACAAACCAAAAGAATTATGTTTTTCACAAAAACATGGCCTGTCTTGCCCGCCAAATGAGGGGTTTTAGCTTTGTTAAAATTGTATTGTTAGTTATTCTTTCCTCCCCGGGCGGAATTGCCCCGATTATTTTGTAATTTTAATCGAAAATTATTGCATCCATGAAAGCTAAGTTCCTGCTTTTTTTAGCTCTTTTGCCTTCCTTTATTTTTGCCCAGAGCAACAATAAACCTGTGCGTCTTCCTCAGGTTCCGCAAAAACAATCTTTGCCCCTGTCTACATCAGCTGCCGCTTCAGGAAACCCTTTACCACTGTATATTGATTATATAACAACCAATGGTGATGATGCTTCTTACCTTTGGCCTTTCAACTCCTACTATACTGCATCCGATACCGCTATCAATTTTGCCGGTGTGGCTTTCGATAGAATTATTGGTTACCAAACCTATTCACCTCCCTATGTTGTTTTAGATTTTAACGATTTAGGTTTGCCCAACGCCTACCCTGCCAATCAGGTACTTTTCATTGATACTGCTTTCGTTTTTTATAGCCACGAAAACAATAGTGGCAATATGGATTATATTCAACTCGACATGGTTGAGCTACTGCCCAACGATGCCATTAGTCTTGCCAATACTGTTCTTTGGTCACAAATAGACAGCACCAATTCCAGTCTATCTCCAACGCAAAATTGGAGTGATCCGGGATCTTACCTTTTAAAATATTATCATATCAACACCACCACACTTGCCAATCAAAAAGTGGGTTTGGTTTTTAAATACGTGGATCAAACAAAATTAGATACCCTGGGATTACTTGCAGGTTGCGTTCTTAATGGCAATGTGGCCCTGCAATCAACCATGGACAACTCTTACATGCGTTATCCTCCTACCTTTCCGTTGGGTAAAAATGCGAATGCGGTGGTGTTAAATCCTCCCTTTGGCATTGGTTATTTCTTGGCCCAAAATTGGGGCTTATCGATTAAGGCCGGGGTATTTAATGCCATTGTTGCAATAGCAGATAAATCACAACTGGAACAAGGTTTAATGGTTTCAACTGTGGCCGATGAATCTGGAAATTTTACGATTCGTTACCGTATGCCCGGGGATGAAGGGCAATTGCAGGTGCTTGATTTATCCGGTAAAATTGTTTTTGAAACCGTGATCCGGGGCGCCAATGAGTGGCAAACAGAAACGTTTAGCGCGGATTTCTTGTCCCAAGGACTTTACCTGACCCGTTTGGTACAGAATCATCGTGAGATTGGTTCCAGCAAACTGATTAAATAAATCTAAAAAGATTCTCTGAATTTTTTCATCATCACCGAAGCATAAACAAAATCGTTGAGCTCTTTTACACTCGACTTTGTGATTTCTTCTTTGTCTCCTTTCCAAAAAATTTCTCCTTTGTAAAGGAAGGAAATTTTATCACCAATTTCCATTACAGAATTCATGTCGTGGGTAATCACAATGGTGGTGATATTAAATTCGTAGGTGATTTCCTGAATTAAATTGTCAATTAAAATAGAGGTTCGGGGGTCAAGGCCCGAATTGGGTTCATCGCAAAATAAATATTTAGGATTCATGGCAATGGCCCTGGCAATAGCAACCCTTTTTTTCATTCCTCCACTTAATTCTGCCGGGAATTTTTGATTGGCATTTACAAGATTTACCCTGTTCAAACAGAAATTAGCCCTTTCGGTTTTTTCCTGTTCGGTCATCTCAGAAAACATGCTCATCGGAAACTTCACGTTTTCTTCTACCGTCATAGAATCAAACAATGCCCCGCCCTGAAAAAGCATGCCAATTTCTTTCCTTATTTTTTTCTTTTCATCAAATCCAAGGTCGGTAAAATCCTGCCCGCCATATAAAACCAATCCATCGTCCGGTTTAAACAAACCAACCATACATTTCATTAAAACTGTTTTCCCTGAACCGCTTTCACCAATAATTAAATTTGTTTTTCCTTTAACAAACTCAATGGAAATATCTTTGAGGACCGTTCTTCCTGCAAACGATTTGAATAATCTTTTTACCTCAATCATGACAACAACAATTGAGTTAAAATTACATTGAACAGCAAAATAACGATACTGCTAAAGACTACTGCCCTTGTTGATGATTGCCCAACCTCCAAAGCCCCGCCCTGCGTATAGTAGCCGTGATAGGAGGATACGGAAGTAATGATGAAGGCAAAAACCACCGTTTTAATTAGCGCATAAGAAACATTAAAGGGCCTAAAATCATATTGAATACCATATACAAATTCATAAGGGGTAACCGCACCTGATAAAACTCCGGCAATTAATCCTCCCAGTAATCCTAAAAACATACTAATCATGATTAGAAAAGGATTTACAAAAACAGCAGCAATAATTTTGGGTAATATCAGATAACTTTTTGAGTTGATGCCCATTATTTCAAGGGCATCTATTTGCTCTGTTACCCTCATGGTGCCAATCTCTGAAGCAATGCTAGAACCAACTTTTCCGGCAAGTATTAAACTAACGATGGTTGGAGAAAATTCAAGAACAATTGAATCGCGGGAGGCTACACCAACTGCATAAAGCGGAATCCATGGACTTTCGAATCCAAAAGCCGATTGGATGGTAATTACAGCACCCATGAATAGAGAAATAATGATTACAATACCCAAGGATCCAACACCCAGGGTATTCATCTCTTCCAACCAGCGCTTGCGATAGATACTCCACTTCTCAGGTTTGCTGAAAACCCTGCGAATTAGGATATAGTATCTTCCAACGTGAAAAAACCAATTCATTTTGGACCTTAATTTGCTGCTAAAGGTAAGAATTCAATTCCCATTCCTAAAGGCTCCGTATATTTGTGTCAATGAAAAAGTTTTTTCCCATTTCTTTATTGTTGATTTTTTGCGCGGGTATTCTGCTTTCGTCCTGTCAAACAGGCAAGGCTGGCAGCTCCCCTTACCGCGGAAAATCAGGAAAATCAAAAAGAAAAAGTAAATGCAATTGCCCTGGTTATACTTTCGCTTTTCCATCGGTTAAGGACGCCAACAATCCTTCAACTTTAGCATAATATCCCCTGAACAGGGTATTTTTATACGCCTCAATAGTGTTAACTTTGCCCATCATGAACCAAAATTTGCAAGGCTCTGTTTTAAGGTTAAAAGTGGGTGAATCCGCCATAATAGCCGGCTTTGATGACGCTGTTTTAGGTGCCCGCCTGATGGAAATGGGATTTCTGCCCGGAGAAAGAATTGTTTTGGAAAGAATTGCCCCTTTGGGCGACCCTGTTGTTATCCGTTTGGTGGATTGCAGTCTCGGACTTCGATTGTCGGAGGCAAATGCCGTTTTGATTGAAAAGGATGATTTATAGTCAAAAAATTTTCGGCCTTTCATTTTAGTTCAAGCATGTTTAAAATTGCCCTGGCCGGAAATCCCAATTGCGGCAAATCAACACTTTTTAATGCTCTTACCGGCCTTCGGCAAAAGACCGGTAATTTTCCCGGTGTAACCGTTGAAAAACACAGTGCCAGAATTGCTAATCCTGATCCGGATGATAGCGCTGTGAAAGAAATAGAATTGGTTGATTTACCCGGAACGTATAGCCTTTTTGCGAAATCACCGGATGAGGTTATTACCTGCAAAATACTCATTGAAGCATTAAATATTGACCATCCAGATGCCGTATTGCTCGTTATTGATGCAACTGCAATTAGAAGAGGGCTTTATTTGGCCACACAAATCATTGATTTAGGATTTCCGGTTTGGATTGTATTGAATAGAATCGATTTAGCACAATCCCGCGGAATTGGCATTGATATCCCTTTGTTGGAAGCAAAACTAAAGGCTCCTGTCTTTATGGTTAACTCACTCAATGGCGAAGGGGTTAATGCGCTAAAAAACAAATTGTTTGTTCGCCCGGATGTTCCTCCTGCCTTTTTATCCGAACTTCCTTTCCAAACAACAAAGTCAGACAAGCTTTCAGATTTTTCTTCAGTTTTTAAAAACAACCTGCTCCATTTTTTAGAGAAAGGGGAGAATGAACATTCGGGCTCAAAAATGCAAAGCCATGAAGCCCTTGTTCGATACAAGAAAATTGGCGAAGTGTTAAGCGGTATTTTTTCTGCCGGCAAGCCCATCAGGAAGCCCGGAACCGCAGGTATCGATGCCGTTTTAACCCACCGAATAGGCGGCTATTTATTTTTCCTTTTCATCCTGTTCCTCATCTTTCAATCGGTTTTTTCATTTGCCTCCATTCCCATGGATTTTATTGATGCTTCCTTTTCAGCAGCAGGCGATTATTTTTACAATCAAATGCCCGATGGTATCCTTCGCGAATTGCTGATCAGTGGCGTTTGGGCAGGCTTGGGTGGGGTGGTAATTTTTATTCCACAAATTGCTTTGCTGTTTGGTTTTATTGCTGTGCTGGAAGATTCGGGATATATGGCCAGGGTTAGTTTATTAATGGACAAATTACTCAGAGGTTTTGGATTAAACGGCAAGTCGGTAATTCCGCTCATGAGCGCTGTGGCCTGCGCTGTTCCTTCTATCTTAGGAACCAGAACCATTGCCAATCGTAAAGAAAGATTAATTACCATTTTGATTTTGCCGCTAGTGAGTTGTTCTGCAAGGCTCCCTGTTTATACTTTGCTGATTGGATTGGTTATTCCGGAGGGAAATTTTTGGGGCGTTTTTAATTATCAAGGATTAGCTCTTTTCATTCTTTATTTAATTGGATTTGCAACGGCTTTATTGACCGCACTGGTTTTAAAGTATTTTTTAAAAACCCGAGAGAAAAGTTATTTCATCATGGAAATGCCTTCCTATCAGATACCCAGATGGCAAAATGTTTTTTTTGTGATGTTTGATAAGGTCAAAATTTTTCTTTTTGAAGCAGGAAAAATCATCATTGCTATTTCTATTATTTTGTGGTTTTTGTCCTCTTTTGCCCCTGGTGATACACATGGTTCAATTTCTCACAAATACAAGGAATTGGCAATTTTACAACCCGATTCGACCGAGGTTCTTGATTTAAGAATGAAGGAGGAAAAGCTGGCTACTTCTTATGCGGGCATACTCGGTAAAAGCATTGAACCCTTGATCAGTCCGCTCGGTTACGATTGGAAAATCGGAATCGCATTGATTACTTCTTTTGCCGCCCGTGAAGTTTTTGTTGGAACCATGGCAACATTGTATAGTTCTGATGAATCGGAAACCAATTTACAAAGCAGATTGGCCATGGCAAAAAATCCGGAAACAGGAAAGCCACTTTATACCATGGCTTCAGGCGTTTCATTGTTGTTGTTTTATGCCTTTGCCCTGCAATGCATGAGTACCATTGCGGTAGTAAAACGCGAAACCGCATCGTGGAAATACACTCTTTTTCAATTGGCCTATCTCACCGCGCTTGCTTATTTAGCTGCTTTTTTTGCTTATTCTTTGTTGTCTTGAATATGAATAGCAAGGCTGTATTCATTGATGGGAGCAAAGGAAAGTATGAGCTGTTTACGGGATCACTATTAAAAGCGGGCGGGAAATTCGGCCTGCTTTGTAAAGCACGTGATGTGCAGAACAATCAGATGCTTTCTGCCAGGGTTGTGCTGCTGAGCAATATAGATGCAATTGCTTGGGAAAGATTTAAAAGGGAAATTTCTTTTCAGCATTTACCGGAAGGATTTTCTGAAACCGTTGATTTTGCGAAAAGCAATGATCGACTTTTTATTTTCAGAAAATATTACCCCGGCTTGTCTCTTGATAAACTTCCCGAGGCTAAATGGTATCAATTTGGCTCAAAACCTTGGCAAAGAATTGTTGAGTATTTTGTCCATGCCGCTTTTCTGCTCGAAAAACTTCATCAAAGTGGCATTATACACAATGATATCCGCCCCTCGAATTTAATTTTTTCAAAGGAAGAGCATCAGCCTTTTCATTGGTCTCTTCCGCTACATCCTGCCTATATTGATTTGGGCTTGGCCGTTTCAATAAAAGAATTAAATCAACTAAAGCAGCTTCCCTACGCATTAAGTTTTAGTCCTCCTGAATTAATTCTTGAGCATTATTCTTTGTTATCACCTGCCTCCGATATTTATGCTTTGGCTTTAACGCTGTTTCAGGTGCTTTCCGGAGAGAAACCTTTTTTGAGCGATCACCCGGAATTGTCTTTACAACTCCAAATCAATATGCCATTGCCCAAGGATGATGATATTCCCGAGAATTTGTACAATGTCCTAAAAAAGGCCACCACCAAATTTTCATTTCCAAAACCTCCTAACAGATATCCCAAAGCTGAGGTTGCAAATTATCTGCAGGCCGCCATCAATGCACGCTATCAAACGGCAGGTGAGTTTGGGCGGGCATTGTTAACTTGCTTGAAATAAAAAAAGCCCTTTCAACGAAAGGGCCTTTTTTATTTTAGACAAAACTTCTGATTATGAATTGCTTACTTCGGCAACTGATTCAACATTGAATTTCTTGCGTACGCTGTCAACAACATCCAGTTTTTCCCAGGTGAATAGTTCTACCTTCAAAGTTTTCTTGGTGCCATCGGGTAACTTAAACTCTTTTTCAATGGTTTCTGAGTTTCTTCCCATGTGGCCGTAGGCAGCAGATTCAAGATACATAGGCGTTCTTAATTTTAATCTTGTTTCAATAAAATAAGGACGCATATCAAACTCCTTCATATCTTCAATAATACGTGCAATTTCTCCGTCAGTCAGTTTTTTTCCTGAGCTGTCTTTTGCTTTGCAAGTGCCATAAGTGTTCACAAATAAACCTACCGGTTTGGCCACTCCAATGGCATAGGCCACTTGAATCAACATTTGATCGGCAACACCAGCTGCAACCATGTTTTTTGCGATATGACGGGCAGCATAGGCCGCTGAACGGTCAACCTTGGATGGGTCTTTGCCGGAAAAAGCACCACCTCCATGGGCTCCCTTTCCGCCATAAGTGTCAACAATAATTTTTCTTCCGGTAAGTCCGGTGTCTCCGTGTGGACCACCAATCACAAAGTTTCCGGTTGGATTGATATGGTAAATAATTGAATCGGTGAAAAGCTTTTTAATTCTTGCCGGCAGTTGTTTTTTGATTCTTGGAATTAAAACCTTTAGAATGTCTGCATGAATTTGAGCTTGCATCTTCTTCTGAGCATCCAATTTACTGATTCCATTGCCTTCTTTCACAAATTCGTCATGTTGAGTAGAAATTACAATGGTGTCGATGGCCTCCGGTTTGTTTTTGTCGCTATAACGAATTGTTACCTGACTCTTCGCATCAGGACGAAGGTATTTCATTTGCTTCCCTTCTTTACGAATGGCCGCTAATTCACGCAATAACAAATGAGACAATTCCAATGCCAAGGGCATATAATTGTCTGTTTCATTGGTAGCATAGCCAAACATCATACCCTGGTCGCCAGCACCCTGATCTTCAGGATTGCTTTTTTCTACCCCTTGATTGATATCACTTGATTGTTCATGAATGGCCGACAATACCCCGCAGGAATCTGCTTCAAACATGTATTCACTTTTGGTGTAACCAATTTTTCTGATTACCTCTCTGGCAATGGTTTGTACATCCAAATATGTTTTGGATTTTACCTCCCCGGCAAGAAACACCTGACCGGTGGTAACGAGTGTTTCACAAGCAACTTTCGACATGGGATCAAAAGCCAGGAAATTATCAATCAGTGCATCTGAAATTTGGTCGGCAACCTTATCTGGATGACCCTCAGAAACCGATTCGGAAGTGAATAAATAAGACATTTTGCAATTTTTAGATTTGGTTCAAAATTCAGGTTGCGAAGATAAAAATTGAGAGGATATCTCCCAATTAATTTCCTGTTAATTGCCTGAATATATCTTCTAGGCCCTTTTCTTCTTGCTTTAAGGTAAGAACCGAAAGCCCATTTTCAACGGCAAAGGGCAAAATTCCGGTCCTTATTTGGTGAAGGTCTTTGCCCGACAGGCGCCATGTATTTTCTCCTATGGGTTCTGCCAATTCTACCCCTTTTATGCTTTTAATGGCTTTTGTATCAATTTTACGATCAAATTCAACCAGAATAGCCTCCATTTTTCCTTGTTTTTCAAGCATTTCAGTTGAACTGTCACTTACAATTTGCCCCTGGTTTACAATAATAACCCTGCCGCAAATGGCCTTTACCTCCTGCATAATATGGGTGGAAAGTAACACCGTTTTTTCTTTTCCCAACTCCATGATCAATTGCCTGATTTCACTCAGCTGATTGGGATCTAGACCTGTTGTGGGTTCATCAAGAATCAATACTTTCGGGTTGTGAAGAATGGCCTGTGCTAGTCCAACCCGTTGCCGATAACCCTTAGAAAGCGCCCCGATCTTTTTCTGCTGCTCTTTTCCAAGTCCGGTAATTTCTAACATTTCGGCAATTCTTTTTCCCGGATTTTTGATGCCATGAAGCCCGGCCGAAAAGGATAAAAATTCCTTGATATACATATCAGGGTATAATGGATTGTGCTCTGGAAGATAACCAACCAATTTTTTTACCTCAATGCTTTGCTCCTCCACGTCATAGCCGCAAACACTGGCATTGCCTGAATTGGGAGGTAAGTAACAGGTAAGGATTTTCATCATGGTTGATTTTCCGGCACCATTGGGCCCAAGAAAACCTGTAACGGTGCCGGGTTCTACACTAAATGTAACTTCCTGAAGTGCTTTTTGCAACCCGTAAAGTTTACTTATCCGGTTTACGATTATTGACATGATAAGGGCAAATGTACGCTTTGAGATTATTATTTCTTTCATCATTTCAGGTCTTTTCTATCTTTTCTTTTGATTTTTTTCAAATCAAGCTCATTATTCTTGCTTAGTTTTTAGGGCGGCAATACAATCCCGCCTTTGCCCTTTTTCAAACATTGTTTTGCCTCCTCATACTTTCATTTGAATTTGGGTTTTCGATGTTTGGGATTATGGCTAATTGTCTACATTTGAAGCATGAAAGGCCGCGTGCTAAAATCTACGGGTAGTTTTTACAAAGTATGGTTTCCCAATGGAGAAATTGTAGATTGTAAAATGCGTGGTAATCTCCGTTTGAAAGATTCTAAAAGCACTAACCCTGTGGCTGTTGGCGATTGGGTTGAAGTATCCTTTAACGATGGCTTAATTCATTCCATCCTTCAGGTTTACGAGCGTAGCAATTATATCATTCGTAAGTCGGTAAATCTTTCTAAGAAGACCCATGTTCTGGCCGCTAATATTGACCTTGCACTCATCATGGTTACCATGAGCGGCCCTAAAACGCCCTATGGTTTTATTGACCGCATGCTGGTAACTGCCGAAGCTTACGACATTCCCTCCATCCTTGTGTTTAACAAAGCTGATATTTGGTCGGAGAATGATGTTTTACTTGCTAGCGAAATGGAGGATGTTTATCAATCAGCAGGCTACGAAGTTTTTCCCATGGTAGCTACCGACCCCTTCAGGGCTTTGGGTTTGCTGGAACAAATTCGGGGTAAGGTTTCTGTTATTTTAGGTCAAAGTGGCTCCGGTAAGTCTACCCTGATTAATTCATTTAACCCTGGCCTGCAAATTAAAGTTGGAAATATCTCTCTGGTTCATCAACAAGGCAAACATACCACCACTTTTGCCGAAATGCATGAGGTGGTAAAAGGTACTTTTATCGTGGATACACCCGGTTTGCGCGAATTCGGATTAACAGGTATGAATAAGCCAGAACTGGGCCATTATTTTCCTGAAATCCGCTCACGGATGAATCAATGCAGGTTCAACAACTGCTTGCACCTCAATGAACCCGGCTGTGCCATTGAAGAGTCTCTTGAAAAAGGAAAAATAGCGCCAACCAGATACCGTAGTTACCTTGCCATGATGGAAGGTGAAACCCCAACGGGAGACTATTAAAAGTTATGCGAATATTGATACAACGTGTAATAGAGGCCAGTGTTACCATTGAAGGAGAGAAAGTGGCAAAAATTGGAAAAGGCTTGTTGGTGTTTTGTGGAATTGAAGAGGAGGATACCATCGAAGATTTACAATGGTGCACTTCAAAATTATTGCAGTTGAGAATTTTTAATGACGATATGCAGAAAATGAATTTTGATATTCAACAAGTGAAGGGTTCATTGCTGGTAGTTAGTCAGTTTACATTACATGCTTCTACACGGAAAGGTAACAGGCCTTCCTTTATCAAAGCCGCAAAACCGGATATTGCAGAAAAGCTTTTTCAAAATTTTTTAGAACAGCTGAAATTAAATTTTTCAGGCACCCTTGCGTCAGGAATTTTTGGTGCAGATATGAAGGTGGCCCTTATCAATGATGGACCGGTTACCATTTGGATGGATTCAAAAAACAAGGAGTAAGGTTTAACGCATAAAAGGTCTTATCTCCCCGGGAATTGTTTGAAGAAATTCTTATTTGAACTTTTCCGTTTTGATGACTTTTCCGGTTTTGTCATACTCCTTCCAAACACCAACTTTGTTATCCTTTTTGTAGGTACCCTCCGTTTTAAGGGTCTTTCCATCTTCGTAATACTCCCTGTAAAATCCATCCATCATGTTGTTGACATAATTGGTTTCTGTATTTAAAGCTCCGTCTTTGTAATAGGTTTTTTGAACACCTTCCAGACTTCCCTTTTTGTAATTGTATTCTATCGATAGTTTTCCGTCTTCATAGTACCACTTGGTTATGCTGTCTCTTTGATCGTCCACATAAAAGGATTCTTCCTGAATTTTGTTGTTACTGTAATAGGTTTTTTTGGGTCCGTTTAATTTTCCGTTTAAATAGGTTTGTTCTAGTTCTGTTCTTCCGCTTGGGGTATATAATACATATTTGCCATGCAATAAATCGTCTTTGTAATAAGCCTGTTTTCTGAGATATCCCGTATTTTTTAATTCAAGACTAATTCCGTTTTTTTTGCCGTTTCTATATTCATCTACCATATTCACCATCCCGTTGGCAAAGTACTGTTTCCAAGCCCCCTCTTTAACGTTATTGAGGTATAATCCTTCTGAGATAACTCCAACCGAACGGTCTCTCCAAATCCCCTGTTTTCTGCCCTGGGCGTCAGTTTTGTTAATGGTTGTGTCATTCATGCCATCGTTCATCGTGGCAGGTACTGTTTGGCCAAAAACAGCAAAATGCAAAAACAAAAAAGCAAATAAAATTCTCATCGTTTTAATTTTTTTCGGAGTCCAAAATTCTGAAATCTGTTTTTTTCTTTTCGTTAAATCCTGTTAAGGATTTTAAGATTACATCCATTTTTTTTTGCGGAAATATACAATGAGCAAAATCATAATGGTTAGCATCACCGCCCAGGTTATACCGTAGCCGTATGGAGATTGTAATTCCGGCATATATTGGAAGTTCATTCCATAAACCCCGGCAATAAAGGTGACCGGAATAAAAATGGTAGAAATAATGGTTAGTACCTTTACTACTTCGTTCATTTTGTGACTAAGCCCCGAAAGATAAATGTCAATCATTCCGGTTAGTAAATCCCTGAAGTTTTCTACTGTTTCAATTACCCTGATTGAATGATCCTGGGCATCTCGTAAATATATTTCTGTGCTTTCTTTTAACCGCGGAGAACCACTTCTTTCGAAACCTGTGAATATTTCCCTCACCGGCCATACCGCCTTCCTTAAATAAATCATTTCTCTTTTCAATTCGTGAAGAGAAACCAACATATCAGGTTCAGGATCCCGCACCAATAATTCATCCAGAACTTCAATCTTATCACCAATCTTTTCAAGAATGTTAAAGTAAATATCCACTACTGCATCCAGCAGAGCATAAGCCAGATAATCTTCACCCATTTTGCGAACCCTTCCTTTTCCCAACCTTAACCTATCCCTGATAATGTTAAATGCATCACCCCCTCTTTCCTCCTGAAAGCTAATTACCAATTGTTGAAGCAATACAACCGTGAGTTGTTCTGAATTTAGTTCGTTTTCATAATACAACATTTTCAACATGAAAACATCGTAGGATTCGTAATTTTCAAATTTGGGTCGCTGGTCCGTATTGGTTATGTCTTCAAGGGTAAGAGGATGAATTCCATAGTGGGTGCCAATTTGTTCAATAATTTGTATGTCGTGGATGCCTTCAACATTAATCCATGTAATGGTGTTTTCCGGAAGATTTCTTTTCAGTCCATTCAATGATTGAACCGAATACTCATCGTAATAGTTTTCATTGAATTGAATGACAAGAATTTTGACCGCTGAATCATTTGTGCGCTCTGAATTTGTGAGTGTTCCGGGTGGTAAACCTGTTCTTCTACTCCTGTTCTTGTTGATCAGGCCGCCTCTTCTTTTCTTTGACATCTTTTCTTTTCTTTTCTGTTCCCTGCACAATAATTACATATTCTCCCCTGGCTTCGGTTTTTTCAAGGTGGTTTTTCAGCTCGCTTAAATTGCCCCTTTTGTTTTCTTCAAATTTTTTGCTGATTTCACGCGAAAAACTTGCTTGTCGCTCAGGGCCGAACACCTCGCAAAACTCGGCAAAGGTTTTAAGCACTCGGTGCGGACTTTCATAAAAAATCATGGTTCTGGTTTCTTCGCTCAACTCCTGAAGCCTTGTACTTCTTCCCTTTTTTGGGGGCAAAAAACCTTCAAAGCAAAACCGTTCACAGGGCAATCCGGATACTACCAAGGCCGGAACAAAGGCTGTTGCTCCCGGCAAGCATTCTACTTCAATGTCATTTTTGATACATTCCCTTACCAGTAAAAAGCCTGGGTCTGAAATACCGGGAGTTCCGGCATCCGTTACCAGGGCAAGGTGTTCACCCAATAATAATTTTTCAACCAGACCCGAAAGTACCTTATGTTCATTGGCAGTATGAAACGATTGTATTCTTTTTTGAATACCAAGGTGTTGTAACAACATTCCCGACTTTCGCGTGTCCTCTGCAATGACCATAGTACATTGTCCTAAAACACGAATAGCCCTTTGGGTAATGTCTTCAAGGTTGCCAATAGGGGTTGGTACTAAACTTAACATCCTAAAAATGGGCTATGGGCGTGCATATTTCTTTTTCCCTGATGTAGCATTGCAGCTTGTCTTTAAAAACAGTGGGTTTGTAAATTGATTTATGCAATAACATCCTCATACATTCTTGAATGCCTTCAATGATGGATGGATGAGGATGCATCATATTCGCGAGTTCTTCAATTCCTTTGTTCATGTAAATAAGTAAAGCAACAGCTTGAATCGCACTCGAAGCATGTTCACCAACCGCACGCATACCCAATACGCTCATTTTCTCATCGTTGCTGACGATTATTTTGAAGAAACCAAAGGTCCTGCGCATGGCAATTGCTCTTGCAATACAGGAGTAATCAATCTTTGCTACTTTAACTGAAATTCCTTTTTTGATGGCATCCTGCTCTCCCATACCCACAGTGGCCACTTCAGGATTTAAGAACATGATGGTTGAAATATTTGTGTAAACCAATTCCTTAATAGGAGGCCCAAACATTCTCACCACGGCATGTCTTGCTTCCCTTTCACCAATGTTTACTAAGGCCATCGATGCGCAAATATCACCGGCTACAAAGATGTTATCTACGTTGGTTTGGGTGTCATTTTCCTCCACATAGCCTCTTTCGGTTAAACGAATGCCAACATTTTCCAAACCTATGTTTTCAATATTGGGAACCCTTCCAACAGCAACCAATGCTTTTTCAACAATATGGTCTTCTTTTCGTCCGTCTTCATAGACTAATCGGTAATGAACCATTCCGTTAACCATGTTCATTGATTCTAAAGATGCACCCTTGTGGACAATCACCCCGTTTTTCTCAAAATTCGTTGTTACAGCCTGGGCAACATCTTCATCCTCGAAGGGTAAAATCCTTGGGGCCTTATCAATTAAAAATACCCGTGTCTTTCCTAGATTTGAAAAGATGGTGGCAAATTC
This sequence comes from Bacteroidia bacterium, assembly GCA_044370375.1. GTDB lineage: Bacteria > Bacteroidota > Bacteroidia > UBA4408 > UBA4408 > JBILVQ01. The sequence goes on from JBILVQ010000028.1 coordinate 15,578, forward strand.
ACAACCAATTACTCCGGCTCCAAGGATGACCATACTCTCCGGCAAATGTTTAAAATTCTGTATTCCATCACTACTCACAATGGTCTGCTCATCAACGACAATGTGAGGCAGGGCCCTTGGTCGGCTTCCTGTTGCTACTAAAATATAATCGGTTTCATAAATGATTTTATCGCCACCGGCTTTAATCACTTCAACATGATTCTTATCCAGAATTTTACCCAAACCTTTTTCGTAAAAGCAAAGTTTTTGGGCAGCTTCTGTTTGCAAAAGTTTCAAGTGGCAAGTCATTTGAAACTTTCGATCAAAAATGGCCTCATCGGCCACCTGTTTTAGTTTTTCAAAACTTACATCCTGCTCTCCCTGCTCTTCCCTGAGGTGAAAAATTTTCATCGAGTACTCCCACATGGTTTTCGACCATAAAGCACCATTGTATAAACCTGCTCCGCCAATTTTGTCCTTTTCAATCAGAAGTACTCTTTTACCAAAGTCTATGGCACGCATGGCCGCAGCATAACCTGAAGGTCCGCCTCCAATTACACAAAGATCAAATTTTTCCATCCTCATAATTTAAGATAGTAAAGGTATTCAATCCTTTAATACAAAAAAAAATCCCCTTGAAAAGGGGATTCTTTCAATTTCTTTTTGCTTTAGTGAGGGATGACAAGTTCTTCCAAATCCACCTTGCAAATGTTCAGGTCAACCTCATTTTGAATTCCGTATACATTGCCGCGGCAACTATGCTGCCAAATCGTCCAATCGTCCCATCCTTTCGGAACTTTCGGCTCGTCTCTCAAACGATAATCGGCTATCCAAAGATGATAGTCTTTTTCCAAACCCTTTAAATGCGGGGCAACATATTTATTCCAAAATCCTGCATTGGTATAGATGATGGGTTTTACACACAAAACGCGCTCAATTTCAAAAATCATTTCCTTCAAATGTTTTGCATAAAGGGCCGGTTTAATCCTGTTGTATTGCGATGAATATTCAACATCAATTACCGGTAACATGTGACCAGGTTCAAAATTAACAACGCTCAGGAATAATTTAGCTTGCTCTACCCCTGAAACACCGGGCCTGAAAAAGTGATAGGCCCCTTTTTTTACTCCTGACTTGATGTTGTTCCAGTGATAGGAGAATTTTGGATCAATCAATTTTATGCCTTCAGAGGCCTTACAAATGATAAAATGTAAGTTGGAATCCAAACGGTCGAAATTAATGTGTTGATACCGTGAAATATCAATGCCATAGCTGTAAACTACTCGCTTAGCTTCACTGCTTGATTTCTCCTTTACAAACGGTTCTTTGGGATTGTTAGCTTCCGATACAGCCAACAAGCAAAAGCAGTTGAATAAAAAGAATATTCTGATGAAGGATTTCATTCGGATTTACTTTGGTAGGCGCAATATATTTGAAACCGCTGTGGTTTACGGTTTTACAAAGAAAAGGTTTTCAACAAATTTCTGTTAAAAACCATTTGATAATTTGTTAATTAATTGATTTTTAATTACTTATATTTTTCTTTTTTCTGGAGCTTTCCACCCAATGAAACGGCATAAGCGCTGTTCTAGGGTTTTATTCCTTTAAAAAGGGGCTTTCTTCCGCATTTCTTCCTCCTATATGCACTATTTTTGACCCATGCTTCCTCAATACGAGAAATATTTGCTCGAAGCCGAAAAAAACAAATCCTCCATACGGCAATTTGTTACAAGGCAAAGAAAAAAGAAACCAAATGGTTTTGATGCTCAGATTCATGCTGCCAATGATGAGGCATTTTCACAAATTGACTGCCTTCATTGCGCCAATTGCTGTAAAACTACCAGCCCTTTGTTAACCAATGTCGATATCGATCGATTAGCGAAAGGGTTGAGGTTAAAGCCTTCTCAGGTGGTTCAACAATTTACCAAAATTGATGAGGACGGGGATACTGTTATGAACGCAACACCTTGTCCTTTTTTATTATCCGATAATGCTTGCAGCGTTTATGAATTTCGACCCATTGCTTGCCGCGATTATCCTCATTTACGAAGGAAAAACATGATTTCCTATTTGCCGCTTGCCGAAAAAAATGCTGCTATTTGCCCGGCAGTGGCAGTAGTGTTTAGCCATCTGATTCAACGAAACCAATAATTTTTATCCCTACCTTTATTCGCCCAATAACTTTACAAATGAAAAATTTCATTTCATTTTTTCTTTGCCTTCTAACAGGTATTCAATTAAATGGTCAAAGCATTTCCCGACCTTTTGCACCCGACGACCCGGAGGGTAGACGCGTTTATGAATTTAACCTATTAAAAGATCCTCAAACCAACAGCATCCCAAAGTTAATCCGCGAAAGGGAACTTGCCTTTTCCATGACTTTGCCCGTTTATCAATCAGAAAACAGAAGCTCAGCCGCCACCCTTACTTTTGATGCGCGTGGACCCAGAAATCTTGGAGGCATTACCAGGGCACTGGCCATTGATGTTACCAACGAAAACAGAATGCTGGCCGGAACCAATTCAGGTGGTATTTGGTTAACAACCGATGGTGGTCAGAGTTGGTCTATCGTTACACCCAAAGATGATTATCACGGCATTACATGCATAGCACAAGACAAACGTCCCGGAAAAACAAATGTTTGGTATCACGGGTCTGGCGATGTTTGGTGCTCTGCAAGCGGTAGCTCAGGCAGTTCCTTTTACTCTGGAAACGGTTTATATAAGTCCATAGACAATGGTTTAACATGGGCAAAACTTTCTTCAACTGCACCCAATACCCCGCAAACCTTCGATAGCAATTGGGATGTAATTTATAAGGTGGTTACCAATCCGGTCGATACGGTGAACGATGTGGTTTTTGCCGCCACCTATGGTGCTATTTACCGTAGCTTAAATGGCGGTAATTCATGGGTTCAGGCTTTAGGCGGACTTTCAGGCAATGACAGCTATTTTACCAACATTGAAGTTTCTGACCAAGGCATTTGCTATGCAACACTCAGTTCCGATGGCCCCCAAGGTGGAATTTGGAGAAGCGTGGATGGAATAAACTGGACAAAAATTAATCCCCCCAACTTCCCAACTACTTTTGAAAGAATTGTATCTGCGGTGGTTCCCTCCAATCCCAATGATGTTTATTTCCTTGGAAATACACCCGGATTCGGTATTCCGGATACCAACTTTGTGGGTACAGTGGAATGGAACTCCCTATGGAAATATACTTATTTATCAGGTGATGGAGACAGTGCCGGCGGCTTTTGGCAAGACCTCTCCGCAAGCTTGCCTACTACCGGTGGTCCTTTCGATAAGTTTCACTGCCAGGGAAGTTACGACCTGGTGCTAAAGGTTAAACCCAGCGACCCAAATTTTGTAATCATTGGTGGTACTAATTTATATCGTTCTACCAATGGATTCATGGATCCTTCCACCAACCGTTTTATTGGCGGTTATGCAGAGGGTGCAACTTTGCCAACGGTAGCCATGTATCCAAACCATCATCCCGATCAGCATGAATTGATTTTTTTACCATCCAATGATAGCATCGTTTTAAGTGGATGTGATGGAGGTGTGTTCAAAACCCTCAATATTCATGAACCTACAGTGAATTGGCTCTCTTTAAATGATAATTACTTTACATCCATGTTTTATACCGTGGCCCTCGATCATGCAACGCCAGGAAATGAAGTTGTAATCGGCGGAGCCCAGGATAATGGTTCATGGTTTACAAACAGTGGCAGTATCAACGACCCATGGGTTACACCGCGCGGAGGTGATGGTTCATTTTGCGCGGTTGCCGATAATAGGACAATGTACTATTTTTCTATTCAGAATGGTAAAATGATGCGGGCCAATTGCGACAACAACGGTAACATTTTGAACTTTGCCAGGATAGATCCACAAGATGGCAAGGATTATTTTTTTATTAATCCTTACGCCTTGGATCCTGCCGACAACAACATGATGTATTTGGCCGGTGGAAAGTATCTTTGGAAGAATACCAATCTTTCAGGGATTCCCATGATTAACAATTGGGATTCCATTTCAACAAACTGGGTGCAATGGCCCGATAGTGTGCCAACCACCAATGCAAGGGTTTCTGCAATCGGAATATCAAAGGCTAATCCTGCCCATCGCGTTTATTATGGTACAAGCAGCAAAAAAGTTTATCGAATCGACAATGCGAATAGCGGTACGCCCGTGCCGCTGGATATCACGCCTCCTAACGGAGCTACCGGTTTTCCGGGAAATGGCTTCGTAAATTGTATAGCCGTTGATCCGCTGGATGGAGATAAACTGATTGTTGTCTTTTCAAATTATAGTGTCTATAGTTTGTACTATTCAGAGAATGCCGGAAGCAGCTGGTCCAAAATAGGTGGAAACCTCGAGTTAAGCTCCGGTGGTTCAGGGAGTGCTCCCTCCATTCGCTGGTGCACCATTGTGCATCCTCCCAATGGAGGAACCGGATACTTTGTTGGTACAAGTGTAGGCTTATACGCAACCTCATGGTTGAATGGATTAAACACAGTTTGGACGCAGGTTGGTGCCAATGAAATCGGAAAAGTGGTTGTTCCCATGATGGATTACAGACCTGCTGATGGCCGTTTAGTGGTCGCTACCCATGCCCATGGAATTTACTCAACCACCATCACCGATATTAATCAAATTCCTTCAGGATTAAGCGAAAACCCTGAGGCAATGAAAGCCCGTGTGTCAATTTATCCGAATCCTACCAGTGATGATTTTATGATTGATCTGGAAGAGTTCCTTTTGGATAATGCCAATCCTGTTTTTGTATTATACGATGAATTGGGTCGAATCCTGGCTCAAAGACACTATCAAATTCAAAAAATAGGGGAGACGAGGTGGAAAGTCCAACTAATAAACCCGGTAAATGGTTTGTATTTTATTTCCATCAGTGACGGAAAATCTATTGTAACCAAACCTGTCACCGTTGTAAAGTAAGCTTTAAAGAAGCGCTGCGCAGTTGGTCTTTTGAATGAATTTGGTTTTCCGGAAAACCTATTCAAACCTTGAGACTATGCCGGAAAAACCGAATTGGCCATGGTCAATGATTGCTCAAAATATTCGGTTTTCAATCCTGTTGTTAAATGCTTGTTTTCGCAATATTGCAGTAGCGTTTCGGTACTGATGTTTCCTGTAAGCGAATCTCCGGCCATCGGACAGCCTCCGAAGCCATGGATGGCAGTATCAAAGTTTCTGCATCCGGCTTCTATCGCTGCGTCAATTTTTTCATAACTTTCAATGGGCGTGCTGTGCAAATGGGCTCCAAGATTTAATCCGGTGAATTTATCCGAAATGGTTTCAAACAACTCACCTATATTTTCTTTATTGCTAATACCAATGGTATCTGCAAGAGCAAAGTGTTTTATCCCCAGTTGAGATAGCTTTTCTATATAGTCTCCGGCAATTTTTCCGTTCCATTCATCCCCGTAAGGATTGCCAAAAGCCATGGAAATGTAAACCAGCAACTGTTTTCCGGTGGCATCACAAATTTCCTGAATTTCTTTTACCCTTATATAAGATGCTGCAATACTGCTGTTGGTGTTTCTTTGCTGAAAGGTTTCGGAGATTGAAAATGGAAATCCAAGAAATTTAATTCCCTCAAATTTTGATGCTTCTTCAGCTCCTCGCGTATTGGCAATAATAGCAAGAAGTTCAGTGGATGAATTTT
>JBILVQ010000147.1:0-7585 GCA_044370375.1 Bacteroidia bacterium
TATACAGCTAACGCTAAGCTATGACTAAGACCAGATGTAGATCAAATTACATAAAAATAAAAAGCATTAAAAATGTCCATTAGAGAACATCGTCCTCAAAACAGCATTAAAAATGTCCATTACTCCTCAAAAAACTATCTTCGAACTTGGAGCAAAACGGGAATGCCAACTGTCCTTTATCTTAACAATCCATTCATTCCTTAATTGTTGCAGGGTGGTAAGGGTATTATTAAAAACCAAGCTATCTGCATTGTAGGTGCCATTTTCCATGCCGCTTGTAAACTCCTCCATGCTTAGTGGAAGGATTTCATCCTCGCTTTTTACGAGGGCCACCGAAAAACGATCGAATAAATTGGTTTGGGTGAAGTGCTCAATTTCTTTAACCAAAGATACGGAGCGATCTATGGCGCAGCCACTCACCATTTGTTGTTGCTCATCGGCAGCAATCACCACAAAGCAGTCGAATACCACTGCTATTTCACCGGCCACAGGTGCTCCATGCGTATCCCATTCTCTTATAAAATGAGAACCCCGAAGCATGATTTGCTCCACATCTTTTTCTGTAAATTTTCTGTTGGCCTGATAAACCCAAACCCTTGCGTGGTCAGGCAGAGCGGGGAAAAGATGTGATGTTTTCATCGCATTTATTTTTTTACAAATTTAAATTCAAAGAGGCCTGTTTCACTCCTTATTCTTCCAAAATAAAATCCAGGCGCCATAGCTTTGTCCAATGGTATTTCAATTCCTCCGTTAACAACTGCCGTTGCATAGGGTATAACCACTTTTCCACTCAGGTCAAAAATTTCAACCATCAAAGGCCCTTTAAGGTCGGCATGCATGGTAGTGTTCAAAAACAAATGCTCCTCGGTAGGGTTAGGAAAAACACTCAAACTACCCTTCAATGCAACATTGGATTGATAAGCGGTGGCAAATAAGGTACTATCTTGAATAATATCTTCATCACCCGGAAAATAAGGGGTATAGGTGAAGTAAATAAGCATCATTTCATCGGTAGTTCCTTCACCAAGGATCACGTATTGTGGTGGACTGTTCGGATTGTTGGGATTATTGATTGTATTGTCGAAACTGGCCTGTCCTTTTAAAACACTGAGGGGCGGAACCTTAATTAGTTTTCTGAAACTATAGCTGCCTTGCCAATGAAAACGCCAGTCGTTAATGCGAATAAAAGGGATGGTATCTCCTTGGGTGGTTAGTCCAAAAGCCTGGATGGACTTGCCAAGCAGATGCATGTGGGGTGCCACATCAAGGATGGTATATTGCACCGGAGGGGTGGTGTATTGGTTGTAAAAAGTACTGATTTGATTAGGAGGAATAATAAGAGGACCATTGGTCAACGTTAATCCGTGGTCTAATACAGGTGAAATATACAAGGGCCTTAAACCGCTTGAATAATCCAGCACCAAATTAACCCTGGTACTATCTAATTGTCCGGCAACCCCAGATGGGTAGTGGATTTGCAAAACCAAATCTGCACCGGCTTTCATGGGTATTCCCATCCCGTTAGGGTACATTCTTGGTGAACTGCCGGGAACCCATGCGGCAATTAAACTGGCATTGCTGCTTCCAACGCCTCCAAACGAAGTATAGCCCGGTGCAGGGTCGGCCGCATCGAGGGCTGCGCAGGTTCCGGTAGTATCCTGAAAAACCAAAACATGGTGAACAATACTCCGGTTGCCGGGCAGCAATTCAAACCCTTTGATAAAGGCATCCTGTGATGTTCCGGATGGAATCACAAAGCATTGATAAATATCAATGGGGGAGGTGACCGTATAATCAGGAATGCGCAAGGACACAGAGGGATTTACACTCAATTGAGTGCCTTGTGTGAACGTTGGTGGATTGGGTTCATTCGAGGGATTTCCATAAGGCATGCCCCCGTTAAGCCAATCCAGAATTTGTTGCTTTTGATTTACACTCAACACTCGCTCATGCGCATAACGCTGATAGGTAGTATCTGCCGGCCATGGCGGCATTAAATCATTAGAAACGGAGAAAAAAATACCAGATGATGATCCTTGTGCATCGGCATAACTCATCAAGGGAAAAGGGGCAATTCCACCCAAATGGTGACACCCAGAACAATTTTGGTAAATAATGCCTGCAACATTTTCGCTCCAGGTGGGTGTGCTCTGACTATAGCCCAATTGAGTAAAAAGCAAAAGCAGCATGAAGGAATTTAACTTTCTCATAAAAGGCATTATTTTTTGTTAAAGATAAGGCTTTGACCTTAATCTTCTAGTAAGGTTTAATCCAGCCAAATTTTAATGGCACCTGACGCTCGGTTAGAATTCCATTGAAGCAGCCCAAGTCCTGCATGGTCAGCATTCATGTTTTCACTTTCACCCGGATTTAAGGTTCCGGAAAAAATAATTCTTCCACGTAGATCAAGCAAACGATAATTCAGATTTTCAGCACCGGTATTCTTTACCGCAAAGCCTTGTTGAGAAGGTACAATTTGTAGGTAATCAGCATCAAGACTTGTCTCTTTTATGGTGTTAGGGCCAATGGATAGCGTCTGGTTAATGGTATCAGGCCAGCAGCGGAGGGAGGCAATCAATTGTACATTGTAAACGCCCGGGGCTAAATAAGTATGACTAGGATGAATGGTAGAAGCTGTATTGCCATCTCCAAAATTCCATTCGTAATTCCGAGCATTTAAAGATGTATTCGTAAAAGAAACATTGTTTCCATTTTGGCTAAAAGTAAAGGAACTTTGTGGTTGAACCGGATTTAAATGCCAGGTAGAAAGACTATCAAGGACCACTTCTTCGGCTACTTGCTGTAAAAAAGAAGTTACGGATGGACTTAAACCCGCTGTGTAACTAAGTCCTACCGGACTGTTCTGAAAAGTGGAAGCATAAAAAACGCAAGCAGCCAAATAGGTGCCTGCCATGCTAGGATGACTGTTATCCGGTGAGTACAAATTGAGGGTAGAATCAAGGGCCATGCTTCTTGCAAAGGCAGCGCCAACAGGAGCAACCATGGCCATATTGTTTTCTGTCATTTCCAGGTAACTCTCTCTCAATCTTTGTTGCATGCCTGCATAGGTGCAAAGCGGAGGGTAGTTAGGGCAATTGCCTGCATCACCAAATTTACGCCCCCAGGTCATAAAAAAAAGCGTTTTTGAGCAAGCGTAATTGGTGGTTATTAAACTATCCAAAATACGTGCATAAGGATAAACATCGTTGGCCACTTGTGAAGGAGGAAAAGATGGCATTTGGCTTTGCTCTTGTAAAACAACAAAGTCCCAATCTTGCGCATTTATTTTGGACAAACTGGTAGCATTGGTACTGTGTCCGTTCAAGGTATAACCACCCGGGTTGTTAGCATCAATGGTAACAGTGTCACCGGCAGAAAGAGCCAGTTGGTAATATACCTGAGGTAAATTATTGGTTCCAACATAACTGTTCCCGATAAAAAGTACCTTGATATTGGAAGCCGGAAGGAGGGGGGCCCAACCAAAGTGAAAGGCAAGAAAAAGAAATAGAATTTTCTTCATGGCAAAATGCTTTGATGGATGTTTGTTTAAATTTTAGACTGCATTAAATCAGAAATTTAATCCTAAAGTTTGAAATGTTAGGAAAAAAAATTGTTTATTTAGAGAGTCGTAAACAATGGTGATTCCGCGCTCACAAAAAATGTTAGTTGTAACAACACAAGCTTATTTTTTTTCACTTTGCGAAAGTACCAAACAAATGGCATGAAACAAAACCTATTAACCAAACCGGCGGGAAGTGATTTTTCTGCATCTATCGTTACCTTTCTGGTAGCACTCCCGCTATGCCTGGGAATTGCTCTTGCCTCAGGTGCTCCTCTCATTAGTGGTCTGATAGCTGGAATTATTGGTGGAATAGTGGTTGGGGTAATCAGTGGTTCGCACACCAGTGTGAGCGGACCAGCCGCCGGCCTTGCTATCATTGTGCTTACCTCCATTCAGGATTTGGGGTCTTTTCCTAATTTTTTGGCAGCAGTAGTGATAGCAGGGTTTATTCAATTGGCAGCCGGTTTTTTAGGAGCGGGAATTGTTGGAAATTTTGTGCCATCCTCTGTTATTAAGGGAATGCTGGCATCTATTGGCTTGGTTTTGATTTTTAAACAAATCCCTCATGCCGTTGGGTTTGATAAGGATTACATTGGGGATGAAAATTTTGAGCAGTTGGATGGCCACAATACTTTTTCAGAGTTATTGGAGTTGTTCTCCTCCTTTGTACCCGGAGCTTTGGCGGTGGGATTGCTCTGTTTTTTGTTAATGGTGCTAAACGAAAAAAAAATCCTTCGTTTGCCCTCAGCGATAAATTTTCTACCCTTTACGCTTGTTATTGTTTTGGTAGGACTGTTTTCGAACTACTTCATCCTTCCCCACATTGATGGATTTGCCTTAGAGCAAAGTCATTTAGTTACCATTCCTGATTTTTCAACCACGCCCATCATTACCTTGCCCCATTGGGGAGCCTTCACCCAAGTAGCGGTTATTTTCACCGGAATCAAAATTGCCATTGTTGCAAGTCTGGAAACATTGCTCTCTGTAGAAGCAACCGATAAACTCGACCCTGATAAAAGGATGACGCCAACTTCCCGCGAATTGGTTGCCCAAGGAATAGGAAATGTTTTGTCGGGCCTTGTTGGAGGTTTACCTATTACTGCGGTAATTGTCCGCTCCAGCGCGAGCATTCAGGCAGGTGCGAAAACCAAAAACTCAGCCATAATACATGGCGTTTGGTTGTTGGCTGCGGTTTTGCTGCTCCGCCCTTTGTTGAATTATATTCCACTTTCAAGCCTTGCCATTATTCTTCTTTTTGTTGGTTACAAATTAACCAAACCTGATCTTTACAAAGAGATGCTAAAGAAGGGAAAAGACCAATACGTTCCTTTTCTGGTTACGGTTATCATTATCCTGTTTACCGATTTGCTCACCGGAGTTGCCGTTGGAATGATTGTAGCATTTTATTTTATCATCCGTTCTAATTTCAAAACGGCTATTTCAATTACCAGGGATGGAGGAAGTTATTTGATACGATTGAAAAATAGCGTAAATTTCATCAATCGGGTTATTTTGAAGAATCTTTTTGAAAGGATTCCGGAAGGTTCTTATGTAATTATTGATGGATCCACCGCCACCTATCTTGATATGGATATCATTGAAACCTTGGATGAATTTATTACCATGGCGCCAACCAAAAACATCACCATCGAATTGAAGAAGGCCAGAAGCTGTCCTAATACTTACTTCCGTCAATTAAGCAAGGTATGAACCCTTATCAAAAGATACTCCTGCAGAACAAAGCATGGGCCAGTGAAAAATTGGACATGGATGCAGATTATTTCAATCGTTTATCCGACATTCAAACTCCTGAGTTTTTATGGATTGGTTGTTCAGATAGTCGCGTTCCAGCCAACGAAATTACGGGAACCGAACCCGGTGAAATTTTTGTCCACAGAAATATTGCCAATTTGGTGGTACACACCGACCTGAACATGCTTAGTGTTTTAAAATACTCTGTTGAGGTATTAAAAGTGAAGCACATTATTGTTTGCGGTCACTACGGTTGCGGGGGAATTAAAGCTGCCCTTGGTAACATCCATTTTGGTTTGCTCAACAAATGGCTTCGAAATATAAAGGACGTTTACAGGCTGCACAAAGAAGAATTGGATGCCATTAAAAATGAAGAAGAAAAAACCAATTTACTGGTTGAATTCACTGTGAAAGAACAAGTCTTAAACCTTGCGAAAACATCCATCATTCAAATGGCTTGGGCAAAGCGTAAAGCTCCGGTAATTCATGGCTGTGTTTATGGACTTAAAAATGGAATTTTAAAAGATTTGATTACCCTTGATCATCAATCTGAGTTTGACCCCTTGTATCACTTTGAATTTCCTGACGACTTTTCGGAGGACTAAATCTGAATTAATTTTTTTTTAGCGGCAGCACTTCCTGAAAATCAATTTCTGCAAGCATTCTAATTAATTCTTTTTCAATCAGCAACTGGTGTTTTTTGCTGTATCCTCTGAATACTCTCACCTTTTGATCGGGCATAGTCATAGAAAAATCTGTTTGAATACTGCCGGGTCCATCGAACAAAAAATCGTCAGGAAAATACTCTTCCAATTGGATGGTTTTCAAATTAAATTCCTGCCCGAAAACCTTCAGCACAATTGGGAAAGGAGCATCCACGAGCCGAATGGAAATTTTATTCTTTTCCGGCAAATATTTAATGGAGAGTTTTCCGATTACTTTGTTCGAATAACTATTAAACCCGGTTTCCACTTTTAAGTCTGCTTCAAAAAAGGCAGAATCCTTTAACAAATGTATGGCAGCGTGATCCATGGTCCATTGATACTTTCCGGAAACAAACAGAACTTTGTAATCGGCCTCACCAGTAATGGTTCCGATTTTTTGTAGCAATCGGTTAATGACCCGTTCATGGATTATTACTTCGGCATCAGATTTAGCTACTAATGCAGAAATCAATTGTGGCAGAGAAAGGAAAACAAAAAGAAAAAAAATACGCTTGCCCATTTTTAAAGGTGCATGAGTTTCTTTAATTGTGCTTCTCTTTTTTGTATAGAAAAAGAGTCGATGATGTGTTGTCGTCCCGATTTTTGTTTGGCATCATAGTTCGTATCGGCCATGGCAAATTCTACCAGCTTCATTAAATCATTTAAATTTTTTTGGTGCAATATATAACCTTTATCACCCAATACCATTGGGATAGATCCTGAGGAAGAGCCAATAGGAACGCAACCGCAAAGCATGGCTTCGGCAAGGGTATTGCCAAATCCTTCCGAAACTGAAAGTTGTAAATAAAACTGATGCCTGCAATAAACCTCACGAAGTTGGCGGTGCTCCATAAAAGGTAATATTTTTACATTGGCTGGTATCACCAATTGAGCATCGGGTTGATCTTTGCCAATGATTGTAAAACTGCAATCCGGGAGAGCTGCGGCCAATTCCAACACCAAATCTACCCCTTTTATCTTCATCCGGGTGCCATTGTCAAGATTAGATGCAATGGTCAAAAAGCTACCTTTAGGAGCAACTTCATTCTCGAGCCGAAACCATTTTTCGCATTCAAAGCCATTGTAAACAACCGTAATAGGCGTTTGAATATTTCTGCACCATACTTTTATTCCCTGCGCTTTCGGGTGAGCCTTATCGTAGTGATAAGCTCCCTCAACAAGGTACTCCGAAATAGGAAAAATATGGGTTGCATTTCTGAATGAAAATGCGGTTAGTTTTGAGAGCCAGAATTTATGAAAATTACCATAACGAATCGCAGGAAAACTCACGCAATCAATACCGCCAGCTACAATGTAAACTTTTTTTGAAAAAATTTTGCCCCAAAGAACAGGAACAAAACTGTGATAGCCTGCGAACATACAAACCATGGAATGCGTTTGTCGGTGGTTAGAAAAAATAAACGCAAGTTGTTTCAACCACAACCATGGAATTGAAAAGCCATTCCTTATTGTAAAAATAAAATCTTTTACAGGATGATAGGATGAAAAAATTTTCTCATCAATAGCCGTAAAGGAAGTCCTCGAATGAATAAAATACAAAATGGCA
>JBILVQ010000016.1:0-24610 GCA_044370375.1 Bacteroidia bacterium
CATTGGCCTTAAATACGCTAAAACTATTGGCAATAACCAATGAGCCTTTTAGTATTAAGGGCTGAACCACCAATTGAACGGTTGCATTATCGTTTGCGTCAGTACCTGATGCTGTTAGGTTAAACAAAGGAACCGTGGAATCAACTCTATAGGTTTGGTTGGTATTGATATTTCCCTGTTGGAAAATAATGGTACCGCCTGTAACCGTGGAAGAAGCAGGTGCAAGATAAAGATCGCCATAGGTAGTACCGGCACCTCGTTCAATGGTGAGCGTTGCGTTACCGGCCATGTTAAATGCACTGGCTGGATTATCAATTTCCAACTTTCCTCTGGTAAGATCTGCATTTCTTCCCCTGATCACCACAGCACTGCTTCCTGACTGATCATAAACAAGGGCACCAGTAGTGATGCTCACGTTTCTTCTGATCTGACCGTTTACATTCAATGCTCCACCCGTTAAGATAATTTGAGGGGCCGAACTTGCCGCATATTCAATATCGTTGTTGTTGTTGTTTCCTGCAACCCCAATGTTGACGGTACCTGCGTTGATTTGCAATTTTCCGGCAAGGATTAAATCAGAGGCATCAGAGGCCGCTTGTGCAATATTGATGATAGCAGAGGCATTATTCACAACAAGTGCAGCATTGGCCGGAATGGTAAAATTGGTGGCTGCGGCATTGGTAAGGGTTAAGGTAACGGCTTTAGAAATAGTTAATGTTCCATTCGTAAGGGTTAACCAATTGTTAGAAGGAGCGGTAAAAGCACCCAGCACATTTAGGGTAAGAACAGGGCTTTGAGAAGTGCCTTTGTTTACTGTAAGTAAATTCACATCTGTTGTTGCGCCCCATGTTGAACCGCCAAAGGTTCGGTTGGCGGCTCCTGTGAAGGTAATATTACAAACTCTTCCGCCACCGGCATTAAAATCAAGTGTACCATTGTTGGTAATATTAGCAGCAACTGAAATGGTGTTGCTAACGGCAGTACCTGCACCGCTCACATCGAAAATGGCGCCTGCAGTAATTGATATACTACTTCCAATGGAAAGGCTTTGTGCATTGTTATTTTGAAAGCGAAGGTTACCGCCAAGCACATTCAAGTTTTGTGTAACAGTAAGGTTTCTTGATGAGGCCCCATTCAATAAGGCAAGGCCGGTTGATGATGCTCCGTTAATATTCAGTGTACTATGAATTAGTAGGTCGATATTCGGAAAAGTAATGCTTCTTCCGGTACCGAGAGCAAGGGTTAAATTTCTGTAATTAGCCAGTGAAAACGCGGTAAAGGAAGTGGTAGGGATTAAAAAGTCTTGTACACCCGTTGTATAATACTCCACTGTTCCTCCAGCGGTACCAAGGAAAGAACCAAAATCTCCTCCAGGAAACTGTGCAGTTGCGGCAGAGGAAGAAATGCGTAAAGTTCCTTGTGATGGAATTAAGCCGATAAAGTAGGTAGAGAAATTATGATTGGTGGTTGTGCCTAAATCTAAAACCGAGTTATTTCCTATGGTTAGTGAACCAGAAGTTTTTCCGTTATTGCTAACAGTGACCGTGTGATTAATGGAAGTTCCATTTCCAATTTCCACCGGATTAGAAGGACCGGGAATGGTGCCTGCTGCCGGGCCTGAATGGCCAACGGTGCTCCAGGGTGTGGTAGCAGGATTGGTATCATCCCAATCACCATTCCTCATGGAATAATAAGTTAGAATGGTTGCAAAGGGGTCGGTTGGGTTGTTATCTCCTGCGGTGTAGTCTCCATCAATGAGTGTATTAAAACTTGCTCCTGTAAAAGTGATGGTATTGGTTGCAGTATTGATATCGGCAGGGGTTGTTGAAGCCCAAGAATTAGTAGCCAAACGAAACCTTCCCGGCACATATTCAGCCTCGGATACATCGCCTGCAGCAACAATATCGGCATCGGCATATTGGAATGTTTGCGTAACGGTAGCCGGACCTAAATTAAAGCCACTTTGAGTAACTTTCCAATAATATGTTAAGCATCTTCCTGTAACCAAAACATTGGGTTGTTCAAGGGCTGCAGGGCGAACAGTAACTGTACCATAGGTAGTTGCTGCTCCCGTTACCTGAAAGGTTGACGGAGTATATTCAACTCCGCTGCCCAAAGGATAGGTAAAAGATGAAACTACAGCAGAAAACCTTTTCGACAATCCGCCATCAGAAGCATTTCCTGCGGTACGAATCATTTTGGTGTTTGAAAAGGTAGTGCCTACTCTCACCAATGCATCATAAATATTTGTATTCAATGAAAGCGAGAGGTTAAAGGTGCTGAGATCAAAAATTGCTGCGGCATTCGCTAACCTTAAAGTACCATTTACAGTTTGGTTAGCCGTTAACGTGGCCGAGCCGGCTGTTTTATTCAAACTTAAATTATTGAATTTTCCAGTTCCATTTCCACCCAACTGTTGCGCACCAGTTCCGTTTAATACAATGCTTCCTGCTCCTGTGTGATTACCGCTGTTTACGATATTGCCGGCCACGTTAACGGTTTTACCTGCATCTGCAAGCGTTCCATTAAGTATGGTCAAAGTTCCCAGTACATTGAACGTAGCAGCGGAGCCAGCCAAAAACAAAGACTTGGCAACCGGTTTGTCAACCGTTAGATTATTTAAGCCACTGGTAATGGTTCCATTATTGGTAAAGGTTTGACTACCTGTGCCATTAAAAATGGTGGTATTTGTTCCAGGATTGTAGGTGGTTGATGCCTGAATTTCGAAATTTTTCGATACTACAACATTCTGGGTTCCGGCACTTAATGTTGGGGAATTTCCTGTTACCAGCGTCAGGTTGTTAAGCACTACAAGGGGTTGAGCCAATACCGGACTTGGTCGGTAAGGCTCAATAACCGATGGGCCAATTACCTGATTATTCAAAGTAACCACAGAGGCTCCAGCGCCAGCTTTTAAAATATTTAAATCATAGAAAGGAGCTGTTGAGCAGATGTTAAAATTGGTAGCACTTGCAGGAAGGGTTACATTCCAGGTTCCTCCGGTTACACTGATGTTAGAAGGATCACAGGCAATCAAAATACCTCCATTGGTGGCTGTTCCGGTTTCGGGGGCTGCAATATTCATGGTACCGCCACTCATAATAAAACTTTGACCTGGAAAGGGATGGCTAAACCGTGGAGAGTCTGCATTGGAGGAGCCTGCCCTAGAACCGTCAATGGTAACCGTTCCTCCCGTCATGGTAAAAGACCCAATATGTACCCCGCCAATGGTGGAGCTTCTGTATTTCTCAATGATGGAGGTTCCACCTTCAATTAAAATTTGTCCTGAAAAACGAATAACCAGTCCTTCATTTCCGATTTGGAAATTACCTGCACTGATTCTAAATTTTCCATAAACTACAATAGCGTTGCAACCGCCATTTAAAATCAAATCTGCACCATCCACCCATAGTCCTCCGGCGGAATTAGCAGCTGTGCTTACATCAAAATTACCTCCACCATTAATTCTCGTCAAACTAATATTCGTTCCAAGCCTTAGGGTACCATTGGTAATTACAAGGGCGGTGCCATTGGTAAATACCCTGAAATTGGAAGACAAACTTGCATATACGTGCAAGATATACGTTTGGTCGGTTCCTTTGTTAACCGTAAGAGAATAAACATCAGTTACTCCTGAACAGGAAAGGTCGCTATTGATGGTGCCGGTAAAAATCAGATTGGCAGCACCATTGGTTGCCGCAACATACTGAGCAGAATTACTAAGGTCAACACTTCCATTATTGATAAAATCTCCACCAACAGAAATATTATGAATGGCATTGTTTAAACTACAGGTAAGGCTTGAGCCTGAACTTACCGCTACACCCCCAGAAATGTTCAGATTAACAATGTTTGCAGAATTTGCCAAAACTACATTCATGGTACCAGCGCCTGAACGGGTAATTGAAAAATCACCATTGATGGTATAGGTGGTTGGAGCGGAAGGGCTGGAGAAAATCAAAGTTTGGTTGGATAACCCTGAATTAGAAAGAATCAAATTATTATAGGTTAATTGATTCGGGAGCGCTGTACCAGCACCGCCTACCTTATAGTATTCAATGGTTCCATCGGCCACCGAAAAAAAGAAGTATAGGTTCCGCCTGGAAAGGTTAAGGAAGATAAACGAAGTAAACCTTGGCCGAGGACATTTCCTAAATTACAGCCTGTTGTGGTACCTAAATCAAGAGATCCGCCAAGATCCAGTGTGGTATTTACCACGGTTCTATTGACAAGGGTAAAAATAGCACGGCCGTTCAAAACAGTAATATTGTCGGTTGCTCCAGGAACCGCACTGCCAACCAAAGTGGTTCCAGATGGATCGGTCGTCCAACTAAGCGGATCTGCCCAATCACCGCTCTGATAGCTGAAACAATCGGCTGCAAATGACTAATTAAAACCGAGCAAAAAAATCACCAAAAGGGAGAAAAACCGGCTTTCGATTTTTAGGGAATTGAAAAAACTTTTCGAAGAATTCATCATAAAACAATTGATATTTAAAGGTAGAGCCTATAATTGGGCGCCTATGCCAGCTATTCTTATTTCTTTAAAGAACCGGATGTTAATAAGTAAAAATTAGTTTTTTGAACTTTACCGAACATAAATTCTTGTAATTTGTCTTAAGTCGTTTATCCAATCTTAAAAAAATACAATATCCCCTCCCGTATTTCGATGATTGAAATACTTTGTTTATCCTTGTAATTAAAATCGAAACGCTGATGAAGATAAAAACCTTTCTATCCTGTTGTGTAGCCTTTGCCTCGAGTTTGGAACTTATCAATGCCCAAGAAAAACTATCTTATCCTACCGCACCAATGAGTGAGGCTGTGGATAATTACTTTGGTGAAGAAATAATTGATCATTTCCGTCCTTTAGAGAATGACCGTTCGGAAGAAACCGCGAATTGGGTTAATGCTCAAAATAAATTAACCAACTATTATTTAAAATCTATTCCATTTTGGGCAGATTTAAAAAACCGGGTAAGAGAGCACTATACCTACGAAAAGGTTTCTATACCTTTCAAAAAGGGCGAATATTTTTTTACATTTCGCAATGATGGAACCAAAAATCAAAGTGTCCTTTATCGGACCAAAGACGCAGGATACCAAGGGGATGTATTAATTGACCCCAATACCCTTTCTGCAGATGGAACAACATCCATCAGTGGCTATTCTTTTTCTAAGGATGGAAAATATTTTGCCTATTCGCTATCCACTGCCGGAAGTGATTGGAATGAAATTCATCTTAAGGAAACTGCAACCGGCAATGAACTTAAAGACAAAATCCAATGGGTAAAATTTTCAGGAATTGCCTTTGCAGGCAATGGTTTTTATTACAGTGCTTATGACGCACCCGAAAAAGGAAAAGAATACTCTGCAAAAAATCAATTCCATAAAGTTTATTTTCATCAAATCGGCACTAGCCAATCGAACGACAAACTGATTTATGAAGATAAAAAAAATGGCAACTTTAATTTCGGAGCGCAGGTTACAGAGGACGAAAGGTTTTTGATTCTTAGCATCAGTTCTTCAACTTCAGGGAATGCGCTCAAAATTAAGGACCTGAAAAATCCATCGTCCAAGTGGGTTGATTTGGTTGTAAATTTCGACAATGATTATTCCATCATTGGGAATGAAGGAGAAGTTCTGTATTGCTTAACTAACCTAAATGCCAGCAACTATAAATTAGTTTCTATTGACCTTAAAAATCCTGACCAAAAAAATTGGAAAGATGTTATAGGAGAAAGCAAAGACCTTTTGGAAGGAGTAGAAAAGTCGGGGAAATTCTTTGTTGTAAAGACGCTAAAAGATGTAACTTCTAGACTCTATATTTACTCATTAGAAGGTAAGCAACTGAACGAAATTTCCTTACCAGGGCTTGGCATTGTAGAAAGCATTTCCGCTGCTGATGACCTGGACTATTTTTGGTACTCCTATTCTTCCTTTACGCAACCTACTATCATTTACAAAAGTAATTTTTTACAACCTGCCCCTGTAGTATTTAGAGAAACTAAAACTCCTTTTACACCATCGGATTTTGTAACTGAACAGGTTTTTTTCAATACTGCTGATGGACAAAGAATACCCATGTTTTTAATTTATAAAAAGGGCATGGTGAAAAATGGTGAAAATCCTTGTTTCTTATACGGATACGGAGGCTTCAACATCAGTGTTACGCCATCATTTAAGCCAGAAAGAATGGTTTTTCTTGAAAAAGGAGGAATTTATGTTGTTGCCAATATTAGGGGCGGTGGAGAATATGGTGAAGAGTGGCACAAAGCCGGTACCCTCTTAAACAAGCAGAATGTGTTTAATGATTTTATTGCAGCCGCAGAATATTTAATCAGTGAAAAATACACCAACACCAATAAACTAGCCATTCATGGCAGATCAAATGGAGGGCTATTGGTAGGTGCAGTAATGACACAAAGACCCGACCTTTTTAAAGTTGCTATTCCATCGGTTGGTGTCCTTGATATGTTACGCTATCATAAATTTACCATTGGTTATGCCTGGGCCACAGACTATGGTACAAGCGATGAAAAAGAAAATTTTTCTAACCTAATGTCCTACTCCCCTTACCACAATATTAAAGGCCAGCAATACCCTGCAACCCTTATTACAACGGCCGATCATGATGACCGTGTTGTTCCTGCACATTCCTTCAAATTTGGGGCTGCTTTACAAAAAGCTTCCTCATCAGAAAACCCTATCCTCATTAGAATCGATAAAAATGCAGGACATGGAGCAGGAAAACCCACCTCCAAATTAATAGATGAATGGGCAGATATATGGGCCTTTACCTTCAAAAATCTAGGAATGAATTTCTAATTGATTAAACAGTGACCCAAGAAAATTTTGACATCATTATTGTTGGCGGTGGGATCGTAGGATTAGCCTCAGCTTACAAAATCAACCTCCGGTTTCCTGAAAAAAAAGTACTTGTTTTGGAAAAAGAACAAGAAGTTGCAGCCCATCAAACCGGCCACAATTCAGGCGTTATCCATTCTGGAATTTATTATAAACCTGGTTCTTACAAAGCAAAAAATTGTGTAGATGGCAGAAGAGAATTGGTTGCCTTTGCCAAAGAACACAGGGTTCCACATGATATTTGTGGAAAAATTATTGTTGCTACCGACCCCTCTGAATTGGCTCACATGGAAAAAGTTTATAACAACGGCATCGCCAATGGTGTAGAGGGTCTTGAAAAGATAAATGCCCAGCAAATCAAAGATATTGAGCCCTACTGCGAAGGAATCGCAGGAATTTTTGTGGGTTGTACCGGCATTATTGATTACGCGGCAGTGTCAAGAAAATATGTGGAATTAATTCACACACAATTTCAAGGAAGCAAAGTGCTCACCGGTGCTGAAGCTACAGGATTTGAAAAACAAGGGGAGACAACCCTGGTAAAAACGCCCAAGGGTACCTTCAAAGGAAAATACATCATTACCTGTGCAGGCTTGCAAAGCGACAGAATAGCCAAACTTGAAGGTACACCTACAAAGGATGCAATCGTTGGTTTTAGAGGTGATTATTACGATTTGTCGGAAAAGGGAATGAAAAAAGTTAAACACTTGATTTACCCTGTTCCCAACCCGCAATTTCCGTTTCTGGGGGTCCATTTTACCAGAATGATTCAGGGAGGAGTAGAGTGCGGACCCAATGCGGTCTTTGTGTTTAAAAGAGAAGGTTATGGAAAAACTGATTTCAGTTTTAAAGATACCCGCGAAGCCTTGGCGTTTAAAGGAACATGGAGGTTTTTTAGAAAGCACTGGAAATTTGGACTTGATGAATACCGTGGTGCCTTTTCGAAGAGTTTCTTCCTGAAAAGATTGAACAAATTAATTCCTTCCTTGGAAATGGATGATATTATTCCCGGTAGAGCTGGTGTAAGAGCAATGGCTTTATCCCCGGAAGGAGAAATGATTGATGATTTTCGTTTGGTGCATTCAGGAAACACCATTCACGTATTGAATGCTCCCTCTCCGGCCGCAACCGCCTCCTTAGCCATTGGTAATGAAATATCGAAAATGGCCATCGAAAAATTCAATTTGGGCTAATGACAAAAAAAAGGAGAGACTCAGTCAATGAATCTCTCCTTCTATTTGTTTTAAAGAATTAATTGGCATCAAATAACAAGGCGGGTTCATCGGTTAAATCCAAAACTTGCTTTTCTTTTGTCTCAACTTTTTCAGTTTTCTCAGGCCCTTTGGCTTGTGCCTTTTGAATAACCGGAGGCACATAACCGTTGAGTTCCATTTTATTTTCTCTTAAAAACATACCCAGTGCAACAGCTTTGGTAATGGTCACAGGCTGGATTTCCAGGGTCCATTCTTCAACACCGTTTTTAGGCAAAACAGTAAATTCCAATTTTGTTTCAAGGCAATAATCAATCAATTGTTGAATATTCTTCTTCTTGAGGGTGACAGAGGGTTTAGATTCATTATTCATGGCAAAGCTTTTTTTCAAAGATAAGACGAAGAAGGGATTTTGCAGGAAAGGAAAAAGGCAAAAAAAAATTAAAAAATTAAAGAAGGTGTAAATCAGGTTGATAATTTTGGATTTTGCAAATGCCGTTGAGCATCCCGATTGGTCTTTTTTTCAAGGTTCTTTATTAGGGCATCTTCCAGATCAACTCCTGTTTGGTTGGCCAAACAAATCAAAACAAACAAGACATCGGCCATTTCATCTGCAAGGCTATCAGCGCTTTCACCGGCTTTAAATGATTGCTCTCCGTATTGACGAGCCATTATTCTTGACAATTCACCCACCTCCTCCATTAACATCACCGTATTGGTTAATTCATTGAAATACCTGACACCAATGCTCTTGATCCATGCATCAACACTGGCCTGTGCTTGCTTAATTTCCATGGTCTTTTTTATGTTTAGGAGGAAAATGTAAGCGCAGTGATTCAACAGGTTGGTTGTTTTGCAAATGTTGGGTTACGATGGCCTCAACATCTTCTAATTGTACCTTACCATAGTAAACACCTTCGGGATAAACAATTACATTGGGGCCGAATTCGCAAATATCAAAACAGCCTGCCTTCTGGGCACGAATCTGCACCTGCAGTCCCTTTTCTTTAATTAACTCCTTAAATTTGTTTACGAGCGCTAATCCGTGGCTTTCTCCGCAGCTCACCCTTGGAGCGCCTTCCGGCCTTTGATTGGTACAAACAAAAACGTGTTTTTGGTATCTCATGATTTCAATTTGATTTTTCTTTCAAAACTAAGTATTCCATCCACAAGGTCAAAGCCATCGCTTGACAATGATATTGAATATGGGTGAAGGGGAGTTGGCGCAAGCTCCGCAATAACGGTGAAGAAAACTCTTCAAATAGCCCTGCAACAAAAAAAACAAAACTGCGTGTATCCTTTACAGAAGGGGTGTTTTGAGGTAGTTCTTTTACCCGTAGTCTTAATGCAGCAATATTAAACAACAAGTTGTCCATAGAATTTTGCCTTTGTGGAAAATCCAGCTGAATCAAATCCAACAATCTATTTTTGGCGGCTGGCAGAAAAAAACCGGGAAACAAACCCTCCAAGCGCGCTGCATGATACACAATCAAAGAAAGTCTGGGGTAATAGGGAGAAAAAAGAGCAGGGTTATCCACTAACGAATCCGACATTAAAACATCATTCAAGAAAGCAAGGGAAGCCTTGTCTGTATCCATCAGGGGAAGTTGGTTTGTTTTATGCCAAATCATTAGGTTACACAAGGCTACAAAATCGAAACCGCATGGCATATCCTTAATAAAAAAGGTATTATATACAGGCCAATTCCGCCATGGAAGCGGAAGGTAGCGCATGGTTTTAAAAACCCCGTTGGCATAGCGCTGAATTTTTTGATGAAAGGCAAGGTTCAATTCCTGACTTGCGCCACTAATGATTAATGCAAGGGCACTGTCATCAATATCATCTGGAATCTGGAAAAAACGGAAGCGATGGGCAAAAAAACCAAATGGAAAATGCTGCGAAGGACTGGTTTTCCAGAAATTCCATGAGGCCTGATGATCCTTGTTTCTATACAAGGGTAGCAGTCGAACAGTTTTCTGAATAATATCATTGGTAAGAATTTTTTGTTCCTGATTGAACATTTCATGCAGGGAATGCAAGATAAATGAGATGGAAAGATTAAAGAAAATGGTATCATCGGGCCTAGAATACAGGAAAGGAATCTTTCTTTCAGAAAAAAACAGTCCTTCAGAAAATTCCTTATAGGATTGATTCTGAAACGATTGAAGTGTTTGCAGCAACTCAGTTACTGTGTAATGTTCAATTTTTTTTGGCAGATTTGGGTTCAATATGAAAAAATGATTATTTTTGTGGCCCAAATTTAAGCGAAAGTAGCTCAGTTGGTAGAGCACGACCTTGCCAAGGTCGGGGTCGCGAGTTCGAATCTCGTCTTTCGCTCCAAAAACCCGCAGATGCGGGTTTTTTAATTGCCTGAAAATTTTTTCAGGCCCCCTCCTTGCCCGGGTGGTGGAACTGGTAGACACGCAGGACTTAAAATCCTGTAATCATTGCGATTGTGCGGGTTCAAGTCCCGCCCCGGGTACTCTTAAAAATCGAAAAAATTTCTTTTTTACTTTCCACCACAGAAGCTCATGGGCTTGTGGATTTTTTTCGACAAGAAAAAATTCAGGTTGATTCTTTTACAGTCTTTTTTATAGAAACCCTGTGTTTTACAAAAAAATCAAATGCATCCTTAACAAAACCTATCTTTCCGAAAGCTAAACCTTTTCCTACTTTTACTGAAAAAACAAAAACACCATGGAAGTAAAGGACAGCAACGGTAACCTATTGGCAGACGGAGACGCTGTAACCCTTATTAAAGATTTAAAGGTAAGAGGTTCATCACAGGTACTCAAAAGAGGAACGGTGGTAAAAAAAATCAGGTTAACTGATGATCCAGCCGAAATTGATTGCAAAATCAATGGCAGCGGAATGGTGTTAAGGACAGAGTTCGTGAAGAAAATTTAACGCAAGCCCTTTCAAAGTAAGCGTTAAGAATTTCAAAAAAAATCAATTTCAAAAAGATACCCTCCAAAATAAGTATCTTTGTAAAAAAATAAACACAAATGGATAATTACAATTTAAACATCAATCAATCGCAAAGAACCATCAGCGCTGATGCAGCCCGTACCTTCATGACCGGTGTTTTCTCCTGGATGTTTCTTGCCTTAATGATTACCGCAACGGCCGCTTGGTGGTTTGCTTCTGACCTTTCATTGGTTGGAAAACTTGTGGATTTAAACGGAGGAGGAATGACCATGCTTGGATGGGTTGTTATGTTGGCACCATTGGGTTTTGTTTTGCTCATGAACTTTGCCTTTAATAAACTTTCTTACTCTACCCTGATTATTCTTTTCTTGAGCTACTCGGCATTGGTGGGAATTAGTTTGAGTTTTATTCTACTGGTTTATACCATGAGTTCCATCTTCCTCACCTTCGCAATTACTGCTGGAATGTTTGGGACAATGGCAGTACTAGGTTACACCACAAAGCAAGATTTAACAAGCTTCGGTCGTATCCTCATGATGGCCCTGGTGGGAATAATCATTGCCACAGTGGTTAATTGGTTTATGCATAGCGAAATGCTGGATTATATCATCAGCTACGTTGGCGTTGCAGTATTTACAGGACTTACCGCTTATGATGTACAAAAACTGAAGAACATTGGTGCAGGTAACGTTTATGATACCGAAACAAAATCAAAACTCACCATTTTAGGAGCACTAACGCTATATCTTGATTTTATCAATCTGTTTTTGATGTTGTTGAGATTATTTGGCGACAGAAGGAACTAAAGACTTCGGCCTTACGCAATAAAAAAAGGGTTTAACTATATTTGTTAAACCCTTTTTTTGTGGGCCCACTTGGAATCGAACCAAGCACCCCCGATAGCTATCGGGGTGAATATTCTATTTTTATTCCTTAAACCTGTCCTTTATTTTTTGGACTAATTCTGGGTAGTTAATTAAATTTTGGTTGTATTTACTACTTTTCATACTTTTAATATGCCTCTCTATTCTTACTGCTTGGGCAAAATTTTCACATTCTATAAAAAGCTCAACTTTCCAATCGTTTGCTTTGGAAGTAAAATGATTTTTACCGTAAAAATTTACCTTATGCTTTTCTATTCTGGCTATCAGGTCATGGCTAATCCCAATATAAAACCTTTTAAGCGTATCACTATAAATTAGATAACATCCTATCATTCCAATATTTCTTTAATTAACACTATAATACTCTAAAAAAACCTTGGAATCCAACCTTGTCCCCTCGATACCTATCAACGATAGTAATCAGGGTTAACTTTCAAATTCCAATACCATCCCACCAAAAATTTTTTGTGGGCCCACTTGGAATCGAACCAAGCACCTACTGATTATGAGTCAGTTGCTCTAACCGAATGAGCTATAGGCCCTAAAATCAAGAAAAACCTGATTTCTAAAATGCGCTGCAAAGATATATTTTTACAAGGTTTTATCAAAATTATCCGATGAGCATCTTGCATCAAATACCTTCACCCGATCAGGTAGATGTCCTATTATTCGACCTAGGCGGGGTTATTATCAATATCGATTACACGTTAACAAAAAAAGCCTTTGAGCAGCTGGGTGTTTCGGAATTCGATCGCTTGTTTAGCAAGGCAAAGCAAAATCAATTGTTCGACCAATTAGAAAAGGGGCAAATCAGCGACCTTGAATTTTACCGGCAAATTAGAGCCGTTTCGAACATGCAACTTGAAAATGAAGCCATAAAAAATGCCTGGAATGCCATACTGCTCGACATCCCTGAGAAAAGAATTCAATTGTTGCAACAACTCTCAAAAAAATTCCGTCTCTTTCTAATCAGTAACACCAATAGCATCCACATTGAAGCTTTTACCCGGCAATTGATAAATCAATTTGGCAAAAATCCTTTTCCTGAAATTTTCGAAAAAGTTTATTACTCCAGCGAAATCGGCAAAAGAAAGCCTGATACAGATATTTTCAATTTTGTTATCCTTCAAAATAATTTAGTGAAGGAGCGTTGCCTGTTTATTGACGACTCGCCTCAACATATTGAAGGGGCTGCTCGCTGTGGAATACCTGCTTTCCACCTTCTCGATGGTGTCGATATTCTTGATCTTTTTAAAAACTACGCAATGATAGCCGACCGGAAAATTAAATAATTTCTTGTGTAAGTTCCAGCAAAATTCCGCCGGTTGATTTTGGATGCACAAAGCAAATCAACTTATTGTCGGCCCCTTTTTTGGGCTCATCATTTAGGAGTGTAAAACCTGCCAATCGAAGTCGTTCCATTTCTTCCAAAATATTTTCAACTTCGAAAGCAACATGATGAATTCCTTCGCCCCGTTTATCAATGAATTTAGCAATTGCACCATCGGGAGCACCGGCCTGAACCAATTCTATTTTGCTTTCACCAATTTTAAAAAAGGATGTGGTAACCTTTTCAGAGGCCACTTCCTCTACTTTATAGTGGGGAGTTCCGCTTAACAATTGAAACAATCGGTTTGCTTTTTCCAAATCGGAAACAGCAATGCCAAGGTGTTCAATTTTGAGGAAGCCCGACAAGGAGAAAGAAATTATTTTTTTGTGAATTTATCACCGGTTTTATTGTCGTAGTTCACGTAAAAAGTTCCCTTTTTTAACGAACTAACATCAATGGTGGAACCAAAGCCTTGCAACACAACATTACCAAAGGTATCAAACACTTCCCATTTGGTATCTGCAGAAAAAGTTATGCTTTGGTCTTTTTCCTGTTTGAAAGTAATGACCGGGCTCAGCGATCTGTATTTGATTGGGTCAGACAATCTGGGACCAGTAACATCCACCTGTTTTACACGAATTTTATTTTCGCCCGAAAAGGGAACATATTTTATTTCATAATAATGTTGGTCAGGCGTTCCTTTGCCTTCAATTTCGGCCACCTTCACCCATTTGTTCCAACGATAATGTTCAACCACAAAAGTTAACTTACCTGTTTCGCCTTTGGTGGTAAAAGAAAATTTTCCATCCTTTCCAACCTTCATGGAACCAGGAACAATTTCAAAGGAGCTGCGAGGTTTTAAATCCTCAGGATTCACCACTTTGGGCTTGGTTTTACAATCGTCTTTGTGTTTGATTTTTATTTCCACTTTTTGGCCTGTAACCAACTGCAAGGCTGCCAAATCAATTTCAAAGGAACTTTGCTGAATTTCGTCTGTGGTTACCTTACCGTTTACGTTCACCTCGGTAATACAAAAACCCGCACCACCAGCATAAGGATTTTGCACGAAAATATTTTTTCCGTAGTAATTTCCTTGAACGGTAATTTCTCCGGCAGAAACAGAGCCAATGAAAGCAAGGGCTGTTAGTGCCAACGTGAAGTAATGTTTTGATGTAAACATGGAAATATGGGCAGCAAATTTTTTCATAATCATAGTCCTTTACCCGCAATGAAACGGGTTCAATACGCAATATTAGCAGGTTTTTGTTAAACGCGAAAGATTTTTTAAGAATTTATTGCCAAAATTAGCGTTTTATTTAAAAATCAGGCCTAATAAATTAAGTTGGGCCTAATTTGAAGCTGAAATCATTACCTTGGCAGAAGAAAATCATCCATGAGCACAGCAGAAAAAAACCCTTGGAAAACGACTCAAAGTGAATGGGTTTATGACACTCCATGGATTGGGGTTCAAAAACATGAAGTGATTAATCCAGCGGGAAATCCGGGAGTTTATAGCACGATACACTTTAAAAACAAGGCCATCGGGGTAATTCCATTGGATGAAAACAATAACACCTGGATTGTTGGACAATATCGTTATCCGCTGGGACAATATAGTTGGGAAATCCCTGAAGGCGGAGGAGATCCGAAGGTGCCCTATGAAGAATCGGCTGCGCGCGAACTATTAGAAGAAACCGGGATTATTGCCCAACACTATGAACTGCTGTTAACCATGGATTTGAGCAACTCGGTCAGTGACGAGGAAGCCATTGTTTTTGTGGCCCGTGGATTAAGTTTTACTGAGGCTGCACCTGAGGAAACGGAGGTCCTTCAAGTGAAAAAAATTCCTTTTGAAACACTTTTTGCCATGGTGATGAAAGGCGAAGTAAGAGATGCCATTACCGTTGCTGCTGTGTTAAAACTAAAACTACTGATTAATCATTAGTTGCAGTAGTCAAATAAGAGGAAATTGACCGGATTCGAAAAAAAACGAGGAAAAATAGGATAGCTAATTTTTTACGAAACGGCCAAAAACACCCAGTGGTAATTTAACCCCTGATTGTGCACTTAAAAACAATTCGCCTGTTTCGAGGTTTTTACCTGCATAGGGCGAAAGAAGATTCTCCACCACCATTGCCGATAAGCCAAGGGAGTAGGTGTTTAAAATCAAAAAATGCTGTTCGGGATTTAATAATTTTAAAACTCCGCTAACCATTTCATTCAACTGTTCTTCCAATTTCCATTTTTCTCCCTCCGGACCATGTCCGTATGCAGGGGGATCCAGAATAATTCCGTGATAGGTATTACCACGCTTGATTTCACGTTTTACAAATTTTAAGGCATCTTCAACCACCCAACGTATGTTTTGTAAGTTGGATAATTCTGCGTTTTGGTTGGCCCATGTAATTACCTGTTTAATGCTGTCAACATGAGTAACTACCGCACCGGCTGCAGCAGCAGCTAAGCTAGCACCACCTGTATAGGCAAACAAATTTAAAAAACGAGGTTGTTCATTTTTTATCGATTTTACAGCCTTCGCAATATAATCCCAGTTTACGGCCTGTTCCGGAAAAACGCCAACATGTTTAAAGGAAGTTAAGCCCAATCTCAAGGTAAATCCGGCAGATTTGGACAATGTCCTAAGTGGATATTGAATTCTCCATTGGTCGGGCATCTCTTTTAATTTTTTCCAAACGCCTGCAGCACTGCTCCTTTGTTCAAAAACAACATGGGCTTGCTGCCCCCACTCTTTGGCACTTAAAACAGGAGTCCAAATCGCTTGCGGTTCGGGCCTGATGGTAACATAATTACCAAAACGTTCCAGCTTTTGAAAATTTCCGCAATCAATTAGGCTGTAATCATTCCAGTTTTCGGGAGAAAGTAGCAACATGCTGCAAAGTAAGTTGAAAATGCAGGCATATCAAAAAGGATGAAAAAAAAATTGTACAATACAGATTCCGGGAATAGCGGATTATTATTGGATGAGGCTGTTAACTGCTTCAAGCATTTTCAATCTTCTATCAAGAATAAGAAACTCCAACCAACGGCAATGCCTTAAAAATGGAACCGTAAAACTCATGAAAAAACGAAAGGATGAGCAAGAATTTACCCTTGACCTGCACAAAGGTCGGCAGAATTAAGCCCACAAAACGCTATCTTTGCAGCCCTTTTTAATAAATATGGAAAATACACAACGCAAAGTTAGGGTTCGTTTTGCCCCCAGCCCAACCGGTGGACTACACATGGGTGGTGTGCGGACAGCCCTTTTTAATTACCTTTTTGCAAAAAAGCACGGGGGCGATTTCCTGCTGCGGATTGAAGATACTGACCAAACCCGATATGTAAACGGAGCAGAGGAATATATAGTTGAAGCCCTTCAATGGAGCGGCATCCATATTGACGAAGGCGTTAGCAAAGGAGGTCCTTTTGCACCCTATCGTCAAAGCGAACGAAAAGATGCAGGGTTATATCAACCTTTTGCTGATCAGTTGGTACGGGATGGCCACGCTTACTTGGCTTTTGACACCGCTGAAGAGTTGGATGCCATGCGCAAACGTTTAGAGGCGGCAAAGGTTGTTTCGCCACAATATAATGCGGTGAGCAGACAACACATGCGCAATTCTTTAACCCTGCCGGAGGATGAAGTAAAAAGGTTGTTGCAAGAAAAAGTGCCCCATGTGGTTCGACTAAAGGTTCCGCGCAACGAAGAAATCCGATTTCATGATTTAATCAGAGGTTGGGTATCGGTAAATTCTGCAACCATCGATGATAAAGTACTACTAAAATCGGATGGCATGCCAACCTATCATTTGGCACATATTGTTGACGACCATTTAATGAACATCAGTCATATCATTCGTGGAGAAGAATGGTTGCCCTCAGCACCCTCGCATGTATTAATATGGCGATTTCTTGGCTTGGAAGCAAGTATGCCGCATTTGGTTCATTTGCCATTGATTTTAAAGCCTGATGGAAATGGAAAGCTTAGCAAGCGCGACAAATCAGGAATTCCAATGTTCCCTTTGAATTGGCATGATGAAAGAACCGGTGAAAGTTACGTTGGATACAGAGAAAGCGGTTTCTTTCCTGAGGCTTTTACCAATATGTTAAGTTTGCTGGGTTGGAACCCAGGAACCACTCAGGAAATTTTTTCGATGGAAGAATTGATTGCTCAATTTTCTATTGAAAGAGTAAGTAAATCCGGAGCAAGGTTTGATCCTGAAAAAACAAAGTGGTTCAATCAGCAATACCTGCGCCTGAAAACGGATCAGGAGTTGGCCGAATTATTTGCACCACAACTAAAGGTAAAACTTGATGAATTAGGCCTGCCAATGCCTGACAGCGAGAAACTGATTGTTTTTTGCAAATTAATGAAGGAAAAGGCCCATTTTGTTCATGAATTCTGGAGCCTTGGGTCCTATTTCTTTTTAATGCCTGAAAAATATGACGAAGTGGTAATTCAAAAAAGATGGAACGCTGCGGCAAAAGGTTTTTTTGAGGCGCTGCACAAAGACCTTGAAAACCTTAGCTCATTTGATGCCTTAAGCACAGAAAACCAGTTTAAACAAACCGCAGAACGTATGGGAATTGCTCCCGGCCAAGTGATGCAATTATTCAGGGTATTACTAAGTGGTGTAGGCGGTGGGCCGGCCTTGTACGAAATGATGGAATGGATGGGGAAAGAAAGTGTATTGGCCAGATTTGAAAATGCCTTAAAAGCACTGCCAAAAGTATGATTGAGCATTTAGTTACCATCAATGATTTAAGGGTTCAGGGCTACCACGGCTGTTTACCCGAAGAGGCACTTATTGGAACTGAGTTTATAGTTAACGTTTGGATGAAAACCGATTTTTCTGAAGCAGCGGCCTTGGATGATTTAAGCAAAACCATTGATTATGTAGCGGTATCTGCCATTGTTTTCAGGGAAATGAAAGTTAGGTCAAAACTCATTGAGCAGGTTGGCCAAAGGATTGTGGATGCTTTGTGGCAACTATCGGCCAACCTGACCGAAATCAAGGTGGAAGTGAGGAAAGTGAGTCCGCCCATTGGGATTGATGTAAGCTCTGTTTCCATTTGGATTACAGAAAAACGCGAACAAAAAGGCTGAAATAAATAAATTTTATTATTTTTGCGCCCCTTAGGGTCCTGTGGCCGAGTGGCTAGGCAGAGGTCTGCAAAACCTTGTACAGCGGTTCGAATCCGCTCGGGACCTCCGAAAAACAAAAGCCCTTGATTTTTGAATTAATCAAGGGCTTTTTGTTTTCATCAACACCCGGCAATATTCCATTGAATTTTGGAAAACACAATTTTTTTGCCGGTTCAATAAATTTCTGCTTGAGATTTAAAAAAATTACCCAAACCGGATAGAAGCAAAAATTTAACCATAGGAAAATAACTATTTGATAATAAGGATTAAACTTGCAATCGATTTTGAAAAGTCATATTTTTCGTAAAAAAAATTCATGAACAGAATTTATCCTATCATTCTTCTCGCCCTATTGACTTCTTTCTTTACAAATCAGGGCTTCGGGCAAAGTAGATTTTCGCTCAAATGGGGCAACGAGTTCAAAGGAATTGCGAAAGCTCACATCACAGGAGTGTTAAAAGTTGATGATGGGGGTTATCTGCTTCAAGGAGAATGGGATCACGGTGAATACGGGCAGGGACATGCACAACCTGAGTATTTACAAAGAATCAGCAATCAACTTACCCAGAAAGGATTGTGGGAATACCCCGAGAAAAACAAAACAGAAAACGAAACTTTCTTTTTCGAAAAATTTGTTAGCTTAAAATCGGGATTATACATGTTTGAAACAGGCTTTAACAAAAAAGCCGAAGCTGATGTTTTATACGCAAGTAAGGTTCAGGATGAAAAACCTTCTGTTGCTGCCAACCGGTCGAAACTTATGACGGTGCCACACGGAAAAAAGGAGTATGGCAGCGATTTTCGTATTGATTACAGTTATGACGGAACAAAGGTATTGATCATTAACAAGCATCGTGTTAAAAGCAAAGAACCTGAACAATTCGACTTAATTATTTACGATGATGCTTTCAATGTGGTTTGGAAAAAAGAAGTGACCTTGCCTTTTCCGAATGACAAATTTCATATTACCTCATGGATGGTAGATGATGATGCCAATGTTTACATCATCGGCAAGAAAATTGACAAAGAAGGCGGAGGAATATGGACTTATAGAGAAGCAGAGGGACATTTTATGGTGCTTGCCTATAACGATAATGGTAAAAAGGAAATAAGTATGGATTTAAGTTTTGATCAGGATGCCTATATCAAAAGCATTGATTTGAAAATTGTGGATAAAAACATCATTGACGTGGTTGGTTTTTATAGCAAAGAAAAGTTTGGTGCAGGTACCGACGGTGTATTTTCTTTAACCATGGACCTGAACACCAAACAAAATTCTAAAATCCGCCGCGAGCCATTTCCTTTTGAAATAGTTTCTATGGACATGTCAGAAAGAAAGAAAGAAAGGGCCAAAAAAAAGGAAGAAGCTGGAAAGAGAGATTATGAATTACCGCAATATGTAATGAATGAAGTTATCTTAAATGATGATGGTTCAAGAACTATTCTTGCAGAGAATTCCTATTTAGTGGTTACTACACATAACACAGGAAACGGAGGAAGCTATACTACCTATACCTATTACAACAACAACGTTTTGGTCATAAACATTGATAAGGAAGGAAAATTTGAATGGTTTGCTGTTGTTCCGAAACTACAAAGATCTGAAAACGAAGAAAAGTATTCTGGTTATGCCTACATTAAAAAAAACGGATATCTCTATATTCTGTATAATGAACATGTAGAGAATTTACAGCGGGATTACGGCAATTACAGAAACTTTCAGGTTATGGGAAAGGACGCTATTCTTGCCATGGCAACCATCAGTCCGACCGGAAAAGTAAGCAGAGAAGAAGTATGCAGGGCAGAAAAAATAGCCGTTGATTTGAGGCCAAGGATTTTTCAACAAGTAAGCGAAAGTGAACTGCTCATTGCAGGTCGGTATAAGGATATGGAACAGTACGGGATTTTCACCATAAAGTAATTCAGGAAGCGTAGCGAAAGGCAATAAAGTTTCTGAAACTAATTTGACCCTACAGGTTATCAGAAATTATTTAAGAACTAAAAAGCCGGGAAAATAATTCCCGGCTTTTTAGTTCATTGTCCTAAACCTATCTATTTAGCATCAAAAGAGCGGTGTTCGGTTTTATACAATTCCTCTTTGGGTAAATTTCTGAAGTAATCGTAGGTAATTTTTAATCCTTCGGCTCTGGCAACTTTCGGCTCCCAGCCAAGAATTTCTCTGGCCTTGGTAATATCGGGTTTGCGTTGCTTTGGATCGTCCTGAGGCAAAGGCAAGGAAATTAATTTTTGATTTGCACCGGTTAGTTTCAAAATTTCTTCGCCAAATTCTTTGATGGTTATTTCAGCCGGATTACCAATGTTGACAGGATAAACATAATCACTCATCAGCAGTCGATAAATTCCCTCTACCAGGTCATCTACATAACAAAAGGAACGTGTTTGAGAACCATCGCCAAACATGGTCAAATCTTCGCCACGCAAAGCTTGGCCGATAAAGGCAGGTAATACACGGCCATCATTGAGCCTCATTCTGGGTCCGTAAGTATTAAAGATACGAATGATGCGGGTTTCTAAACCATGATAGGTGTGATAGGCCATTGTCATGGCTTCCATGAATCGTTTGGCTTCATCATAAACACCTCTTGGACCAACCGCATTCACATTACCCAAATAATCTTCGGTTTGTGGATGAACCAAAGGATCGCCATAAACTTCAGAAGTAGAGGCAACCAAAATTCTGGCTTTTTTCACCCTTGCCAAGCCCAACAAATTGTGGGTACCCAAAGAGCTAACTTTGAGGGTTTGAATAGGAATTTTTAAATAATCGATTGGACTTGCAGGAGAGG
The DNA here is from genome assembly GCA_044370375.1 of Bacteroidia bacterium. Classification (GTDB taxonomy): domain Bacteria; phylum Bacteroidota; class Bacteroidia; order UBA4408; family UBA4408; genus JBILVQ01. The sequence goes on from JBILVQ010000016.1 coordinate 21,173, forward strand.
CAAAATGCAAAATATAATCCAGGTCGCCCGGAACAAAAACAAATTTAGAAACATCATGATGATAAAATTCGAAGCTCTCTAATTTGAACAAATGTTCAATGTTTTTTAAGTCCCCTGTAATCAGATTATCCATGCCAATGACATGACAACCTTCTTTGATAAACCTATCGCAAAGGTGTGAACCCAAAAAGCCTGCAGCGCCTGTAATTAATACTCTTTTTTGTTTTGCCATGATATTAGATTTAGGGCTTTACGGTTTCTCTTCCAATGCTGGCGTAATAATATCCTTGTTCACGCATGGCATCCAATTCGTATAAATTTCTTCCGTCGAAAATTACTTTTGCTTTTAGGCGTTTACCCAACTCCTCCATTTCAGGGGTTCTGAACAAGCTCCATTCTGTAGCAATAATCAGGGCATCCGCATCATTGAGTGCTTCGTACTGATCAGCTGCAAAAGACATCACATTTCCTTTCAATGCTTTCACGTTCTCCATTGCTTCGGGATCATAGGCAACCACAGAAGCTCCGGCATTTACCAAAGCATCAATGATGTAAAGGGCAGGTGCCTCACGGATATCATCGGTATCGGGCTTGAAGGCAAGACCCCATAAAGCGAACTTTCTCCCTTTGATGTTTCCACCAAAATAATCCAGAATGCGCGGAACAATAATGGTCTTTTGCTTCTCGTTAACCGCCATCACTGAACTTAAAATACTGAAATCGTAATTTACATCAGCGGCTGATTTAGCCAAAGCCTGAACATCCTTTGGGAAGCAGCTTCCGCCATATCCAATGCCGGGAAATAAAAATCTTTTGCCAATCCTATCGTCTGAACCAATGCCAATTCTAACCTTATCAACATCGGCCCCTACTCTTTCGCAAAGATTAGCGATTTCGTTCATAAAAGTGATTTTAGTGGCCAGAAATGCATTAGCGGCATATTTGGTTAATTCGGCCGATTTTTCATCCATAAAGATGATAGGATTTCCTTGACGTACATAAGGTTTGTACAATTCTTCCATTAATTTTCTGGCCTTGGGAGAATCGGTACCAATTACCACCCTATCCGGTTTAAGGAAGTCATCTACTGCAAAACCTTCGCGCAAAAATTCGGGATTAGAAACAACATCAAATTCACCTTTGTAGTTTTCGGCCAAGGCTGCATGCACCTTATCGGCTGTACCAACAGGAACAGTACTTTTATCGACAATGACCTTGTACTCTGTCATGATTTTTCCCAAATCACGAGCCACGCCTAAAACGTAGCTCAAGTCGGCAGAACCATCCTCACCCGGAGGTGTTGGCAAGGCGAGGAAAATAATTTTAGCATCCTTGATTGCCTCGGCAAGATTGGTGGTAAAACTTAACCTTCCTGCTTTGATATTTCTGTGAAACAAAACATCAAGGTGTGGTTCATAAATAGGTACCACCCCACTTTTCATTTTGTTTACTTTTTCTTCGTTGATATCCACGCAAACCACGTGATTACCTGTTTCGGCCAAACAAGTACCGGTCACTAAACCAACGTAACCTGTTCCAACAACTGCAATGTTCATATAATTTCCTTAAGGTTTATTTTTGACAAAATTCTTTGACAGCATTAACGATAAATTCCTGTGTTGATTCATCCAGTTCGGTGTGCATGGGCAGAGAAATCACCGAGGCACATAACTTTTCGGTAACCGGGAAGTCTCCTTCCTTGTACCTGCTATCCTTGTAGGCTTTCTGAAGGTGCAAAGGAATGGGGTAATAAATCATGGCAGGAATTCCTTTTTGGGCTAAAAACTCACGCAGCGCGGTTCTGTCATGGCCATTCAGCTGCAAGGTATATTGGTGAAAAACATGGGTGCTTCCTTTAGCCCTGGCAGGCGTTTTTATTCCTTGAACCCCATTTAGCGCTTTATCATAGTAATTGGCTGCGCGATTTCTTGCAGCAGCATACTCGTCAAGATGGCGTAATTTAATGCGCAGAATTGCGGCCTGAATATTATCGAGCCTTGAATTAACACCAATTGAATCATGCACATATTGAATAGACTGGCCGTGATTGGCAATCATTCGGATTTTAGCCGCCAGTTCGTCATTATTCGTGTAAAGCGCACCACCATCTCCGTAGCAACCTAAATTTTTTGAAGGGAAAAAAGAGGTACATCCAATATCTCCCATGGTGCCGGCTTTGTGAGTACTTCCATCGTGCATGGTATAATTGGCGCCAATGGCCTGTGCGGTATCTTCAATAACAAACAACTGGTGTTTACGGGCAATTTCAAGTACCTTTTCCATATTGACACATTGACCAAACAAATGAACCGGAACAATTGCCTTTGTTTTGGGTCCTATGGCCTTTTCAAGGGCAATGGGGTCAATTTCAAAAGTATCGGGCAAAACATCTACTAAAACAGGGGTCAGACCAAGCAAGGCGATTACTTCGGCTGTGGCCACGTAGGTAAAATCAGCGGTAATAACCTCATCGCCGGGCTTTAAACCCAAGGCCATCATCGCAATTTGAAGAGCATCCGTTCCGTTAGCACAGGGAATCACATGCTTGCAGCCTAAATAGTCGGCAAGCTCTGTAGAAAAGGCTTTTACCTCTGGCCCGCCAATGAAAGCGGAAGAATCAATAACTGAATGAATGGCTGCATCTACCTCATTTTTAATTTTAAGGTATTGGGATTTTAAATCCACCATTTGGATTTGCTTTGTGGCTTGTCCGTTAGCTGACATAGGCTTTAATTGGGAGCGCAAATATAGAGATAATTCTCTCAACCAAAGGCTCAATTTGCTCAGATTCCTTACAAAGACCGAATCAATAATCTGTTGATTGATTCGTTTTGTTGGGGGCCTTGAAAATCTTTACCTTCGCGGCTTCAAAGAATTATGCGAAAAAGTTTATTTTTCCTATTGTTTTTATCTCCGATATGGATGTTTGCCCAGGTAAGTCCGGCAGATTCGATTATCAACACCCCCATGGTTAATCTATCCTATTCACTCCAGTTTCCGGGAGGGGATATGGCCAAGCGCTATGGATTCAATCACAATATGGGTGTGCATTACTGGCATAAAACAAGAAAAAACTTCTTTTTTGGTGCAGAATGGAACATGCTTTTTGGCGATAAAATTAAAGAATCGGGTATATTAGACAGTATTAGAACTGATAATGGCAATATTTTGGACAAAAACGGTGAATATTCCATAATTCGATTGTTCGAACGCGGCCAGCAAATCAATCTTCGCTTTGGAAAACTATTCAGTTTTGGCTGGCCCAATCATAATTCAGGGATTTTGGTCAATGGAGGAATTGGCTATTTGCAGCACAAAATAAAGATTGATGATATTGGAAAGAAAAACCCCAATATTAATCCCGATTACAAAAAGGGTTACGACCGATTAACAGCAGGGATTGCTTTTACCCAGTCGGTTGGTTTTTTGTTTTTAAGT
>JBILVQ010000148.1:0-7446 GCA_044370375.1 Bacteroidia bacterium
CCTTTAAATTGCCTATAGCATTTGCAGCATTTCTTAAAGCTATTTTAAGTCTGTTACTTCCCTTTGGTGTTTTAGAACTTAATACTTTTCCGCCACTTACTTTATTGTTTGGTGCCAATCTTAGCCTAGAGGTAAAATACTTTGCATTTTCAAATTTGTGAAAGCCTTCTGGTCCAATCTCGCTAATTATACTGAGTATGGTAGCATGGCTTATTCCTTCTATACTCATCAAATCAACTCCGCCAAAGTATTGATAACTCGCTTGGTTAAGATCAATTCCTTTAATCGCATTCTTGTTGATTCTTTTATGATTTTTATCAGAGGTTTTTAGTTTTTTCTTGTTCGGATTTGTATTGATTTGATTCTTTAGAAAAATTGCAATTTGTTTATCACACTCTGCTATTTTCTTTTGATAAAACTGATAAGATTCCAACTCTTGTTTTAATCCAAAAAGATAGTCTTGTCTATTGTTTCCTTTTAAGGCTTTGGCTACTTCTTCTTTCGATTTTCTGCAGTTTCCGTATCTATGTTCAGATAATTTTTCAGGGTCAAGATTTCCATTGCAAATATCGGTTATTATTGCCATTCCCGTGAGTCCACAAATGTCATTGACTACACAGACCACATGATGCACTAGGTGGATTATCGCCAATTGAATACAGAAGAAAATATGAAAAAGAAAAAAGCGCGAGAGGGCTTCGTTCCGCTTCGACTGAGCCTCAGCTCCACTCAGCCCTCTCGCTTAAAAACAATTAATTTGAAAAATAATGTCTACTTTTGAAATGTACTAAAAAAGGGGAGTCTTCACCATTACTGTCCGTAAGAAAATAATTTGGTTTCAATGAATTTAGTCCAAACACAATTTGCATGTTTGGAATTGGTCTGTTTGTAAAGGCTCTAATGAAATGAACTTTTAAGCTGTCGTCTTTTCGTGTATTTTCTTCAAAAACAATTGGCTTGCCTACCCACCATACTTTGGGGTTGGTGTGCGGTTGGTCAATTTTGGCTCTTTTACATTTTTATTTGCAGTTGCCTTCGCGGTCGGAAAAATGGAAATGTGCCAAAATGTGCGGTTGGGTGCGTTGGTTTTTTGTTCGAACGTAGCGCTGTCCCTGAGTGTCGCGGATTGGTTGCTTATAACGTTCCTTGCATTGGCGAAGTTAAGGCCTTTTCCTTAAGTTTAAAACAGTACAAGGTAAAACTTCAGCACTAAGCTAATCGAAGCCGTCAGAGGCCTTAATTTTGCTCAATGCAATGTTATCAGATGCCCTTCTTTTCCGTTTTCTTTTTCATTTCGTTTAGCACTTGTCCCGCGCGGAGGATTGCAAGCTCTTTTTATTTTAGTGATGTAAGAGGGGAATTGCGAAAATAAAATGTGCTTGCAACTTGTTTTGGAGAAGATAGCACTGAAGTGTCAAATCTGCATTTAAGGGAAGGAAAAGGAGGTAGTGGTAGATAATGTTTCAAAAAGTGGCATGTTAGCTTTAAATGAATTTTGATTTGGTTATTTTAGATGTCGTTGTCCTGCGTTTAGAAATAAATTTAGGGATTTTAACTGTCGTTGTCCTAGGTTTAGTTGTGGTTAATGACCCTTTAGATATAAATTATGTCAGTTCATAGGGAAAACATTTCAGGAAGGATAGAAATTAGGGTAGTATAGATATGAATTATGATAGCTTAGATTGAAATTATTGCGGGTTTTTGCTGAATTAGTTTTTAATAAATTTACTTGTCTTTACCAATACTCCATTTTGTGAATAAACAGAAATGAAGTACAACCCTTCCGTGAGGGCTTCAACATTTATTTCTTGGGTGTTAAATTCATTTAATTGAAATTGCAATTGTCCTAAAGAGTTACGAATTTCAATTGAGCATTTTTTTGGTAAATATTTAATGGTTATTTTATTGCAAGTGGGGTTTGGGAATATTTCGATTTCTTTAATTTTTTCGTTTTCATAAGGCTTTCCAACTGGAAGGATACCTGTGTATTTGGCGATTCTGAAAATTGAATCATTGCCGATTTTTGTAAAGCCCCCACCAATATAGAACTCATTGTTATAAACCACCATTGTTTGAATGTAATTATTTACATCAACTGTGTCTAAAAGCCTCAAATTTGTGCCATCATAATAGGCAACATTATTATTTATTTGATTGCCATTCATATTACTAAAATTTCCTGAAACAAATAATAAATCATTGTAGACGTAAAATCTTGAAATTACATTTAGATTTCCAAACCCAAAAACTGGTTGAAGATTAGTACCATCAAATTTCATAATGCTATTACTAAAATTTCCGTCTGCTTGGAGCCAATAACCCCCAAGATACAACTCTCCTTTATACTCTGCGAATGCGTTGATATAACTTGTTGAGCCTTTAATACCACCATCAACCAATTCAATATTGTTGGTCCCATCCCATGATAAAAAATCCTCACTATAAATGTCAGTTGAATCAAAACCTCTAATATTACCCCCAAAATAATATTTGTGTTTATATTTTGTTGCTGCATATACAAGTGAAAATGCTCCACCTAGAGTTGTATTATTATAAGGAAATGTAATACTGTCCAAATTCAAATTTGCATCCAGAGAGTAAGCAAAAGAATGGAAATTGTTTGTGATAGGTGGAACCTGAAAAGAATTAAAAAGTAAAACCATTGAAGAATCAATATATAAACTGGTAAGTTCTTTATTTTGAAGTTCGGGAATGCCTTGCCAATCAGCGCCATTATAATATCCAAAAGTTAAATTAATAGGATAATTTTCCATCTCGCTGAACAAATTCCCAACAGTAAATATTTTGTTGTCAAAAAATCCATAGCTAAAGGAACATCCAGCCCAAATGCTTTGATTTGCAACAAAAGGAGGGGTTGCGTTACTAATTTGACTGAAACTAATTCCATCATATTTAGCCATGCCATAAACAGGAACAGAATCAATCATCGAAAACCAACCACCAACATACATCGTATTAGTTGTACTGTCAATTACAAACCTTTTTACTTCCTGACTTGCACCTTTGCCCACCTGTTGCCAATTTTGGCAATAGGTGGGTAAAGAAAATGCAAGAGAAATAATAATGAAAAGGTTGGTTCTCATTATTGAATTATTATTTTAAAGGTTTGTGAGTTGTCACTATTTCCAAGTTTTAGAAAATAAATGCCAGCTTGAATTTGTTTATTCAGATCAAATTTCATTCTTGATCCTGCTCTTAGGTTGATTTTGTTATTGTCAAAAATCAATTTTCCTTCCACTGAAAATATATTCAAATAATCATAGTCGATATCACTTTCATTAGTTATGAGAAAGTTTCCGTTAGTAGGATTAGGAAATAGCGAAACCAAATTTCCATTTTTTGATTCGCTAATTGAGGTAATAGGAAAGCATGAACCAGTTAAATCGAAACGAGTAATTGTTAAATCAATGGCACCTGAATTGTTAGGTTGCCAATAACCATTTGGTAACAATTGCCATAATGGAAAATTACTTGAGGAAGCTGGTATAACAGTTGAATTGGTTGATGCAGCGATTACCAATTTGCATCCATTTCCAATATCAGGGACATAGGATACGGAAGGAAAATTTTCGTCAGCTTGGCCACCAACAAAAGTTGACCAAATAATTTCTGTATTGTCATTGAAACCTGCAAGATACAGGTCATAGTTACCTCCATTATAAATATCATCGAAATAATAATTTGAATTTTGGTCGCATAATGGAAAATCTCCGTTAGAAGGTAATCCACAATAGTTGGTTGAGCCGGTTGAGGAATTTGTTTTACCAACCAAATAAATGTCAAGGTTGTCAGCATATACCATGTCCCATAAATAGTCATTTCCATCTCCACCAAATAATGTTGACCAGTCAAAAACCCTATCAATAAAACGGGTTAAAAAAATGTTTTGGCCGCTAATACTTGAAGAATATGGTTGGTTAAATCCAGTTGAACTATTAATAGTTTGTAGCGGAAAATCTGCTGATCCTGTCATGCCAGAAATGAACAGCTTATTTACGCCATTTACTGTTTTTACTTTTATTCTTCCATAACCGAAGGCGTGTTCTTGCAAGGACCCACCTACAAAAGTTGACCAAACTAATTTTTGGGATTCATCAAATTCTGCAATAAAGCCATCTCTAAAAATATTACCCTGCCCTAAATTCAAGTCATCATTTAGGTACGGGGTTGGAGAGAGTGAATTATCGTATCCAATAGGAAAACTACCTGTTTGCCCACCCGAATATGGAGATGAAAAACTTGAAATTGAATTACTTGTTGTAACCCCTGTAATAAATATGTGCTCATTGTCATCAATTGAAAAGTCTCCAATATTGTCCATGCCATTTCCACCAAAATAGGTAAGCCAAAATGGAATACCATTCGATTTAAATGCACCGATAAATGCATCGTTATTGCCACCATTCCATGATGGTTGCATATAGCCTTGATTGTAAATTTGGATATCCTGACTAAGGGTAAATCCACCAAAGAAAATTTTATCATTGTAGGCAATACATGCTGCTGTGTTTTCATCACCTGAACCTCCAAAATAGGTTGACCATGCTAATGTTCCATTTACTCCTGAAAACTTTGCGATAAAAATATCAACACTTCCGGAATAGGAATAGTATTGTAAACTGCCTGAGGGAATGTTGTTACTATTAGCATGACCCAATAAATATATATTCGGATTGGCTAAATCTACCCCAACACTTGAGCCAAGGTCTGATGAACTTCCTCCAAAATATGTACCCCAAACAAATTCTCCTGTTTCTGAATCATATTGTTGTACAATTGCATCTGTGGAGGCATTGTAAATAAATTGAGCAGTTGTTAAATTTGGAAAAAGGTCAGCATTTGTTGAACCTGCAATAAAAATAAACCCATCATTGTCAGCCTCAATATCTCTAACATCATCGTTAGAATTATTACCGAGATAAGTACTCCAATTAATGTTGGAAAGAGGCAGTAATGGCGCTGAACTTACACTTTTCTTAACCAAAATAACAAGGTTATTACTTGAATTAAAGCTTAAGGTTGTAAAATGATAGTATTGATTTGAAGTGTCTTTATATAGACCAATCGTTTGAGATGTACCGGGAATGAGATTACCTGAGGCATCAATTTCATAAGCTACTAAAGTATCGTAACTCACATTGCCAATGCTGCCAAAAAGGGTGTATTTTCCAGAACTTGTTTGAATACTATCTGCACCGTTAAATTTCATAGAGATATTACCATACTTTGCCCCGGGTTCGATTACAAAATAATGTTTTTCTCCACTTTGATTGCTGCTGTAATACAAATCAATTCCTTCATACAAATCTTCGATGAACAGGTTTTTGTTTCCGTAACAATTAACAATACCCGTTGGACAATGCGGTAAATAAAAATTCAGAAAATGTGAACTTTCATCATTGGGAAAAATTCTTGTGTTTATCACATGATTGCTTGTGTCCATAAATGACATATCAATTCTTTGAAGGGTATCTGTTGTAGCATCAATTGTATCTATTATACTAAAAACATAACTAAGTGTTCCTTTATTAAAATAAAGAGAAGGGTATTGATTTAGTGTGTAGAATGCAATGTCGGCTACCTCCCCTGTGTCATTTAAAATCTGCCCTTCGTTAGGATAATACCATAAACTGCTGCTTTGTGGCTCGTTGAAAGGGTCTCCGATTTCTTTAAAATTAGCTTGGCCGTATGCAATTGTAATGTACTCGTATTGGGTGGAATTAATCTGACTTTGCCCGCTTATATATACGTACCCGTCTTGTTCTTTGATAAAGTTTGCTTCATCAATTCCGTTGAAACCACCATTAAAACGTTTTGTCCAGAGTGTATCTCCATCAGTGTTATACCCAATGGTTGCAAAATCGTTGTTGGCACCGTTGCTGCTGCTTCCGGTTAAGTATAAATTATTATCTGCATCAGAGGTTATTCTTGTGGCTTTATCATCATGGCTGTTGTTATAAAATCTTGTCCAAACTGTGCTGCCGAGGCTATCGTATTTAATGGTACAATAATCGAAATTTCCCGAACTGTTTTTGCTTTGGCCTGTTACGTAAACATTACCGTTTAAATCAACAGTAATTGAATTTGCAATATCATCATCATGCGCGGGGTTGTCATAAGTGCTAATCCATTTAATTACACCTTGCTGTGTCATTTTGATGGTTTTGTAGTCTAGACCAACCCCTGAATTTTCAACTGCTCCTGTTATGTAAACATATCCCAAATTGTCGGTTATTACTTGACTGGCATGGTCAAATCCGAATCCTGTACCGGTTATTCTAAGGGTATCAATAGGCGTGCCTCCAAGGCTGTATTGAACAGTTGCGTAATCCCAATCGGTTAATCCACTTTGGCTACCTCCTGTTACGAAAACATTGTTGTCTATTACAGCAATGTCATAGGGAATATCGTAAAGGTTTGTGTAATTGTAGGCAACATTCCAAATTAGATTTCCAAGAGAATCTAGTTTTATGGTTTTATAATCCATTAAACTTGTTGCGTTATCGCAAGTACCAGTTGCATAAATGGAATTGTTGTAAGTTGTAATAGCCGTGATTCCATCGTTAAGGCTTCCTGTTCCATTATAAGTATAAACCCATTGTTGTGTACCGCTACTATCGTATTTAAGCACAATGTAATCGTACTTGTTTGTAGAGGAAATATAAGAGAATCCCCCGACTACAAGGTTGTAATTATTGTCAAGGTTTATACAAGTGGCTTGGTCGCGGTAGGCACCGCTTCCAGAGTATTGTGCTGTCCATACGGTATCACCGTGAGCGTCATATTTAACAACTGCGATGTCGGCACCGGAGGTAGGATTGAGGGTAAACCCTGCAATGTAAACATTACCGAAATTGTCGGTTGTCATGGGTGTAATGAGCATTGTGTCTTGAACGCCAAAGTTTGCAGACCAAACTTCTGTTGCTACATTTTGTGCGAAAACAAAATTTATGAGAAGTAGCGACAATGTAAAAAAGGAAAAAATTTTTTTCATGATAGTAATTTTGAGATTTATAATTGAGTTTTTGTGTTAAGAGAAATAGAATTTACGGAGGTTTGTAATTATTGTAAAGATATATTGATTTTGTAACACGGTCGCCCATGCGGCTGGAAAATTTTGGCTCTTTTGCTTTTGCGAGGGGTTGCCTTGTGTTTAGGGCAAAAGCAAATGTGCCAAAATGTGCGGTTGGTTGCGTTGGTATTTTTGGTTTATTTTTGCACTGTCGTTCCATATTAGCACTTCGAAGGGTTTCTGGTAACGTTTTGCGCGTTTGCGATGTGGCGGACTCATCACGGGTTTAAAGTTTAATTCTTATTCAAAAATATCGAAATGTTTTTAAAGCACCAAATAAAGTCCGCCATATCGCAAACGCTTTGTTGAACTGAAACCCCTGCGGGGAAACGTGCGTATTCATTTTCCAAATT
>JBILVQ010000017.1:0-24032 GCA_044370375.1 Bacteroidia bacterium
ATGTGCAGAACCGATATTGGTGAATACACCAATGGTTGGGCGAATAATTTTTTCCAAACGCTTCATCTCTCCGGGACGCGATATCCCTGCCTCAAAAATTCCAAGGGTATGTTGGGCTTCCATATTCCATACCGACAAGGCAACCCCTACCTGTGAATTAAAGCTTTTCGGACTCCTGACAATTTTATAATCCTGATTTAACAGCTGAGACAACCATTCTTTTACGATGGTTTTTCCGTTGCTGCCGGTGATGCCGAGCACCGGGTAAGAAAACAAACTTCTTTTATAGGCTGCCACCTGTTGCATGGCTTCAAGTGTGTCTGCAACCTTAATGATGGCGAGACCCGTATCGCTAACATTAATCTCATCAGAAACCAAAAACATTTTTCCCCCTTTGGCAACAACTTCTCTGATAAAATGGTGACCATTAAAATGAGGGCCCTTCAAGGCCACAAACAAAGCATCCGGATTACCGAAAAAATTTCGGCTGTCGGTCATCAATTGTTTTATTTTCAAATGGGGATCACAGGGTCTGATTAATTGACCACCCGTTACTTCCAGCAATTGTTCTAATGAAATTTCTACCGAGGATATATCTTTCATTGCACGCCTATCGATTGTCCTGCTCAGCTTGTGTTTCTCTGAAAAAACACTCCCTGCAAAGTGGTTCGTAACTATCGGTTTCTCCAAGCAAAACCAAATCTTTGCTCACGGTTTTCCGATGGCTGTGATTGGCCAATGCACCGCATTTGACGCAAACCGCATGCACCTTGGTTACATATTCGGCCACCGACATCAGGGCCGGCATTGGGCCAAAAGGCAATCCCCTGAAATCCATATCGAGTCCGGCCACAATCACCCTAACCCCACGGTTGGCAAGGGTATTACACACTTCTACAATCTGATCATCAAAGAATTGGGCCTCATCAATGCCAACCACTTCAACACCATCGGCCATCAATAAAATGGAAAGGGAGTTGGGCAATGGCGTGGACTGTATACTGTTCGAATCATGCGATACCACCTCGGTTTCATGATATCTAGTATCAATACCCGGTTTAAAAATTTCTACCCTTTGTCTGGCAATCCGGGCACGTTTTAATCTTCTGATCAACTCCTCCGTTTTACCCGAAAACATGGAGCCACAGATTACTTCAATCCAGCCTTTTCTATGTTGATTCTCGAGGAACATAATTTTTGTGTGAATGTCGGATAAAAATGCATAATTTTACGACACAAATAAGAATTTAATCCCTAAGAGAAAAGAAATGATGAATCAAGACAAAAAATCGATTTTGCAAGAAATTGAAGTCCTCATCAGAAGCATTAAAGTTCATTACGATAATTTGGAAAATGAAAGCAGGATTCCAACCATTGAATTGGAACTTATTACCTCGAAAATAAGGAAACTGCACGAAAAATCCATTATTTACAATCATCTTCACTACCTTGAAGAGGAGCAAAATCAACTCCTGAAACGACTAAAACAAGAGGAAGATAAGGGCCCGAAAACTCCTCTGCAGGTTGAAATCAGCAGGTCAAATGCCGCCTCCCTTCCAACAACACCTCCAGTGGTTCAAGCCCCTGTTGTACCACCTTCTCCGCCACCTGTTCCTGAACCAAAGATCCATGAAACGCCTGCCCCTGCGCCTGCTCCAGCCCATCCTGCAGCCGTAGATTTGCCCTCAGAAGAAAAAAAACCGGAACCTACTGTTTTTAAGAAAGACACCCATATCAACTTAGGATTGAACGACAGAATTTGGTTAACCAGGGAATTGTTTAATGGAAATGCCGAAGATTTAAACTTGGCCATCAATACGCTCAAAAATTCTTCATCAAGCGTTGAATTCAATCAGCATTTACAACAGTTAAAAGCAAAATTCAGTTGGAAAGACGATGAAGCTGAAGATGCCTTTAAAAGCCTTTTTTCAGGAAAGTAATTGATTTAAATCGGCTGATTTCGCATCAAAAGAAACTTAATTGCACTCTAAGCAATCCTTCACCTTTTCGAAGCGGATATCTTTGTTGACCAAATTTCCATTGATCTGGTAATTAGGGTTTTCTAAATACCGGTCAAATTGGGCTTTGCTCATGCATCCGATTCTGTACTCTGCTGCAAAGCCTTTAATTTTTCCGTAAACACAACCCTTTAATTCTTCGTCTCTTTTTTCCTTGTCGCAAGCGCTGAACAAGAAAAAAGAGCAAAGAGAAAGAGCAAATATTGAAATTTTGAACGTTTTCATCTCAGCTAAAGTACAATTTTTTTTACAAACAAGAGGTACGTCCCCCATCCACCGGCACATTGATCCCGTTAATATAGCCTGCCAAACCTGATGCCAAAAAGGCCACTGCTGCTGCAACCTCCCATGGTTGTGCAAAACGCCCGGCAGGTATTTCATGCAACATTTCCTGCTCCAATTCATGAATGCTTTTCCCGGTTTTGAGGGATTTTGCCTCTATCAAACCACTCAATCGGCCGGTTGCCGTTGCACCCGGTAGAACATTATTAACGGTTATACCAAAGGGAGCAAGTTCAACACTCAGCGTTTTCGACCAGTTGGCTACCGCAGCCCGAATGGTATTGGAAACACCCAACCCTTTTAATGGCTGCTTTACCGATGTGCTGATAATATTAATAATTCGACCAAAGCCTTCTTTCTTCATCAAAGGAACCAGTGCAGTGGTTAACAGATGATTGCAAATTAAATGCTGATTAAAAGTATTCCTGAATTCATCAATTCCGGCCTGTACAATGGGTCCCCCGGCCGGGCCTCCGGTATTATTCACCAAAATATGATACACCAACCCAGATTGCAAGTGTTCTGTAAGAATTTCCTTCAAAGCAGAAGGATCATTAAAATCAGCCACCAAAAAACCATGTTGGGCCGAAGCAACCACCGGTAATTCTCCCAAACACTTTATTAAAGCCTCTTTGTTTCTAGCCAACAAAGTTACCGACACCCCCTCTTCAGCAAGCGCTAAAGCTGAAGACCATCCGATTCCTTGTGTGCTGCCTGCAACAAGGGCACGCTTACCTTCTAACTGATATTTCATTTTTTCTTTTTTTTGGAACCACATAATTATTTAATTTTATCCGAAATCACAATTCTATGTCAGCACAACGACCTTTTAATTTTAAAAAATGGATTGACGAAAACCGCCATTTACTCAAACCACCGGTAGGAAACAAGGTGGTTTTTGAAAACACAGAGTTTATTATCATGGTTGTTGGCGGACCTAATTCCAGAAAAGATTATCACTACAACGAAAGCGAAGAGTTCTTTTATCAACTTGAAGGTGATATTGTAGTAACCATTCAGGAAAATGGAAATGCTGTGCAAGTCCCCATCCGAGAAGGCGATATTTTCTTATTGCCTCCTAAAGTTCCACACAATCCGGCCAGAGGAGAAAATACCATTGGATTGGTGATTGAAAGAAAAAGAAGAGCCGATGAAAAAGACGGACTGCTTTGGTTTTGCGAAAAATGCAATCACCCGCTTTATGAAAGATATTTCAAACTAGAAAATATCATGTCGCAATTTCAAGAAACCTTTAAAATTTTTTATGAAGATAAAAACCTCTGCACTTGCAAAAAATGCGGGCATATCATGGAACCACCTTCCTCCTATAAGTAAAAATTACGGATGCTGACCATTGATATCCATACCCACATTCTTCCTGAAAACATTCCGGGCTGGAAAAACAAATTCGGCTACGGAGGATTTGTAACCCTTGAACATCACAAGCCCTGTTGCGCCAAAATGATGCTCGATACCGGCAAATTCTTTCGCGAAATTGAAAGCAACTGCTGGGACCCGCAGCAACGCATCAAAGAATGCAACCACCATCAGGTGCAAGTACAGGTGCTCTCTACCGTTCCGGTCATGTTCAACTATTGGGCACAAGCAAAAGATTGCCTCGAAATTTCGGCCTTCCTTAATGATCACATTGCCGGCATTGTTCACCAGTTTCCAAAAAGATTTATTGGCCTGGGGACAGTTCCAATGCAAAACGCTTCGCTTGCTATCAAAGAACTTGCGCGATGCAAAAGCATTGGATTGAAAGGGGTTCAAATTGGCAGCAATGTCAATCAGCAAAATTTAGGCGACCCCGTATTTCAGGATTTTTTTGCCGCCTGCGTTGAATATGATATGGCCGTTTTTGTACACCCTTGGGAAATGATGGGCCAAGAACACATGCAGGAATACTGGCTTCCGTGGTTGGTAGGAATGCCTGCCGAAACATCAAGGGCTATTTGCTCTTTAATTTTTTCGGGAACGCTCGAAAAATTTCCCAACTTAAAACTTGCCTTCGCACATGGTGGCGGTTCATTCCCGGCTACCTTGGGCAGAATAGGTCATGGCTTTGATTGCCGGCCAGATTTGGTGGCAAAGGATAATCCATTTCATCCTGCCCATTACCTCGGTAAATTCTGGTTCGACAGCCTTGTGCATGACACACGGATGTTGCAGTACCTGGTTGATTTAGCCGGACCCTCAAGAGTTGCACTGGGTAGCGACTACCCCTTCCCGCTGGGCGAAAATATTCCCGGAGAATTAATCAAAAATATGCCCTGGGACGAAGCCACCAAAAACCTATTGTTACATGGTGCTGCCTTGGAGTGGTTAGGCCTTGAAAAGGAAAACTTTATTTAGCCCATCAAAAATATTTCATTGGAAAAGAAAAATTCCTCCTTCAACAAACCATCCAAAAAAGAAAACTCCAAAGAAATCGGATTTGGAAACAGTGCGGGCGGTAGCTTTCGAATGTTGAACAAAGACGGCTCCTTCAATTTAAGAAGAAGCGGATATTCTTTTTGGAAAAACCTAAATCTGTTTCATTTTTTGGTAGATATGAAATGGGGAAGATTTATTACCCTGATTTTTCTAGCTTATCTTTTGGTCAATGTGCTATTTGCTATCCTTTATTACGCTATCGGCATTGAGCACCTTGCCGGTGTGGAAGGAAACACCTCGCTGGAAAAATTTTGGGAAGCCTTCTTTTTTTCAGCACAAAGTTTAACCACCGTTGGTTACGGAAGAATCAGTCCTGTTGGATTTATCACAAGTTTCATTGCTTCGGTGGAAGCCATGATCGGTTTGTTAGGCTTTGCTATCATTACCGGTTTGTTGTATGGAAAATTTTCAAAGGCCGATGCAAAAATTTTGTTTTCTGAAAAAGCCATCATTGCTCCCTATAAAAATATCAATGCCTTTGAATTCAGAATCGCTAATCAAAGAGTAAACCAATTACTAGAAGTTGAAGTACAAGTATTAATGGCCAGAAATGTGATGACCAACGGCAAATTGCAGCGGTCTTTTTTACCGCTAAAATTAGAAACCACTAAAATTAATTTCTTTCCACTGCCTTGGACCATTGTTCACCCCATTGATGAAGAAAGCCCGATTTATAATGTGAATGAAAAAGAAATGAATGAATCGGAGGCAGAGTTTATTATTCTGGTAAAAGCTTTTGATGACACTTTTTCACAAAATGTTTTCAGGCGATATTCTTATAAATTTGATGAAATTGCCTGGGGATATAAATTCAATATCATTTTTAAGGCAGAGTCTGATGGCGTTATTAATTTGCAGATCAATCGCTTTCATGAAATTGAAAAAGTAGCCCTCAATTAATTTCTTTAATCGGCATTGATTCTTCCACGATAAGCCCCCGACAGAAAGAAATCAATTCTAACGCCTGCCATGGGCATCACTTGATTGTATTCAAAAAACAAACTGGCACCTGCCCCTACATCATAATACAATTTTCTAAAAAACTGAGCCTCGGCATAGGCTCCCCATAATCCAAATCCTGTTACAGGATCCGTCTGTCCAAAGGCTCTCGAAACACAAGCGTAAAAGGCCACATTCAGGGCCTTGGTCTCTCTTCTGATGCCATAACCAACATGTAAATCATTCAAAATCCGATCGTAATTATAGCCAAACAAGCCTAAAACATTCGATCGAAAATACCCTGCTTTAAAATTATGTCGCTTGATGTGGAAGTGATAGCCCACCTGCATTGGCACATGATAATTCACTTCCTTTATTTCCCTCGAAAATCCACTGCCAAAACTCACATAATTGTTGTAAATTTTAAACCGGTTGCCTCTGATATTTCGCTCCAGTTTAAGTTCATCCTTCTTCTGTTTCTCCTGCGCTTGAAGGAAAAAAGAATTCAGCAAACAAGTAAAAATAACAACAAAAAAAACCTTCAAATTATTCTCTTATTCAAATTAAACGTAAAAAGGCAACCGTTGAAGGCTGCCTCTTTTTACTACAAATTTCCAACCATTTTTTCAGGTCGAACCCACTCATTGAACTGATCATCATTCAGCAGATTCAATTCAATAGCGGCCTGCCGTAAGGTCTTGTTTTCTTTATGCGCCTTTTTAGCAATTTTGGCTGCATTCTCGTATCCTATGTGTGGGTTCAAGGCGGTAACCAACATCAAGGAGTTCTCTAAATGCTTCTGTATATCCGCCAAATTGGGTTGAATGCCTTTTGCACAATTGTTGGTAAAAGATACGCAGGCATCACCGATCAGTCTTGCCGATTGAAGCACATTAGCCGCTATCATCGGTTTGAAAACATTCAATTCAAAATGTCCCATAGAACCCCCAATTCCAACAGCCACATCATTGCCCATTACCTGTGCGCATACCATGGTCAATGCTTCCGGTTGGGTGGGATTCACTTTCCCCGGCATAATGGATGATCCCGGCTCATTATCCGGAATAATAATTTCCCCAATGCCGCTTCTCGGTCCTGAACTTAACATCCTTATATCGTTGGCAATTTTCATCAAAGCCACCGCAGTACGCTTAAGGGCTCCCGACAATTCAACCATTCCATCATGCGCTGCCAAGGCCTCAAATTTGTTGGGGGCTGTTACAAAAGGGTAGCCGGTAAAATCGGCAATCTTTTGTGCAACAACCACATCATACCCTTTCGGTGCGTTCAATCCGGTTCCAACAGCGGTACCTCCAAGGGCCAATTCACTGATCCTAACCAAAGCACGGGTGATACAGTCAATGCTGTTGGTTATTTGTTGTGCGTATCCCGAAAACTCCTGACCCAAGGTCAATGGAGTAGCGTCCATAAAATGGGTTCTTCCAACCTTAACTATTTCTTTGAAGGCAACAGCCTTTTCTTGCATCGTAGCCTCCAACAGCCTTAAACCGGGCAAGGTGTTTTCCATCACCAGTTTGTAAGCAGCAATGTGCATGGCGGTTGGATAAGTGTCATTAGATGATTGTGATTTGTTTACATCGTCATTAGGATGCAAAACCTTTTTCTCGTCTTGCAAACTTCCTCCATGCATAACATGGCCACGGTTAGCAATCACCTCATTCACATTCATGTTCGATTGTGTTCCGGAACCTGTTTGCCAAATAACCAACGGAAATTCCCCGCTTAGTTTTCCATCAAGAATTTCATCACAAACCTTTGCTATTAAATCTCTTTTCTCCGCCCCTAATACACCCAATTCAGTATTGGCATAAGCAGCAGCTTTCTTCAAATAAGCAAATGCCATAATGATTTCTTCGGGCATACTTCCTTCAGGCCCTATTTTAAAGTTGTTTCGTGAACGCTCTGTCTGAGCACCCCAATAACGCTCGGAAGGTACCTTTACCTCCCCCATCGTATCATGTTCTATCCTGTATGACATGGCAAAAAAAATTTCACGAAATTAGTCAAATTCTCTTTCCTGAATAGCAAAGGCAAGGAATAAATTCGGCAAAACTTTCAGGATTATTTTCCAACCTTTTGGTCGGTATAAGGCAATATAATCTCCTGCGTGCTAAAAACCGGATAGCGCAAATGAGAGCTTTCATAATAATCAGAGTGACGATACAAAAACAATAATTGCTCCCAGGCATTATTCTCCAGTTTGTTCTCCTTTACATAGGCCTCCAATTCCGCTTTTAGCGTGGGCTGCTGCTTCAATAACTGAAGGGCGGTGGGGTCAAAAACATAATCGCTGAACCACTCCTTTTGCTGAAGAACAGGATCAAAATAATTCCATCGGAAATAACTATCCGGTGCCTCGGGAATTAAAACCTGCATGATAAAGGCATTCAGTGGTTGATTCATCGGTATAACGTAATCACCCACCGAGGGCGACAAACGCATCATCACAGTATCCGTAACCACCGACCGGTGAATAAAATGTCCTTCATAAGGATTCTTGGAATATTCCACTTTTCTGAAATACTTAGCCGTAACGCTCAAATCCGAAACAGGCCGGTTGATCCTATGCATCAAAACCCCAGAGGACTGAAGCTGTTCAATAACCTTATGCCACGCTTGTCCAATGATAAAATATCCCGGTGAAGCATACGTCAAAAGGGAATTATAATGCTTGTAATAGGGAATCGCCTTGATGTAGGGTTTCTGTCTGTCGTAATACAAAACAGGCAGGCCGGTTACTTCGCTCTTTCTGTATCCGGCCTCATAGCCTTTAAACCAGAGCGTGTCGGCACGACCATAATCAGGCTCCCACGCAAGATGAAATAATTGCTGGGCTGACACTTCCGCTTCTGCTTGCCGCTTAGTGGCCATTAACCCAGACGCATGAACACCGGCCATTTCCAAAAATTCCTTCAGTAACCTTAAGGTTGATTCCACCTGTTCAGGGTAAGGTTTTAACATATGGCTTTCGCTTACAAAGCCCCAACAGTTGTGCAAGGCAGCATAACCGGTTGTAAATCTGGCCAAATCATTGAAAGCAACCAATCCGCTATCGGGTGTACTTTTTCGGGTATCAACATAAGGACAAATTTCATCGCCCCGTCCTTTCATTCGACCGTAAATCTCAGGCAACAAGGTATCCGTCATCATTGCCTGCATACGCTGGGGTAATTGCTGCGTCAAGGTGGAAATGAGGGTCATGGTATACGTATAATCTGCTCCGTCACTAATATGAGTATCGATAAACAAATGAGGATTCACCCAATTGAAAACCTCGCGCAAAAAAAATGTATTCCGCGCATCTCCTTTTACCATATCGCGGTTCAAATCATAATTCGTGGCATTGGGTCTGAAACCATAGGCCTCGGGTCCGTTCTGGTTAGCCCTTGAATGACTGTTCCGTTGGTTCATTCCATCCACATTATAGGCCGGAATGATATACAAATCAACCTTCTCTAAAACACTGGCAGGAAAAATTCCTTCATTCAGTTGGTGCACTAGTTTCATGCAGGCATCTACCCCTGCAGGCTCACCGGGATGAATATTGTTATTGATGAGCAACCTGACTTTTTCTTTTTTTTCTGTATCCGAACCTGCAGAAAACTTATACAAGAAAATAGGATTTCCTGCATCCGACAATTGGTGGGTAAGGTTGATAGCGCTTACCCTAATTTTATCGGACTTTAACTGCTTATAAAAATCATGGCATTCCTGATAGGTTACGGTTTTATTAGCAGCATACAAATCTAAAACACTTTGGGCCCGTAAACACTCCGGCATGAAAAGGATAATGGCCAAACCCAAAAAAAAATTAATCAATTCAGTTGCTTTGTACATTGTCCTAAATTTCAAATCCACTTCAACAAAATCTCCGGAGGACGAGCAATGATAGCCCTGGTCCTCTTTACCAAAACAGGCCTTTCGATCAAAATAGGGTTTTGGTGCAAAATATCAATCCACTCTTGTTCACTGTATTTTTTGCGAGAGAACTTTTCTTTGAACAAGGGTTCTTTTTTTCTAACCAAATCTTCGGCAGCAATACCAAGTTTTTGCAACAGCGAAACGATTTCATCGGGGGTAGGAACTGCTTCCAAATAATGAATAATCTTGAACTTCTTCCCCGATTCACGCAAATAAGCCAATGCCCTGTTACTGGTATTGCAATTGGGTTTATGATAAATGGTTATCATTATTTTTGGGCAGCGTGGTTTGAAAATTCCATCAGATATCTTTTGATAAACTCATCAATTTCACCATCCAGAACCCCTTGTGTATCGCTAGTTTCGTAATTGGTTCGCAAATCTTTAACCAGCTTGTATGGATGTAACACGTAATTCCGGATTTGAGAACCCCACTCAATTTTCATTTTAGAATCTTCAATTTGAGCCTGAGATTCAAGTCGTTTTCTTATTTCAATTTCATACAATTGCGATTTCAACAATTTGATGGCATTCTCTTTATTCTGCAAGTGCGAGCGACTTTCCTGGTTCTTGATAATAATTCCTGAGGGCTTGTGAAACAAACGAACGGCTGTTTCAACCTTGTTTACATTCTGACCACCTGCCCCACCGGAACGAAAAGTGTCAAATTCTATATCTGCGGGATTAACTTCTATCTCAATGGTATCATCAATTAATGGATAAACATACACTGAAGCAAAGGAAGTATGTCTGCGTGCATTGCTGTCGAATGGTGAAATTCGCACCAAACGGTGAACACCATTCTCGCCCTTTAAATAGCCATAAGCATATTCGCCTTCTATTTGAAGGGTAACAGATTTTATTCCTGCCACATCGCCATCCTGTCGGTCGGTTTCAGTCACCTTGAAACCGTTCTTCTCTGCCCACATCAGGTACATCCTCAGCAACATATTGCTCCAATCCTGACTTTCTGTTCCCCCGGCACCGGAGTTTATTTCCAAAACAGCACTTAGCGTATCTTCTTTGCCGCTAAGCATGTTCTTGAATTCCAAATTTTCAAGATGCAGCAGGGCAGCAGAATAATGTTGATCAACTTCGGCTTCTGTTGATTCACCCTCCTTGTAAAAATCAAAAATGGTAAAGGCATCATCCACCAAACCAACCAATGTTGAATATGTATCAATCCAGTTTTTTCTGGATTTGGTTTCCTTGAGTGTTTCCTCAGCTTTTTTAGGGTCGTCCCAGAAGGTAGGTGCGAGGCTTTTTTCTTCTAACTCTTCTGCTTCACGGATCTTTCTTTCGATGTCAAAGATGCCTCCTCAGCGCTTCCTGGCGCTCGCGAAGATCTCGCAATTGTTCAATATTAATCATTCAAAAAATTTTTACGAAGATAAGCAATTTATAAAACCCAATTCCTGCAAAGAGGAATAAAAAAAGGCGGTACAACCGCCTTTCTTCTTTTGAAACTATTGCTTTATCAACAATTTAAATCCTTTTCCATGGACATTCACAATTTCAATGTTTTGGTCCTCTTTCAGGTATTTTCGAAGTTTGGCAATGTAAACATCCATGCTCCTTCCATTGAAATAATTATCGTCATTCCAAATCGTTTTGAGTGCAAAACTTCTATCCATTACATCATTCATGCTCAAGCAAAGCAGTTTAAGCAATTGGGCTTCGCGGGTAGTTAACTTAACTTCGATACCCGGATAAACCAACTTCTGAAGATTGAAATTGAAATGATAAGCGCCAATCTGAAACTCATTCTGATCAGAATTAGACAATGTTTTATTTTTCGACCTTCTGAGGATGGCTTTTATTCTCAACAGCAATTCTTCCATGCTAAAGGGTTTGGTGAGATAATCATCGGCACCTGCATTGAATCCTTCAATGGCATCTTCTTTCATTGATTTCGCTGTTAAGAAAATAATAGGAACCTCCTCACTTATTTTCCTTATTTCCTTGGCCAAGGTAAAACCGTCCATCACCGGCATCATTACGTCCAGCAAACAAACATCAAATACTCCGGCTTTAAATTGAACCAATCCCTCTTTGCCATTGGTGGCCAAACTTGTTTCATACTCCTTGGCCTGCAAATATTCCTGCAGCAAATTTCCAAGGTTCGGGTCATCTTCTACAAGAAGAATTCTGGGTTTAAACTCTTTCATTGGCATATCCTATTAATTATTGGTTTCTGGTTGAAAGGGAAAAAAACAGGTAAACGAACTTCCTGCCCCGGGAGAGCTTTCAACACTTATGCTCCCTCCGTGTTTTTCAATTAAGGCTTTTACATAGCTCAATCCAAGACCAAAACCCTTCACGTTATGAATGTTTCCGGTAGGAACCCGGTAAAGGTTTTCGAAAATCCTTTTCTGATTTTCCCTGCTAATGCCAATTCCGTTATCACTCACCGTTATGAAACAACCCAAATGATTGGAATGAGTTGCAATGGTGATAACGGGTTTTGTTTCGGTATATTTCATCGCATTATCCAAAAGATTGTAAATAATGTTCGACAAGTGAACCTTATCGGCCAAAACGATGAATTTTTCAGCCTTGAATTGCGTGCTAACAAGAGCCCCCCTGTTCTCTATTTGTGGATTACTACTCTCTATTACCTGCAAAATAAGCTGATGCAAATCCAATTCCGAGAGCTTTAATCGAAGCTTTCCTTTGTCTAAAATGGCGGTTTGCAATATATTTTCTACCAACAATCCCAAACGTTTGTTTTCGTCTCCAATTACTTTCACATACTTCCTCATCCTTTCTTCTGATTTATCAATGGACCGATCATTCAAAACTTCAACGGCCAATGAAATGGTTGAAATTGGGGTTTTAAATTCATGCGTCATGTTATTGATAAAATCATTCTTTACCTCGGATAACTTCTTTTGTAGAAAAATAGTGCGAAGGGTAAAAACGAATAATACAAGGATAAAGGTAATCACCAGCCCTGTACCAATTAACATTCCCAAAAGGGTACTCACCACAAAATTGGTCTGTCCAGGAAAATAAAGGGAGAGGTATCTGGGTTTAATAAAAATATTTTTTGCCGTTAAATTGGTTTGAAAGGATGATTTCAGCAAATCGTCCTTCACTTGTAACGGTACAGGAAACAAAAAATTCTTCTTCGATTCGTCAAGAATTCCAAAGTGATAATCGGTAACAATTCCTTGTTCAACCAACTCAATTTTTATCAGACTATCAACGGTAGCCGGGTCTATTTTATTGCTAAAATCGCTGTAAACATTGATGCTCACCAATTCGTCAAATATATCATTCACCATATCCTCTCTGCTCAAAAACCATTCTATGGAAGATGTATCATCAGATAGCTGAGAGGAGGAAAAGGGCTCGTTACTTTGGTTTTTTATTCGAAGATTACTGCCGGTAACTGAGTCGGAACGCACCGTTCGCATTCTGTTCTTGGTGGTAATTACTCCGTTTGAATCTGTAATTATTTCTTCGAAAATATTCAGGTTCATGCCACGAGGCAATAAATTCTCTCTCAGCGATTCTACACCGGAATATTTTTTGATGGAATGTTGATCGCGCGGAAACTGCCTGTGCAAATTCAACCTGCGGGTGACCTTTGATGCTGTAGCCTTCTTTTCCATTTTATAGGCTACATTGTGTAACACCTTATTGGCTGCACGATTAAAATCCTGCTGCTTGATGGAAACAGCATTCTTTACCCAATACAATTGAAAGCCTATTAATCCGGCCATGGCCAGAAAAATTAGTAGGGTAATGGTGAGGATGTTTCGATTATTCAAGCTTTCTCGTTTTATCAAAAATGAATCCAAAGTTACCGCCAAGCCTTGCAGCGGGAAGGCACTTAACACTTTTTAACCACAACAAAAAAATCTAATTCTTTTCCAATAAAAAACATTTAAACCAAAGGCCCTGCCACTTAATAATGATTTTCGTAATTTTGGACCATGCACCCGAGGGCACTACACGCTTTTAGATTTCTCCTTTTTGTTTTCCTTTTAATTCCCCTTAGCTCACGGGAGTCGCAAAGTTGCCGGCAGGTGGTTGAAAAAATGCTTGAGGCCATCAGCAGGGTAAAAACCGCCAAATACCACCTTTATTCTGTTGAAAGAATTAATGAGAAAATACTGACGGCTCATTCCGACATAAAATTAAATATGTCGCCCCGAAAACTCTATTTCAGAAATACGATGAAGGGAATTGAGGTGCTTTACGTAGAAGGAACCCTCAATGGTGAAGCACTCATTAATCCCAATGCGTTTCCCTATATCAACCTCAGGCTCGACCCCTACCGAAGCATTATGCGCAACAATCAACATCACACCATTTTTGAGCTTGGTTTTGCACATATTGGAAAAATTATTGAAACCAGTATCCAAAAACACCATAAAGATTTTGACCAAACATTTTTCCTTCTTCCGGATGTTGAATTTAACAATCGACCTTGCTACAAGGTGTTTAGCGAGGTTAAAGCATTCAAGTATATGCCCTATACAGTTCAAAAAGGCGAAACTGCCCGATCCATTGCCGAAAAATTTGCTGTTGGCGAATACCGCATTTTTCAAAACAATCCTAACCTCCATTATACCGACCCAATAAAACCCGGACGAAAAATAATGATTCCTAATTTTTATGCCGAGAAAACCATTCTTTACATCGACAAATTACTTATGTTGCCCGTTTACATCAAAGCCTATGATGACAAGGGCTTGTATGAATCTTATGAGTTTTCTAACCTTGAAATTAACGGAGGAATTAGTCCGGCAGAATTTACAAAGGGCTATAAAGGCTATAAGTTTTAACCATTTAGTACATGGTACTAAACCTTTAGAATAAAATGTTGCTTCTTGAATTCTTCATCAAAAAACGCAACACCCATATCATACAAATCAATACTAATCCTCACCTTATCACTTTGTATTATTTCATTCCAAGCCTCCTCCATTCCATTGGACCAATGAATATCGTCAACTACTACCACCGCCTTGCTGCTTAATTTTGAAAGTATCATTTTAAAATACCCAAGGGTCGCCTCCTTTTGATGGTGCCCATCAATAAAAACGAAATCCAAATGTTCAACCTTTGCTAGTAAGTCGGGCAATGTTTTATGAAACGGCCCTTCAATACCGATAATGTTTTCCACTTTCAGCGACCTACGGTTTTGTAAGGCTACTTCAAAAATCTCTGGTGAGCCTTCCAACGTATAAACCTTTGCCTGCTTTTTGGCCAAGGCCATGTATAAAGTGGTAAGGCCAAGGGAAGTTCCTAATTCAAGAATAACAGCTGGTTGCGCCATATCCACCATTTTAAATAAACGGATGGCCGAACTTTCCGGTTTAACCGCCTGCGCTAAAATGCTGGAAATTCTTTTGCTTGACCCATTGTTAACCGAGGACCCTGCACCAAAATCATTTATCCTTAACTTTCTGTGTTGTTTTGAATTCTGATATCGTAGTTCGCGCAAGGCCTCAAAAGAATAGTACTCCTTTTGCTTATCTACCAAATTACTGTACCAACGATAAACAAAGGGTGAATGGAGGCCATGCTTGTTTTGGGCCGAAAACAAATACTTTAAATAGGCTTTGACCTGAAATATTTTTTGAAAAATTTTCAATGGGTACTTCTGTTTTATTAAGCCTCTCTGGTAAAATTAATGTTCGCAAAGATTAAAACGAATATTGATTCGTAGAAACACCCACAAAAAAAATAAGCCTCTTATGAGGCTTATTTTTGGTGGGAGCAACAGGGTTCGAACCTGTGACCCTCTGCTTGTAAGGCAGATGCTCTGAACCAGCTGAGCTATGCTCCCTTTTTTTTGAGTTTGCAAAGATATAGATTGAATTCTTAAATCCAAAAAAAGAAAAAAATATTTTTTTATTCTTTGCTTTTCAGGAGTACCACCGCGTAGGCAACCAAACCCTCTTCGCGGCCAATAAAGCCCATTTGCTCGTTGGTAGTGGCTTTTATAGAAATACAGTCTTCAGGAATCTGCAATAATGGAGCCAGTGTGGCTTTCATTTGCGGAGCGTACTTCATCACCTTTGGTTTCTCCAGACACAAACTGCTATCAACATTCTCTAATTCCCAGCCCCTTGCATGAACCAAGGAGATGGTTTTTTGAAGCAACACCTTACTATCGGCTCCCTTCCACGTTTGATCGGTATCAGGAAAATGCTGGCCAATATCTCCCAGGGCAGCAGCACCCAAAATGGCATCGCAAATGGCATGAATCAGAACATCGGCATCAGAGTGACCCAATGCACCTTTATCATGTTCAATCTTAATTCCTCCAAGGAAAAAGTCTCTACCCGCTACCAGGCGATGTACATCAAACCCAAAACCGACTCTAATGGACACGCTAAAAGATTATTCGGTTTTTTCGCCCTTATTCATTGATTTGAAGCTATCCAAATCAAAAATAAGCGTAAAACGCAGCGTGTTTTGTAAAGGATGTTGTTGAATGGTTGGAATCAGGTAGGCGAAATCGATACCGAAAACATTGTATCGCAATCCTGCACCCAAGGAAACAAACTGACGATTCCCTTTGGATGGGGCTTCGTAAAAGTATCCTGCACGGAAAGCCACCAACTTGTCATACCAATATTCCATACCTACCGAGTGGGTAAATTCACGCATCTCTTCACCGAAACCATCAGGTGCATCATTGAAGGAACCAAACATTCCGGCAACAATTCCACGGTCTGGGTCTTTTCCAGAAAGAATAGACTGTTCACCGGTAGCAGGGTCAATGATAGGAGCACCTGTTGAATCACGGGCATAAACCGGCGGAGAAGGAACCATGAGCTTGTTCAAGTCATACAATATTGTGATAGAGTTAAACTTGTCTAACTCAAAAGTAAATCCAGCTCCTATACGCATGTTAATGGGAATAAAATCCCGATCTGCATTTTCACTGTAGCGAACTTTCGCACCAATATTAGAAATAGTTAATCCCGCGGAAAATGAACCTTTTCTTTGGCCCATTTCAATATCGGGTTTGTTGTAGAAGCCACTTAAGTCAGCAGCAACGGATTGGCCCGGGCGGGTATTGGCTCCTTGAACAGTAATGTTGTTGGTCAAATTGGAGAAGATGTAACGCAATGCCATACCTCCCGAAAAATTATCAGAAAGTTTACGGCTATAAGCCACATCCACAGCAAACTCGTTTGGATTAAACTGACCGATGTTGTTTCCGTTGATATCCGTAAATTGAATATTACCCAAAGAAAAATATCGCAGTGAAGCAGCGATTGCCTGATCCTTGCCCATTTTTTTGAATCCAGAAAGGTATCCAAGGTTAATATCAGGAACCAACCTTCTTAACCAAGGAGTATAACTCAGGGCAAAGCCCATGTTTTTTTGTGCAAAGGCTAATTTGGCAGTATTCCAGTGAATGGAATTAGCATCGGCACTGCTGGCAACTCCTGCATCTCCCATTCCACCTGCTCTTGAATCAGGTGTAATCATTAAAAAGGGCACAGCAGTCGTGATGGTATTTATCCTTCTTCCGGATAATTGCGATGCCGTTATTTGGGCTTCGGCAGTTAATGCAAGACCAGATAAAGCAAGGGTTGCAACTATTTCTCTCTCAACAGAAAACTTCATCGTATATGATTAAAAATTAAACGAGGGAAAACAAAAATAGGGAAATAATTTAACGGTTCAACAAAAAAATTATGTTTTACCGCAAAACCACCAATTTTTCGAACTTATCTGCCCAAGTTCCGTCAGGGGCAGTTACTTTCAAACGATAAACGTATACGCCCTTTCCAATATTGTCGCCAAAATCGTCTTTTCCATCCCATGTAATGTCTTCAGATCGGTAACCTTCGCATTTTACCATAGTTTCAAGGGTTTTTATCAACTTTCCGGAAACCGTAAAAATCTGAATATTTACATCCAGGTTATCACAGGGTTTGTTGTGTTCGAACATAAAACGGGTGTGGGTGGTGAATGGGTTCGGATAGTTCAAAACCTTGTCCAGCGCAAGTCGGGAGGATGAGGCCACCACAAACTCCGTTACCGCAGTATTACTATTGTTATAAACATCCCACACCTTCAAACTGAGTGTATGCTTTCCATCACTGAGGGAATAAAATGGATAACGCACCATCCCCTTTTGATAGGAGTTCAAATCACTTTGATAATAATCATTCAGATTAATGGCTTTTTCAGTATTCTCATCCAAGATAGCCACCAAATCATGTCCTATTCCGTTGCCTACCGTATTGATACCATTTTCATCAAACAAAATCCCCAATAAATCCGGGTCTTCATCAGTAATACTACCCGAAATGAATTTTTCATCGTTCATGTACAGTTGAATGGTAGGCCCTTCTTCATCTTTGGGGGCATTTGGGTTGGTTCCGCCAACAATGAACTGTTCGTTTGATCCATGTCCGTCGGTGCCATCCGTAATGGCATAATAACTAAAACGGCCAGGCCCGAACTGGTAATTAATATCCTTGGGCACCACAAAAGAAAAAGAAAACTCTCCATTTACAACACTTACTTTTCCACGGTAGATAATGCTTTTTCTGGACTTTAACCCAGTAACTAAACTTTGAGGATCGTTGGCAAGGGTTAATGAAACCGATTCTTTGTCATAGACCGTAGGATAAACAATACCATTAAAATTACTTAATTTGTTGCCAGCTCCGTCAGCAAGCATGCCGGTTACGGTAATTTTACTTAAAGCGCTAACGGTATCGGTTGAGTTTGTAATAGCGGTTCCGTTGAGGGTAAGGGTAATTACCTTGTTTTCGGGATAATTTAATCGGATGGCCGGGTCACCCAGGAGGGTAAAATTCCTATGGTTAACGGCCTGCGTGGTGGCACTGGCATTTTTGGTCAAGCGGCAAATGTCACCAACGCGCAAGTACTTTCCACTTAAAGTGTCCTTTAGAAAAACGAAATCGAAAAAGTTTTCATTGAGGGTTTGATTGTAATTTGCGTAAACCAAACGGGTAGTGGTTAACAAGCCTATTCCTCCGCCGGCACCATGAAGAATTACTTCCTCACCGGCAGATGTTCTGCCGGGGTCATCAAAACGACTAAACTCACAAGTTGCCGTAACAAATAGTGGGAGTCGATCAAAATTGGTCCAAGAGTCTACATCCACTATCTCAAGAATTCTCTCCTCGGTCCAGCCTGTTTCTCCTCCATGGCCTGTATAATTAACCAATAGTGCTCCACGATTTACCCGCTGATTGATGGCATTTTTTGCATCGGGATACCTTTTTCCACCGGCACCGGATTGCTGCTTGTATGCGTCAATAAATATTTTTTCGATATTGTAATCAGGATACAATGTATCCACTGCATTGGCAATAAAATCTGCATTTCTTAGGTGCAAATTTTGATCTTCATCATCGGCCACAAAACAAATAATATTCTTCCAGTCACCACTGCTCACCGAACTACCATTGCTACAGTACCCAACGGTATTGTCTTCAATCCTTGGTTTAATAAGATAGGCGGCAATTTTATCTACAACTCTTTTGGCCTCCTCTGCGGTTTTTACAGGCAAACGCCCGATGCCTAACTTCACTTCCTCGGCAAGTCCTTCTCCTGCATTATCATCTAATAACCCGAAATAATCATCTGTTACATAAGAGTTAATGTAAGAAATGCTATTAGCAGATTCATAACAAGGTACAAAGTTGGTGTTGCCTACAATGGAGCGACTTCTGTTTCTGTACGAGGCATCTCCAAACAGCAGCAAATACTTAGGTTTTTCGGCCTCGCTGCCGGCTTGATCATAAAGCATTTTCATAAAATGTTTTATGGCCGTAACGTCCTGATTGCCTCCCGAAAATTCGTTATAAATCATTTGTGGAGTTACCACCAGACTGCTCAATCCGTCATTGGCTTCATGCAGGGCCGCCAATCGTTGGGCCTGCGACCAAAAGAGAGAATGAGCAACAATAATATAATCGATTCCTCTAACCGCATGGAGATTTTGATTGGGAACGGAACCATAACTTACCGGTGTACCAAGCGCATTGCTTCCTTCGTTAAAAGCAAAATACTCAACGATGGTATCGCAACGCTGACGAAACTGAAGACTACCACCCTGCGCTTGCGTTTCTAGCATGGTTACATTGAACAAGTCGGAAACATCTAGTACCAGAGTAGAAGATGAAGTATTGGCCAGATAAAAATCTGCAATATTGCCTGGAGCAGCCGTTACTGCATCTCTAAAATGCATTTCATTGCCCGATAGCTTTAATTGTCGTCTTACCACTAATTCCAAATAGTCGAGATAACCAATGGCAGAAGAGAATCCGGGATTTTTATTGAACTTAACCGTAACATTAAAATTTCCGCTGCCAACCGGAAAGGAATTGCAAGCTGCTGCCATGGTGATTGGGTCGGCCCAATAAGGAGTTAAGTTAACCTCTGTTGGAGTAACAGCAAAAGAATTTCCCTGACAAGTAATGGTAAAGGATGATGCAGGCCGGCTTCTTGCGGCAACACTGGCTTTGATAGAAAAGGTTGATCCGGGTTCGGCATCCGGAAAATTAAAAGGAAAATTGTAAGTAGTTACCAAATCGAAAGTTTCACCTAACCAGTTGCGACCCGATTTCACCACGTTTACAGCCTCATTTTCGTAAAACTGGTAATCATCAAAAGCTACTACACTCTGATTGGAAGGATCGGTTACACTAGACTTGGTTAAAATCCTTTTTCCTGCTCCTTTATCAATGGTAACAAAGTAATAAGAAGTATCTGAATACAGATGTAGCTGATGCATATAGCCCGGACAAGCGGCACTTTTGCTCCAACGATTAGGGCCCTTTGCATAAAACCAGGCAAAATCTAAAGAGTCCAACACTCCATCCTGCTCACCTTTTACCGCAATGGCTAACTCTTGAATATCATCAATACGCTCATCCTGATTTGAAAAGGATAGCATTTTGCCTCCCGTACCAAAAACCCTGATGTTTCTGGGATCAAGGGTGCTTATATCAACCCCCTGACTTTTAAAAAACTGCCGATCTAACTTATAAACGCCATCCTTGGTAACAGCAACCTTAAACCAGGTACCTGTATTCAATTCAGATTCGGTTGTGTA
Organism: Bacteroidia bacterium; assembly: GCA_044370375.1. Taxonomy (GTDB): domain Bacteria; phylum Bacteroidota; class Bacteroidia; order UBA4408; family UBA4408; genus JBILVQ01. The sequence goes on from JBILVQ010000017.1 coordinate 20,688, forward strand.
GGAAAAACTTCGTGCAACAGGCGCTCTCTCCTGACGGTACTGATAACTCAACCCAAAAGAAACCAATTTTTCAAAAACCCCTGTGGAAGGATTTTTCCGGATGGGAACAAAGGTTAATACAAAATAGGGGCGCTGTTTGGTTTTTACCCATTCAGTTGTTATTTCAATCTGATCCCCCACCCTTGTAAGGTCAAGGGCGTCCTTTTCAACGGTGGAAAGGGGCTGATAGCTGGGTTGAACCAATTGCGCCTGCACCCCTGAAGTATTGGCCGGTGCAAGGAATTTTTTGTTAAAAAGCGGCAAATTACCTTTTTGAGGAGAGAAAATAGCTCCTTTAAAGGTCAGCAAACGCTGGGTGCTTCCATCCTCCCCTTTGGTTTCAACAGGTGCCTGCCAAAGAATTTTTTCGGAAACCGCAACCTTGTTCCGAACCTGTGCGTAAACACCCGAACCGATGAAGAAGCATCCTGCCAAAACAAACAAGATTTTTTTGCCCATTGACAAAACCTTTACCTTTGAATTATTAACTTTCAAGTCTTTCATATTAAAAAACAGGTTGAATATAGGGGTTATTTGTGAATAAACACCTATGCCTAACGTTGGTTCACCCGATTTTATTGTGAAAGCAGATTTTTGATAATTTTTGTTGTTTGTTGAAAAATCACTAATATTGTAAGCTAAACCCGAAAGCAATTGCCACGAACATGGTGCGGATAAGAATCAAATTATTGCTGTTAATGCTGTTTGCAGGACTCGAACTGATGGCCCAAGACCCTCAATTTAGCCAGTTCTATGCGAATCCTTTGTATTTAAATCCAGCCTTTGCAGGAACAGCCCGTTGCCCCAGGGTGGCTCTAAACTACCGAAATCAATGGCCCGGAATTCCCGGTAATTTTATCACCTACAGTGCATCTTACGATCAACACATTGATAATTTAGTAGGCGGATTGGGTGTTTTGGTGACCAACGACCGTGCCGGTGCAGGAAAATTAACCACCACCACCTTTAGCGGAATGTACTCTTACCAATTAAGTATTAATCGTCATTTCTCTGTAAGAGCCGGTTTACAAGCCACCTATTTTCAAAAAAGTTTAGATTGGTACGCCCTCACTTTTGGGGATCAAATTTCTGACCGCAACGGATTTATTTATAACACCCAGGAAACGCCTATCGTGAATCGCAAGACCGGTCCCGATTTCTCGGCAGGGGTTTTGGCTTTCAGCGATGTGTTTTTTGGAGGATTTGCCGTTCATCACTTAACCGAACCACAGGAAGGATTTATTAAAGGCAATGCAAGCCGTATCCCCAGAAAATATACCGTTCATGCCGGAGCCGTATTGCCCTTGAGCAAATACGAAGACATGACCATCTCTCCGAATATTCTTTTTCAGCAACAGGCAAATTTTCAGCAATTAAACTTAGGCGTTTACTTTTCTAAATCAGCCATTGTTGGCGGTTTATGGTACAGACACCAAGATGCTGTAATCGCATTAATTGGATTCAAACAACCCAGATACAGAATAGGCTACAGTTATGATGTTACGGTTAGTCGTTTAAGCAGTGCCTCAGCCGGATCACATGAGATTTCGCTGGTACTTGATTTCAAATGCAAACCCAAAAAGAAAAAGTTTAACACCATCAACTGTCCTACTTTTTAATGTTAACCTTCATCAATTCGAATTTTCCCATGTTTAAAATGAGAAAAGCTCATTGGAAATCAATGGCAGCCGCTGTGGTTATTTTAGCCAGCAGTTGTGCAAAAGAAGCCTCCAACACCACCGGTTGGGAATTCAACAACACCGATAATGGTGGTTTTGAAAAACGGCCTTACGCAGAGCAGGAAACAGGTCCAGGACTTGTTCTGATTGAAGGTGGTACCTTTATGATGGGTCGTACAGAACATGACGTGATGTACGATTGGAACATGACCCCACGCAGGGTTACCGTTTCCTCCTTTTATATGGATGAAGTTGAAATTTCAAATTTCAATTACCTCGAATATTTGTTTTGGTTGAGGAATGTTTACTCGGCCGATTATCCTGAGGTTTTGAAAAAGGCTTTGCCCGACACCCTTGTTTGGCGCGACCGTTTGGCCTTCAATGAGCCCTATGTGGAATATTACCTTCGCCATCCCTCCTTTCGCGACTACCCTGTTGTTGGCATCAATTGGTTACAAGCCAACGACTATGCCGCCTGGAGAACAGACCGTGTGAATGAATTTATTTTGGTGAGAGAAGGTGTTCTTGAATTTGACCCTTCCAACTGGGTAAATGAAAACAATTTTAATACCGATGCATATTTGGTTGGACAATATGAGGGAACCATCAAGAAAAATCTTCCTGATTTGAATGCAAAAGGAAGTGGTGAAAGAAAAGTAAGAATGGAGGATGGTATTTTATTGCCGCGTTACCGCCTGCCCACCGAAGCTGAATGGGAATTTGCAGCTTACTCTTTGGTTGGAAATACAATTGATGAGGTAGTTGCTCAACGTAAATTATATCCATGGAATGGACACTATGTAAGGAACGACCAGGAAAGGAACATCGGTGCCATGATGGCCAACTATAAAAGAGGACGTGGAGATAACATGGGTGTTGCCGGTAATTTGAACGATAATGCAGATATCACTGCTCCGGTTTATTCTTTCTGGCCTAATGACTACGGATTGTACAACATGGCAGGAAACGTGAGTGAATGGGTAATGGATGTTTATCGTCCGGTTTCTAATGAAGATCGTACCGATTTCAGAGCATTCCGTGGAAACGTTTTCCAAACCAAAGTTCTGAACGAAGAAGGTGCTGTAGCCGACAAAGACTCTTTGGGTCATATCAAATACAGAAATGTTGAAGCCGAAGCAGATAATTTAGGAGAAAGAAGAAATTACAAAACTGCAGATAACATCAATTATCTGGATGGAGATGTTCCTTCTCAATTATCTAATGATTGGACTGCAAACCCAGAAGGTGAGCAACCTACCAGTTCTTATATGTATGATGCATTTAAGAAAACACCTGAGTACAATATTCAATCCATGATTGACGACAAGGCTCGTGTTTACAAAGGTGGAAGCTGGAAAGACCGTGCCTATTGGATGGTTCCGGGAACCAGAAGATTCCTAGATGAAAGGCAATCTACCGATTACATAGGATTCCGCTGCGCAATGACCCGCGTGGGTGCGCCTGTTGGATTGAACAGCAAATAGTTTTTATAACCTTTATCCAGAATCCCCGGCAAGCAACCGGGGATTTTTTTTGTATGAAAAAAAACAATTATCAGGAAGTTTATCAAGCGTTTCTGCAGGCAAACGGTGTTTCAACCGATACCAGAAAAATTGACCAAGGCTGT
>JBILVQ010000018.1:0-23984 GCA_044370375.1 Bacteroidia bacterium
TATTTTCACAGCAGCAGCATCCAACATCTCAGGTGCAGGTTCAGTAACCTATAACTTCAGGAGAAATGGTATCACGGTTCAATCAGGAACATCCACAACCTATAGCACCGGGGCTTATGCTAATGGCGATGTATTTACCTGTCAGTTGGTAGTTACGGGCGGGGTTTGTCTAAGTCCGGTATCAACAATTTCAAATGGGATTACCATCAATGCACTAAACACCTCGGTGAGTATCAGTCCAAGTGCCAACCCAATTTGTAGCGGAACCAGTGTTACCTTTACTGCAACCGCGTCCAATACAGGTGGTGGGGTAGTGACTTATACCTTTAAGAAAAACGGAGTAAACGTTCAAAGTGGAGCATCCAATACATACACCACAAGTTCCATTGCCAATGGTAATAGTTTTAGTTGCAGCATATCGGTTACAGGAGGAAGTTGTGGAAGCGCCATTGCTAATTCTAACGCGGTTGTAATGACTGTTAATGCAGGGCCTACGCCTACCATCAGCATTACTGAAACTCAATTTAACCTATGTTCGGGAGGAATTGATTTTTCATCGGTTGTTACCAACGAAGGCCCTAGTCCGGACTATCAATGGAAACTGAATGGGGTTGACATTCCAGGGGAAATAAATTCCTTCCTGATTCAATCGGGGTTGGTTGACGGGGACCTTATTACCTGTGAATTAACCTCTTCATTAGCTTGTGTAAGCGGAGCCACCGTATTATCGAATACCATTAACGTAAATCTAACCGGATCACAAACCACGTGGTTAGGAATCAGTAATGTTTGGAACGCCCCTTCCAATTGGAGCAATGGGGTACCCAATAGCAGCGTTTCGGTTATTATTCCTGCAGGTACTCCCTTCCATCCTGCAGCCTTGGCTCCCGCATTTGCCTATGACCTAACCATTAACCCAGGGGCAACACTAGAAATATCTGGTTCATCGGTTTTAGGTTTGTATGGAAATCTCATCAACAATGGAACGTTTATTCCAAACACCGGAACCTTGAGTTTTCTGAACTGTAGTGGTACCGGTCCTACTCCACATATTCTCACTTCAGGAACTGGCGTTGAAACCAACTTCTTTAATTTAACACTTGATGATGCAAGCGGTCTGAGTTTAGCCGAAAGTATTTCGGTAGATGCAACCCTTGCCGTAACCAACGGTAACTTCAATACAGGTGCTGAATTTGTAACGCTTAATTCGAATGCTACTCGCACAGGAAGAATTGGTCAGCTTTTGGTTGGAACCTTCACAGGTAATATTGTTCAAAAGCGCTTCATTCCCGGCCCAACAACAGGATGGGCTCTTTTGGGAACCTCTGTAACCAATGCAAGTATTGCTCAATGGACCGATGATTTTCCAACCTCAGGATTTATTGGCTCTACAGGATGGGCAGGTGGTTTCATTTCAATTTACCATTATGATGAAGTTCCGGGAGGTTTATTTGATGCAGTAGCATCTTACGTTCCAATAACAAATGCTACAAATGCATTAGTCAGTGGGAAAGGATACTGGGTATATTTAGGAACTGCCTTAAATACCACTACTGATATTACCTCAGATGTAACAGGAACCCCGGCCATGGGTACAATCAATTTAGGCATTACCTATACTGATTCTGGAAATCCTACGGAAGACGGATGGAATCTTGTTGCCAACCCTTACCCAAGCACCATTAATTGGGATGCTGGAGGGTGGACGAAAAGCAATTTGGATGGTGCTGTGTACATATACAATGCGGATAACCAGCAGTATGCAACTTATGCCTCAGGGGTTGGAACCAATGGAGGTTCAAATTTAATAGCCAATTCACAAGGTTTTTATGTAAAGGCCAACAACTTAAATCCTCAGTTAATTGGAAACGAAACGGTAAAAATCAACCAGACTGCAACCTTCATTAGAACCACAGATCCGGAAAATGTTTTGAGATTAACCTTAAGCAATGATGACCTGACAGACGAGGCAATCATTCGTTTCGATAATCAAGCTACGCTGTCTTTTGATAAAGACTTTGATGCTGTAAAACGAATCAGCAAACTTGCCAATTATCCTTCATTGAGTGTAGTGAATGATAACCAAAATTTATCAATCTGTGCACTTCCCAAGGGCTTAAGCAAATTATCATTGCCCTTAATGACAGGCTCTACGAATGCCGGAAATTACACCTTAAGCTGGAAGATCAACAGTCGTTTCGAGGAAGCATACTGCATGATTTTGGAAGATTTATTGACCGGTACAAGAATAGACATGAAAGCAGCCAATTCCTACTCTTTTGAATTAACAGCAGGCATTCAAAACCGATTGGTTATTCACTCCAACCATGCCTTACCAACAATTGTTGAACATCCAAGCTGCAATGAAAACAAAAAAGGAAAAATCACCTTTATCAATCAGGCACAACAGTTCAACCAAATTGAGTTGCACGCGGAAAATGGCAATCTCCTCGAAAAGGCAGAATTCAGTAGTGAAAGCTACAGTTTTGAAAACCTTAAACCGGGCAATTATGAGATAATTTTCAAAAGCTCAGGTGCTTGTGGAAGCCTAGTACAAATGGTGAATATTTCGGGTAACGAATTCACAGAGGCTGCCTTAAGTACCAATTTGGAAATGGTGGAGCTTAATCTGAATGAAAGTGTTGAAATTAGTCCAAACCCAGTTAATGGTTCAATAATCAAGGTAGATTTTGGAGATGGAACCATCGTTGAAGGAATAGCGCAAAAAGAAAAACTTCAGCACCAATACAACACAGAAGGAAATTATACCATAAGGATTGTATCGGTGAACGGTAATTGCAGCGACAGCAAAGAAATTGAAGTTTCTGTTAGCAATAACGAGCTGTTTGCCGTAAAGCAATTAGGGGATGAATTGCAATTAACTTACAACTTCGAAAATCCAACGAACGTTGACATGAAAATTGTCAATGGACTTGGCTCAGTAGTAATGGAAGGCAATCTTAGCGGATTAAAATCAGGAAAGCAAAATCTGAACATTTCCAATTATAAACCCGGAGTTTACTTTGTAAGTTTCAGTTACGATCAAAAACTGATAACCAGAAAAATTGTGAAGTAAATTTTTGGACATGCAACCTTAAGAAGCGCCTCAGAACAAAATTCTGAGGCGTTTTTTTTTCAAAGGAAATTTGGAGACCACAAAAACAATGAGGCATTAAATATGTGTACCAATAGCATCGTTAATTCTGCTCTCCTAAATTAAAAATCGTATTTTCACCATTAAATTTCCCACCCATGAAATCCTTTATTTACCAATACACATTGTGGTCGCTGATGTTCCTAAACTTTGGAGCCAATGCCCAAAACAATCTCTTTGAAAGAACATTTCAAAAAGGGTTTCTTGACTTTGACTATAAATTCTTAAAAAAAGACAGTATAGGGTTTGTTGTTTATACAGAAAGTGTGGGGGTAAATAATCATCCCTATTCTTCTTATTCCTGCATACAACAAACCAATGATAGCGGCACCGTAATCCAACAAACACAGCTAGACCTATTAACGCCCCAATTTTGGGAAAGGTTCAGATTGTTCGACTGGTATAACTCAGCAGACAACAATATCATTGTACAACAAGCAGGAATGGGCTGCGATTATGCATTAGAAGATTCATGCCTTATCTATAAACTAGCACCAACGGGCAACCTTCTTTGGCAAACCAATGGTTTACCGACATTTGTTTTCAATGATAAATTTGGTTTATTACGTTACCAAAACGGATATCTCAATTATAACATAATATCCAACAATCCCCTACCGGGTGAGCAGATTAAACTACTGTATTGCAGCGAAAACGGAAATACAAGAAATATACAGCCAATTAACAACAACAACTACCTTAACCTATACTCCAATGGAACCTTTTTATATGGATGGCAAAAAGACAATAACGACAACGAGTACTTACAACAAATTGATACTTTGGGCAATATTTACCATGATATATTTATTGCAAACAATCAAGGTTTAACACCTCGTATATCCTTTGCTTTCCGGCAAAACAAAATTCTTTTTAGCAATAACACAAAGGTCTTTTTACTACACGACACACTAGGTTTAATTAACCAAACCAATTGCATAAATCCTGTAATAAAAATTGAGTTTGATACAGCCGGCAATGTATGGGCATTACAGGAAAACGGGGACCTTCTGAAATTTGACTCGAACTTAAATCCAGTAGATTCGATAAATCTAACCAATATTACCGGAAACATCAACGTTGTCAATTGGTTTGAAACTGACCTGACAAAAAACAGAATCTATTTTGGAGGATTAGCAGAAAACAAACCTTTTATTAAATCGATGGAAGCCGGCAACTTTAATCATTTCCAAAACTCCATTGCAGTGCAAGTAACGAATACACAAATCTCAAATGCCACAGGAAATCTTCGCTATTTGGGACCAACAGCACCGGTTTATGCACTAGATTATCAATTCAATGTGGCAGCAACCATCAAAAATACCGGCAATACAGTTTTGCAAAAGGTAGTTTTAAATTGCTCGGCACCCCTGGGCTATTATATTTGCCATCCCCCATATTTGGCCAAAACTTTCACCGGACTGAACTTATTGCCAGGAGATAGCTTAACATTAAACCTTGGAATTTATTACGACTACAATGTTCACATCTGGATTGCAAATGCCAACCAGCCCTATATCCGATCTAATTTTTGTGTATGGCCAAGTGCCCCCAATGATTCCTGGAGTCATTCAACCTTTCCGGAACATTGTCAGGATATAGAAATTAGCGCCATTTCAGGTGTTGGTTTGAATTCGGAACAAGCCTTAAATTCCGCAATAGAGGTTTTTCCTAATCCGAGTAAAGATAGAATTTTGGTTACTATCCCTTCAAATTTTAGTCCTAGTGAAATTTCGATCGTTGACCTTGCTGGTTCCAGCGTTTTGAAATATTACAATGAAGAAACTCTGGACATTTCTGTTGATGTTTCGGAGTTATCAAATGGAATTTATTTTCTTCTATTATCAGATGGTGAAAAAATGGCGAGAAAAAAGTTTGTGAAATTGAATGAATAAAGATTTCGGTTTGAGGAATTGGATTAATTAAACCCATTTTTCCATGCATAAAAAAAAGGTGAATCGAAAGCGGTTCACCTTTTTTTATTTACTATTGGTTGAATAGCCAAATGAAAAAACAAAGGGAACTTCATCATTTCCTGAACAAGCTTCCATCTACATCCGTATCCACCAACTCATAACCCAATTTAAGCAAAGGTTCGTACAAGGAGTTCTTATCACCAACAACCACAATCACCATTTTATCTACAGGAAGGTGTTTCTTGGCAAGTTCGTTGATCTCGGTGATGGTGATTTTATCCAAAATCTTTCCTTGAGCCGAAGTAAAATTTCTGTCCAGATTATAGTCCAAAATCCTCTTCATAAAGGCCACTTTTTGTCCTGGCGTTTCGTATTTTAAGGCATCCGATTGGCCCATTGCATTTCGGGTGTATTCCAGCTCCTCTTTGGTAATTCCCTCCTGATTAAATTTCTTCAACTCTTTCATGAACTCCACAATAGAGCTATCGGTAGCACTGGCCCTAACTCCGGCCGATGCAGTAAATGGTCCTTTAAATTTAGCACCGGAAAAGGAAGAGCGGGCACCGTATGTAAAGCCTTTGTCTTCGCGCAAATTGAGGTTTATTCTGCTATTAAAGGTACCACCCAAAGAAAAATTCATGGCCGTTGCTTTGAAATATTCACCGGTTGCATCATAAGGCATGGCCACATAGCCTATTCTGATTTCGCTTTGCGGGGCCTTCTCTTTATTGATAACATACAATTTTGTTTTCTCAATGGACGGTACGGGCAATTCTTTTGGAATGGTCAATTCCCTGCTTTTCCATTCTTCTAAAAAAGCCAACTTCGCTAACAAATCTTTTTCCTGAATTGCTCCAACCACCGAAATGGAAGAGACATTCGGACTAATGTACTTTGAATAAAAAATTCGGACATCATCCACCTGAATATTTTCGAGGGTTTTAATGGTTCCAATCACCGGATAGCCCAAAATATTATCAGATCCATATAATAATCGATTATATGCATTGTTGGCTACCACAGCGGCCTGATTGCTTTGAGCATTAATGGTTTGAAATTGCTTGTTTTTAATCCTATCAAAATCCTCTTGATTGATTAAAGGTTCGAGCAGCATTTCTTTAAAAATAGACAGTGTAGAATCTAAATTTTTAACCACCGAATTAACGGTAAAAACAATTTCAGTTGCATTGCAACTTACCTCAATATTGCTTCCTAACCTTCCCAAGCGATCGCTTAATTGTTCAGGAGTGCTATTGATGGTTGATTCCTTGAATAAATCTGCCATCATTGCCGCCATTCCAGCCTTATCAAGAGGATCCCATAAATGTCCTCCTTCAATGGTAAGCTGCATGGTAACGGCAGGAACCTCATCAGCATAGGTGCCGATAATCTTTAAGCCATTGCTTAAATCTTTACGATAAAATTTAGGCACTTCAATTTGGGGCACCTCTCCGGCCACTGGTTGTTTGCTTCTATCGAAATTGTCTTTGGGTTTGGTATAAGCTAAATTTTTATACTCATTACCCGGTGGCATTGGCGGAGGAAGCACAATCTGGTGGTTATCAGGCTGAGCTACCACATCACGTTTTCCTTTAGGAACCACAGAAATAATGACCGCATGGTTATTAAGAATGTACTTTTTAAAAACTCTTTTTACATCTTCTTTGGTTAGGCTATTGTAGGCAAGCATGTTCTTTGCCAGATAGCCCGGGTTGTTTTCAAAAGTTTGGTTTGAGGCCAAAACACTTCCTTTTCCGGCAACACTGGCAAGGGAGTTCAGCATAGAAGCTTCGTGTTTTGCCTTAAACATTTCTATGTCTTGATCGGTAATTTCGAATTGCTCGAATTCGGCAATAATCCTTCTTATTTCGGTTTCAATACTTGTGAGTGACTTATTTGGATAAACCATAAAATTGAAAAAGAAATAACCTGCTAGCTCCTGCGTTGGATGGGCAGAAAAACCCTGATAAACCGTTTGGTTTTTTACCAATTGCTGATAAATGGGTGAGCGTTTGTTTCCGGTTCCACCCAAAATATCTGCAAGGGCATCAAGGGCTGGTTCATCAGCGTGGTGCATGGGAACGGTTGGATAGGCAATCCTAAGCATTGGCAATTTGATATTGTCTTCCAAAGAAATATAGCGGTCTGAAGCAAGTGTTACAGGCGTTTTTGGAAGAGCGTTTACCTCAGGCCCCATCGGGATTGATCCAAAGTATTTCTCAGAAAATTTCAATACCTCAGAGGGTTTTACATCTCCACTCACGGTCAAGGTAGCATTGTTTGGTCCATACCAGCGAAGGAAGAAACGCTTGAGGTCATCAACATTTACCCTGTCTAAATCTTCCAGATAACCAATGGTTGGCCATGAATATGGGTGTCCGGCAGGATATAGGGCTTGGTTCATTTTTTCGTTCACCAAACCATAAGGTCGGTTATCATAGTTCTGACCGCGTTCATTTTTTACGGTAGCCCTTTGCACTTCAAATTTTTTCTGTGTAACAGCATCGAGTAAAAATCCCATTCTGTCTGCTTCAAGCCAAAGGGCGGTTTCCAATTGGTTAGAAGGTAGTGTCTCATAATAGTTGGTTCGATCGGTGTTGGTGGTTCCATTCATCTGGCCACCGGCTGCAGAAACAATTTTAAAATGTTGTTCATCACCCACATGATCAGATCCCTGAAACATCATGTGCTCAAAAAAATGAGCGAACCCCGAAATTCCCGGAACTTCACGATTACTTCCTACATGATAGGTTACGTCAACATGAACCACCGGGTCGCTGTGATCCTCATGAATAACAATTACCAAGCCATTGGGCAAAACATATTTTTCATAGGGAATATCATATGGCCCCGTGGTTGTGGTATGTTTTTCAACCAATTTGGCTTGTGCAAAAATTGCAGTAGGCAAACACAAAAGGATGGTTGACAAAAAAAATGTGCCGATAAGATTTCTTTTCATAAGCTTTGGTTTGTAGGTTAGAAGTCTTCACCGAATTCGATGGACTCCTCTTCTTCTTTGTTTTCGTTATACTTTGAGCAATCCAACTCAATTTTCAGGTCTAGGCCTTCGGGTCGTTCAAAATCTTCTTTCGAAACATTGAGTTTAGAATCCTTATAAACTTTTTGCATGAATAGGCCGAAAATAGGTAGTGCCATACTTGCACCTTGTCCTAAATCTGTACTTCTGAAATGTGCGCTGCGATCTTCGCAACCTACCCAACAGGCAGAAACAATGTCGGGGGTGATACCAATGAACCAACCATCCGAATTGTTTTGTGTGGTTCCTGTTTTACCGGCAATTGGATTTCGCAAATCGTATCTGAACCTTAATCTTCCGCCCGTGCCATAATCTACTACGCCCTTCATCAGATTTAGGGTTAAAAAAGCAGTTTCTTTGCTAATGGCCTCTACCCTTCTTGGAATAAATTCCTGCAACACATTTCCATTTTTATCTTCAATACGCGTAATAAAAATGGGCTCTGTCCATACACCTTGGTTAGCGAAAGCAGCATTGGCACCGGTTAGTTCATAAACCGACAAATCGCAGGTACCTAAGCATAAGGAAGGAACAGCCTCCAAAGGACTTGTAATTCCTAATTTACGGGCAAGATCAACCACCGACTGCGGACCAAATCGTTTCATGATGCTTGCGGTAATGGTATTGACGGATAAGGCGAGACCTTTTTTCAAGGTCATCATTCCTCCATACTTTCCATCAGAATTTTTTGGTGTCCATGTTCCTCCCTCCGGCAAGTCGAAAGTAACCGGAATATTCGGAATTTGGTAACAAGGTGAAAGCTGTTCCTGCATGGCCAAGGTATAAACAAATGGCTTAAACGTTGAGCCTACCTGTCTTTTTCCCTGTTTAACGTGATCGTATTGAAAGTACTTGTGATTAATTCCTCCTACCCAAGCTTTGATATAGCCTGTACCGGGTTCCATCGCCATAAAACCGGTTTGAAGAAAGAACTTGCTATAGCGCATGGAATCCATTGGACTAAGAACCGTATCAATTTCACCTTTCCAGGAAAAAACCTTCATTTCCACCGGCTGCTTGAAATTTTGGGCAATTTGGTCTTCACTCAAACCTCTTTCTTTCAAATTACGATAGCGTTCTGAACGTTTCATTGAAATGTTCATCAAATCCTTTACTTCTTTATCCGAAAGGTTATAAAATGGTGCATTTTTTCGTCCTTTCCAATGCTGATCAAATTTGGGTTGTAATTCTTTACCCAACCATTCGTAAACCGCTTCTTCGGCATACTTTTGCATGCGGGAATTGATGGTGGTATGAATCTTTAGTCCGTCTTTGTATAAATTATAATTGGTTCCATCAGGTTTCTTATTTTCCTTGCACCACTTCTTCATATAATCTCTCAGATACTCTCTGAAGTAAGTGGCTATTCCCTCGTTCTGGTCTTCCTTTCGGTACTTGATTTTCATGGGAATATTTCTTAAAGAATCAAACTGGGCCTGACTGATGTATTGATATTTCATCATTTGGCCCAACACCACATTTCGTCTTTCAAGGGTGTTTTGTTTTCTGCGCAGCGGATTGAAAAGAGAAGGGTTCTTGGCCATTCCCACAAGCACGGCAGCCTGTTCAATTTTTAAAGAATCGGGCGTTGTATCGAAATAAATTTTGGCTGCTGATTTAATGCCAACTGCATTGTTGATGAAATCAAACTTATTAAGATACATGGCAATGATTTCATCTTTGGTGTAATTTCTTTCTAACCGAATGGCAATAATCCACTCTTTGAATTTACGGATTACCAATTCGGGTTTCGACAATTTTTCACGCGGGAAAAGCATTTTTGCCAATTGTTGCGTAATGGTACTTCCTCCACCGGCACCCTCATTGGCAGTAACTACCCCAACCAAGGAACGTGCCAGTGCCCTGACATCTACTCCTGAGTGATTGTAAAAACGAGCATCCTCTGTTGCAACCAGGGCATTGACCACGTTGGGCGATAAACTTTCGAAAGAAACATTGGTTCTGTTTTCGATGTAATATTTGCCAATAACCTTTTGGTCGGAAGAGATAATCTCGGAAGCAAGGTTACTTCTTGGGTTCTCAAGTTCTTCGAGCGATGGCAGATCTGCAAAAACGGTCAGGTATAAGATAAATATCCCTATAAACACCAGAGGAAATAGCATCAGCAACCAAAACCACCGGATGTATTTGTTTGAACTCTGCGTTTTTTTAGCCATAATGTAAGGTGCGCAAAGATAATCCAAAAATCAGGAGAAAAGCACTCTTCAAAAGACGACCGTTTGTGACTGAATTAATCTTTTTGATTATCGAAAGAAGCTCTGCTCATTCTCTTTAAATCTGATTTTCCTGCAGCAAGCAATTCTTTATTCAGTGCAGGAAGCACCCGATTGGTGAGGTTCAACAATTCAGTTTCAAGGGCCGGAACATCTTTTTCGAAGGTTGAGGTACGGTCTAGTTGGGTTTGGCTGGGACGGCCGGGATATTGCACAACGGCACCGTACAAAGACGAAAGCTGATCACGCAGGTATTCACCACCATCGTTTACCATTCCTTCCTTTAGGTTCACTACCTTCTTTCTTAGTTGATCTGTTTCATCGGCAAACTTCAGCAAACTTGCCTTTGTTTTAGCACTTACTCCTTGGTCGTTGGCCATGGCCCTTGCTTGTTTACCTAAATCAACTGTACTATTCACCGTGTAGGTAAAGTCATTGCATAATTTAAACAATCGGGCAATGGTTTCATGCCGAAGATTTTTGTCGGCTGCACTATGAATACTTTTAGGATTAGGAATTAGTTTTAGGACAGTGTACAAAGTATCCGAATCCTTTACCAATCTTAATTTATACTCACCGTCTTTTAGTGGAGCACCAATGAATCCGGCAAAAGCCAAATTGGCACCGGTTGGCATTTTAGGAGGTTTACGCTGCAGGGGTAATTCAAGAATATTCAGTCCTTTTCTTTTTCCTGCAGTTTGTCGTTGCAGCACTTTGTTATCTGCATCGAGTAATTCAACCAAAAAGTCGCCACCCATGTGCTTTTTAGGCAAGTAGTACATAATACTGAATGAGGATTTAGGGTTGGGAGCCTGAAATTCATCATCGTTAAAATCAATAAAATCGAATCCTTGTTCAGGATAAAAATAGGGTGCAGGATTAAACACATGCATTTTGCCTTCTGCTTCAATTTTAGACAAATCCCTGAGCGGAGCAATGTTGTCTAAAATAAAAACACCACGCCCATGGGTCGCCATGATTAAATCGGAGGTAACAGGGTGAATTTTAATATCTCTGATGGCACAGAAGGGAACATTATTGTTGTGATCCATTTTTGCCCAATTAACTCCTTTGTTGGTGCTAATAAACAAGCCAAATTCGGTACCTGAAAACAGTAAATCGGGATTGATTAAATCTTCCTTTACCACATGACAATAGCCTTTTAGAACCTCGGTACCCAAACGGCTCCAGGTAAGACCAAAATCTGTTGTTTTCAACAGATAAGGATTCATGTCGCCATTCATGTGCCCATCCAGGGTAACATAAGCCGATCCGGGTTCAAAATGGCTCGCTTCAATAGAAGAAACCCATAAACCTTGAGGAATTCCGGTAATATTCTTAATCAAGTTATTCCATGTTTTACCCCCGTCTTTGGTTAATTGCAGATTACCGTCATCTGTTCCTACCCAAATAACATTTTCATTCAAGGGTGATTCACAAATAGAGAAAATGGTACAATGATTTTCGGCAGATGAGTTATCGGCTGTTAATCCACCGCTCTCACTTTGCTTTTGTTTCATCGGATCATTGGTAGTGAGGTCGGGAGAAATTCTTTTCCATGATTCGCCCTTATCGGTGCTTAAAAACAAATATTGTGCTCCGTAGTATAACTTTTGTTTGTTGGTAGGACTTGTAGCGATGGGAGAATTCCAATTGTAGCGATACCTAGGAAGGCCAGCTTCTTCCAATGGCTTTACATTCTTAGAAGATTTGGCCGGTTTATAATATCGTTGTAGTTCTCCTCCCTGCGATTCCCAATACACATAATTGTTATCAGCAGGATCAGGCACCACCCAAAAGCCATCGCCATAGCCTACGGTGTTCCAGTGGCGGTTTGCAACAGAAAAGGTTGATGTGCGAGATGGGCCCATCCAACTGCCATTATCCTGCAGACCCCCATAAACGTTATAGTTCTCTTCAAGGTCGAAATTAACATGATAAAATTGACCTACGGGCAGATTTCTTGAAAAGGCAAAGGCAGCGCCTCTGTTTTGTGAAACATAAACCCCACCATCGGTTCCCATAACAATGTTCTCCGGATTGTTTGGATTTATCCATAAATCATGATGATCTCCGTGCGCTGCTCCTCGGAGTGAATTAAATGACTTTCCGCCATCGGTAGTAATAATCATGGTAAATCCACAACGGTAAACCCGATTGGGATCTTTAGGGTCGGCTATCAGGCGACTGAAATAAAAAGGTCGTTCAATGATATTGGTATTGGTGCCCATTTTTTCCCAGGTCTCTCCTTTATCAGTTGAGCGGTAAAAAGCAGATTGAGAAGATTCGATGGTGGCATAAACCAAATTAGGGTTGGCTGGGGTCATGGCCAAATCTATTCTGCCCAATTCACCCGAAGGCATATTGGCTGTGATTCTTTTCCAAGATTTACCGCCATCTACAGATTTATAAATCCCGCTGTTTTTCCCTCCCGAATTAAAAGAGTAAGGTTTTCGTCTAAAGTCCCATGCAGTAGCAATTAACACTTCAGGATTTGAAGGATCCATCACCACATCGGCACAACCTGTTCCAGGCCCAACATACCATATTTTGTTCCATGTTTTACCTCCATCGGTTGTTTTAAACAACCCTCTTTCTTCACTGTCGGAAAAAAGAGGACCGGGAACGGCTACATAAAGAATATTCTTGTCGGTAGGATGAATAATAATTTTTGAAATCCGTTCCGATTTTTCGAGGCCCATTTTGGTCCAAGATTCACCCCCATCAGCACTTCGATAAATCCCATCACCAATAGAAACACTGTTTCTCACCCAACTCTCTCCGGTTCCAACCCAAATGGTATCCGGATGATCCTGATCAACCTGAATGGCACCAATGCTGGCATTGTATTTATCGAAGACCGGCTTAAACGAAACACAATGGTCTAATGATTTCCAAACTCCTCCGCCGGCGGTTCCAACATAAATGACAGCAGGTTTTTTGTTAACTCCGGTAAGGCAACTTATTCTTCCACTCATGATGGAAGGCCCTAAATGTCTGGCTTTTAAGTCGCCAAATACCTTGCTATCAAGCGGCTGTGCAAAAGAGCCCGAAAAGGCCACACTGAACCCGACAACAAAACTCAGAAGCGTTTGAAAATATTTCATGGGAGGATTATTTTTTTACTTCCGGTTTTCCGAAAAATTCCGGTGTAAGGGGAATATTGTTTTGCAGGGCGGTAATTTTTAGGAAGGTAGAATATTTTTGGCCCATGTAATTTTGACGGGTTTCTAGGGTAAAGGGCATTGTAACGCCATCCTGTTCTTTAAAATTACTGAAATATATTTCTGATTCTGCTTCGCTTCCATCCTGCATTTTAACCTTTGCTTTTTGTTTTACCAGATAGTAGGTTTCCTTGTCGATATAATAATGGGTAAGATCGTTTTCGGGGGAGGTAACTTTTAAATGAAAGGCAGGAGCACCTTCCACATCTTCTTCTCCATCCAACTCAACTTTATAGCCGTTGGCTTTGTAATCAACCAATGGGCCATCAAAAAAGGCCTGTTCTTTCATCGATTTCAAATCATCGGCCGACATTTGCTCAACGGTTTCACGGCCAGAGAACGGGTCTAATGACCAACCTTCTTTGCCATTGTAAGTTTGAATAGCGGTTTTGCCTTGTAGGTTAGTTTCTGATCTATAGTAATTGGACCGCATTTGGTAGGTGTTAATTAGAATTTCCATTCCCTGGGTTTCGATTGAAATGGACATTTTGCGGGTTTTTATTGCGTCCAGTTTTGCTTTGCCGCCCATGGCCTGAATGTACTTGTTAATTACTTCATCAGCTGTTTGGGCTTGTGTTGTGGTGGTTGCGATCAAACCCAAAAAGGCGAAAAGCAACAGGATGGTTTTCTTCATAGTATATTTTTTGAGTCAAACCTACAAAAAAGCACCCAATGGCCTACTTTCTCAAAAGAAAATTAGCGTGATAATTAGTATTTTTTGGGAATTTAAAGGTATTTTCCTTGGCGTTTGGCTAGAGCCTACAACATCAATGGGCCTGAAAATGGGCTCAATCGGGATATTTTTCGTAAACTTGCGGTTTACTAATAAAAAATGGCAAAAGTTGCTTTAATAACTGGTGTAACCGGTCAAGATGGTGCTTATTTGGCAGAATTTCTGTTGAACAAAGGTTACATCGTACATGGAATCAAAAGAAGGAGTTCAATGTTTAATACAGATCGTATTGATCATTTATACATGGACCAGCACGAAAAAAAGGTCAACTTTTTTTTACATTACGGAGACCTTACGGATTCTACCAATTTAATCCGCATCATTCAGGAAGTTCAACCCGATGAGATTTATAACCTTGCGGCCCAATCGCATGTGAAAGTAAGTTTTGAAACTCCGGAATACACAGCCAATTCAGATGGATTAGGCACTTTAAGAATTTTGGAGGCTATCCGGATTCTTAAACTGCAGGATAAAACCAAATTTTATCAGGCATCCACCTCCGAGTTATACGGTTTGGTGCAGGAAATTCCGCAAAAAGAGACCACTCCATTTTACCCAAGAAGTCCTTATGGAGTAGCTAAATTATATGCTTTTTGGATCACCAAAAACTACCGTGAATCTTATGGTTTTTTTGCCTGCAATGGCATTTTGTTTAATCATGAAAGTCCAGTAAGGGGCGAAACCTTTGTTACCCGAAAAATTACCCGTGCTGCTGCAAGAATCAGTTTGGGATTACAAGAAAAACTGTACATGGGAAACATTGATTCTGAAAGGGACTGGGGCCATGCAAGAGACTATGTTCAAGGTATGTGGTTAATGTTACAGCAGGACCAACCGGATGACTTCGTTTTAGCAACCGGGAAAAAGATATCGGTAAGAAAATTTATTGAACTTGCTTTCCTTGAGGTTGGAATTACCATAGAGTGGAAAGGAAGTGGAGTTGATGAAAAGGGTTACGACAAGGCAAGTGGCAAACAACTGGTTGAAATTGATCCGAGATATTTCAGACCTGCCGAGGTAGATTTACTGGTAGGAGATGCCAGTAAGGCTAAAAAAGTTCTGGGTTGGGAAGCAAGCTGTCCGGTTGAACAACTGGTGAAAGAAATGGTGCAAGGCGATTTGGCTATTTTCAAGCGAGATAAATTTTTGCTGGAAGGCGGACATTCTATTCTGAATTTTCACGAATAAGATTTCATGGAAAAACAGCACAAAATTTTTGTTGCAGGCCATCGGGGCATGGTAGGTTCTGCCATTGTTCGAAAATTGGAGGTTGAAGGATTTAGCAATTTATTGCTTCGCACCTCAAAAGAACTCGATTTAACCAACCAGGATGCAGTAGCGGCCCTTTTCAAACTTGAGAAGCCGGATTATGTTGTTTTGGCAGCAGCAAAGGTTGGAGGCATAATGGCCAATAATACCTACCGCGGTCAGTTTTTGTATGAGAACCTGATGATTCAAAACAATGTGATTCATCAATCCTACCTCAACGGAGTAAAAAAGTTATTATTTTTAGGATCTTCCTGTATTTATCCTAAACTAGCTCCACAACCTTTAAAAGAAGAATCTTTGCTAACAGGGTTATTGGAACCAACCAACGAACCATACGCCATTGCAAAAATTGCCGGCATAAAAATGTGCGAAGCATACCGCTCGCAATACGGATGTAATTTTATTTCGGCCATGCCAACCAATTTGTATGGTCCTAACGACAACTACGACTTAAACAACTCACACGTATTGCCCGCCCTTATTCGTAAATTCCACGAAGCCAAAGAAAGTGGTAAAGAGGAGGTGATTTTGTGGGGAACCGGAACACCCTTGCGCGAGTTTTTGCATGTTGATGATTTGGCAGATGCCTGTTTTTTTCTGCTGAAAAATTATGATGAAGAACTTTTTGTTAATGTTGGAACCGGAGAAGATTTGTCGATTTTTGATTTGGCAAAGCTTGTACAAAAGGTGGTTGGCTTTAATGGCAAAATTGTTCTTGACGCAAGCAAACCTGACGGCACCCCCAGAAAGTTAATGGATGTAAGCAGAATTAACAACATGGGATGGAAAGCCAAAATTGGTTTAGAAGATGGAATTAGGACGGTGTACAAATCTGTTTTGGAAAAAAATATTTTCGCTTAGGTTTTGAATATTTTAGAAACCATAGCCAAAAGATTATTCTCGCTTCTTTGTCTTTTTATTTTCCTGCCATTTCATTTTTTTGCGCAAAATGGCGCTTCGGTTTTTGAGTGGCAAAGGATTCAAGAAATAAAATCAACGCTTGCTGCCGACTCGGTAATGGGATTATCGCAGTTTCCCGGTCAACGATACGAAAAACATATAACCGCAGAACAAAACCCGCCCAAAAGATCATTTATAAGCAGAAAACTTTTTCATGAGCATCTTATACAAAAAGAAGATACTCAATTTACCTTTCAATTCGATCCTTTGTTTATTTTTGAAAGTGGCAAAGATGCCAATGATTCTTTATCGAGCTTATACCGCAATAGCCGTGGGGTAAGAATTTCTGGCAGTATTGGAAAGAATTTTCAATTTCAAAGCGCCTTCCTAGAAAACCAGGCTATTTTCCCACAACACATCCGTTCCTTCATTGCCGTAAGGGAGGTGAGCCCAGGATTGGGAAGAACCAAAATCTTCAAAGTAAACGGAAGCGATTTTGGACTGGCTTGGGCAAATTTTTCATGGAACATGAAACCTTGGCTTTATATAAGCGGGGGGCATGGAAAAAATTTTATTGGCACGGGTTACCGCTCTCTACTGCTTAGCGACAATGCATTTTTCTATCCTTATCTAAAAGCCAGTGTACACCAAAAAAAATGGAGTTATACGCAACAATGGAGTTTGCTGCAAGACATTTACCGGGGCAGAGAAATATTTAATCCCTTGAGTGAACCCTTGTTTGTAAGAAAACTTTTTACCTGGCAGTATTTTACCTTTAACCCAACAAAAAATTTTGAAGCCGGCATTTATTATAGTGCTATTTGGACCCATAGCAATGCTTCTGCAATTATTCCGCTCCCCTTTGTTCAACATTTGCAGCCCTACCCATCCGGAACCATTAATCCAATGGCAGGATTGAATCTCACCTACAAATTTCATCAACCGATACTGCTTTATGGCCAAATGATGGTAGATGGTAGTTTTTCGAAACGTAACGGGCAAAATAATAGCAGAATGGGCTGGCAATTGGGCGGAATTTGGAACCAACCCTTTAAGCTAAAAGGACTTAATCTTCAGGCAGAATTCAACACCGTTCAACCCGAAGCTTATGCCCAAGCCAATCCGGGATTTGAATACCATAATGGATTTTTCCATTACAATCAAAGTTTAAGCCACCCACTTGGGGCAAATTTTTCGGAGATAGTAGGTATTGTGAATTATAACGTTAAACGAATTTTTGTAAGCATCAAAGGTGTGGCTTATGAGCGGCCCATTCAAACCGGGGCTACTGCATCTGAGGCGGATCCACTGGCCGAAAACAACTTTTCTTCCCTGCCTGCTGCCATCAGCCCCGTCATTGGAAATCCTTTGGCCAATTACAATACAAAAGCGGTTATTATCGACAGCAAAGTTGGGTATGTATTGAATCCATCCACTCGATTGAAGGCTTATCTGGGTGTTTTACAAAGAAAGGCGGCCGGAAGTCCCGATGTTCAATACATCTATGTTGGCATTGGCACCTCCATTTTAAATCAATATTTCGATTTCTGAATTTTTACCCCGGCACCCATGTGAAGAAAACCTTAGCCTCCGTTTTCTTCGCTGATATTTATTATCTTTAGCGCTCAAAGTTTCTCTTAATGTCGGTTTATATACTTGCCTTTTTAACCAGTTTATTGATTGTGGTTTTTTTCACCCCATCACTTATTAAAGTGGCGGAGCTAAAAAACTTGAATGACGAACCGGATTCTGACCGTAAAAAACACAGAAAAAAAATTCCGACCATTGGTGGTATCATCATCTTTGCAGGAATGTTGTTTGCCTTATCCTTGTGGCTTTCTATCACTTTCACTGATAATCTTTTTGATTGTCAGGATAGATTTAGCGACTTCTCGCTCATCGTAACCACAAGCCTTGTGATGTTTTTTGTTGGTGTAAAAGATGACATTATTGGAACCGCCCCTATCAAAAAACTAATTGCGCACATTTTAGTGGCAATGGTAATTGTATTGATGGCCGATATTCGCATAAAAAGTTTGCATGGAGTATTCGACACCTACGAAATACCGCAATGGGCCAGCATTTTCCTTTCCATTTTTACCATTATTGTTGTTATTAATGCCTTTAATTTAATTGATGGCGTAGATGGTTTGGCAGCCGGAATCGGTTTCATTGGTTCGGTAGCGTTCGGACTATGGTTCAGCATGGCACGCGAAATGGTGATGGCATGCCTGGCATTCTCGCTGGCTGGAGCCTTGCTGGGCTTTTTGTATTACAATTTTTCACCCGCAAAAATATTTATGGGCGATTCAGGTTCCCTTACCATTGGCTTAATCATGAGCATTCTGGCCATCAGAGTTATCGATTACAATAAAGTTCCCTTGATATCGCCTTTTTCAGATATTAATAAACCCTTACTTGCCATTTGCGTTTTGGTTTACCCACTTACAGATACTTTAAGAATTTTTATTTATCGTGCTTTGAAAGGAGTATCACCTTTTTCTGCCGACAGAAATCATATCCATCACAGGTTACAAGACAGAGGCTACACGCACAGACAAACTTCCACCATCCTCTATGTAATTAATATTTTAATGATTTTGGGTGTAGTATTATGTGCCAAAATTGACTCAACCATTGCGCTGTTTATCCTTGCAGCCTTTGCCCTTTTGCTTTTTCAAATTCCATTTTGGCTTAAAAAAGCAGTAGTGGAAAAGAAAGAATCATGAAACGTTTTTCATTTGTTCTTTTTTTTACAGGAATTTGTTCATTGGGTTTCTCCCAACCGGGTCAATTCAGACTAAATACCACGCAGGATAAAGATCTTGAAGGACTATTATACAGAAGGGAATTAGAGGCACACCCTAACATCAAACCTTATGTTTTGGAATGGTTACCCAAAGGATCAATTGACAGTATTTATAAGAACAATGATGAAAGTAAGCGATGGAGACCCTGGGTTCAAAACCGTCATTGGGTAATTCTTAAAAAAGCAAAAGGGAAGGTAGAAATTAGTCCTTTGCGCTCGGCCCTTATTGGAGTACAAAGCGGACAAAAAAACAAGGAAGTATGGAGTTGGGGTGGAGGTTTTATCAGCAATTTCGAATTAGGAAGGAAGTTCTCACTTCAACTAAGATGGGAGTACTTCAATGAGCACCCTGTTTCATTCATTGATAGTTTAGCCAGAAAAGAAAATACCTTACCGGGAGTTGGAACGCCTCACAAATTTTCCAACCGACTTGAGTACACCTTTCCTACGGGCGTAATGGCATGGTCACCCAATTCATTTTTGAACTTATCTTTAGGTCATGGAAAATTCTTTTTAGGTGATGGCTACCGGTCCTTGTTGCTATCTGATGCAGCAGGAAATTTTCCTTTTGCTGCCCTGCAGGGAAAAATTTGGAAATTCAGATACCTGAGTGTTACCGGTAGATGGAGCGACAATCGAATTAGTCCTGACAATCCGGAATATCGGCAATATAAATTTTCCTCCATCCATTATTTGAGCTGGAACATCGTTCCCCGATTTAATTTTAGTTTGTTCGAAAGCATTGTTTACCAAAACCGAAACAACCATAGTGCCTGGGGCATTGAGCCTAATTATTTAAATCCGCTGATATTTTTCAGACCTGTTGAATATGCGGTTGGGTCAACAGACAATGCATTGTTAGGAGCAAGTTTCCGATGGGAAATAAAAAGACAATGGTTTCTTTACGGCCAGATAATGCTAGACGAATTTTTCTTTTCTCAAATAAGGAAATTCAATGGATGGCAAGACAACAAGCAAGCCTTTCAGGGAGGCATCAAATCTTATGATGCCTGGGGCATAAAGGGCTTGTTTTTGCAAGGAGAATTAAACCTCATCAGGCCATACACTTATTTCCATAAAAATACGTTACAAAACTACAGTCATGGATTGCAGTCAATGGCGCATCCTTTAGGCGCTAATTTAATAGAGGGGATTTTTTCGGCCTCCTATCAAAGAGACAGATGGTTTTTTAATTTTCGCGCCAATGCTATCAGAGCCGGAATGGACGGTTATTCTCAAATCTATTACGGGCAATCCGTTTTTGGAAATTACTTTAATCGTCCACAGGAATTCAACAATTCGATAACCCAGGGTGTAAAAACAAACATCCTAAACCTTGCTTTAAGAATGGCTTATAGCATTAACCGTTACACAGGAACCTCTGTTGAAATAAGTATGGGAAGTCGAAGTTTAAGCAACCTTTATACCAGTCAAAAAAGCAATTGGGTGATGTTAGGACTTAAAACTAATTTAGACAACTTTTATAGAGATTTTTAATCAGATAGAACGATATGGCAACCCATTGTTCTATCGAATTAAAGTAATACTTCCTTTCTTCGATAAGGATTCATTTCCTACCAAATTTCCCTGCGGCTTTTGGGCAACATTATAATCAAAGTAATAGTAATATACTCCTGCATTTACCTCCTTTCCTTTATACGTTCCGTCCCATCCGCTTGAGAAAGATTGTGTTTGGAAAACAAGTTCACCATAGCGGTCGTAAACGCGTAAAACGAAATCTACAACATTGTACCCTCTTACGTACAGGACATCATTAAATCCATCTCCATTTGGCGAAAAACCACTGGGGATAAATATCTCAATTTCCGTATTCAGGTTGATAATTAATGAATCGGTAACAAAACAACCTGTTAGTGTATCTGTATAGGTTACATAATAAACCATAGGATCATAAGGCAAACTAATAGGACTCATGCAATCGGGACAATCCAAATAAAGGGTAGGGCTCCAAGAATATTGTATGTTTTCGGTAGAACCTTCGGTAACCAATTGTACGGAATCTCCAACAAAACTGGTATATTCATGAACCATGTTTATATAAGGAAGCGGATTCACATTGACTGTTAACAAATTGGAGGACACAGTATCATTGGTAACACAAACATAGCTTGACACCAACTGACAACTTACAACATCCTGATCATTGAATTGATCGTAATAGAATAATGGAGATTGGCTAGACTGAATCAGTTGGCCGTTTAGGAACCAGTTATACAAAGGCAAACTTCCTGCAGCACCTGCAATTGCAATAAAATTAATTGCTTGTTTCTCGCAAATAAACAATCTATCTGCTGTAATGGTAATGCTTGGATTGAGGGTTGCAATTATTTCTATCGGTATTACATTCGAAAAAACTTGATTGGTATCTGAACAGGGAGCATTGGAAACCATTCCGGCAGAAACTAGGTCTCCATTGTTCAAACCTGTGGCCACAAATACCGTAGAATTTTGACCAGGAACAGGCACCCCATTAACATACCACTGAAACAAAGGAGCGATGCCACCATTGGCCGGACTTGCTGTGAAAGTTACCGGCACGGATGAACATTGTACTCCTGCCGGAGAGAAAGAAATGGAAATTGAAGGGATCTGTACCGGCAAAATTGTTGGTTGATAGGAATTCGATAAAGCAGAATCAGGGTTAGCACATGCAAGGGATGAGATCATCTGAACACTAATAATATCGCCAATATTTAAATTGGAAGTAATAAAAATATCACCGCTTACACCGATAATGGGTAAACCATTTACGAACCACTCAAAAACCGGGTTAACTCCGCCATTTACAGGTATTGCATTAAAGGTTAATGAGGAACCTTCACAAGAAGGAAGTGTGTCTGATGGCACCAAGGTTACTGAAGATATAAGAACATTGCCAATGGCCGGAAATATACTATTCGAAAAAACCAAAGAGTCACTAATACATAATTCAGAAGATGCCAAGGTAACAAAAATGCTATCCCCATTATTCAGCAAAGAATCGGTATAGAATGGGAGATTCGTTCCCACCGGATTTCCGTTCAAATACCATTGGAGCACTGGATTGGCTCCACCGTTTTGGGTGTTAGCCATAAAGGTTAATGGTACACCGGAACATTGCACTCCGGAAGGATTGTAGACGATGTTTACACTCGGAACAAGCAAAGGACTCACCAACTGTACAATTTGATTTGAACTACTCATCGGAACCGAAACACAAGGATCATTGGAGGTCATTTGAACGAAGACCGTATCATTATTATTCAAAGTAGAAATCAACAAGGTATCATTGGTTTGAAGTGGAATTACCACTCCGTTTACAAACCATTGATATGCCGGGGTGGTTCCACCGTTAATTGGAGTAGCTATAAACATTATCTCTTCACCCTGACAAATAGCACCTTGTGGAGATGAGCTAATGTTGACGGAGGCAAGGGTTAAGGGAAGTATGCTTAGATTTGTTGTTACAAGACTGTCGCAGCCAACCGAATTGACCAATGTTACAGGATAGGTACCGGCAGTATTTACAATGCTACCATCGGGTAATGTAAAGGATTGCCCTAAGCAAACCTGTGCATTAACCAAAACTGAGGCCGGGGAAATGTTTATCGTTAAATCTAATGTCTCAGTATTACATCCATTCACAAAAGTGTATGTGCCACTTACTGTATACGTGTTACCATCAACCGGCCAAGTGTAGGTATCACAGTCGGCAATGACGGTGGTGTTGTTGGTGCTTGGCGTAATTGTTAGGTCGAGCGTTTCAGTATTACAAGCAGTAACAAAAGTGTATGTGCCACTCACTGTGTAAGTGTTACCATCCACCGGCCAAGTATAATTATCGCAAGCAGCAATGATCGTGGTGTTGTTGGCGCTTGGGGTAATCGTTAAATCTAATGTCTCAGTATTACAAGCAGTAACAAAAGTGTAAGTCCCAGTTGTGGTATAAGTGTTACCATCCACCGGCCAAGTATAGGTATCACAAGCGACAATGACGGTGATATTGTTGGTGCTTGGTGTTATTGTTAGGTCAAGCGTCTCGGTGTTACAGGCTGTCACAAAAGTGTAAGTGCCTGATGAGGTATAAGTGTTACCATCCACCGGCCAAGTATAAGTATCACAAGCTGAAATGACCGTGGTGTTGTTCGCGCTTGGCGCGATGGTTAGGTCGAGTGTTTCGGTATTACAAGCCGTCACAAAAGTATAAGTACCGGATGCAGTATAAGTGTTACCATCAACCGGCCAAGTATAGGTATCACAAGCGGCAATGACCGTGGTATTGTTGGTGCTTGGTGTGATGGTTAGGTCAAGCGTTTCGGTATTACATGCAGTGACAAAAGTATAAGTACCGGATGCAGTATAAGTGTTACCATCAACCGGCCAAGTATAAGTATCGCAAGCTGCAATGACCGTGGTATTGTTGGTGCTTGGTGTGATGGTTAGGTCGAGCGTTTCAGTATTACAAGCAGTGACAAAAGTGTAAGTGCCGGATGTGGTATAAGTGTTACCATCCACCGGCCAAGTATAAGTATCACAAGCTGCAATGACCGTGGTGTTGTTCGCGCTTGGTGTGATGGTTAGGTCAAGCGTTTCAGTATTACAAGCAGTGACAAAAGTGTAAGTACCGGATGTGGTATAAGTGTTTCCATCAACCGGCCAGGTGTAAGTATCGCAGGCGGCAATGACGGTGGTGTTGTTGGCGCTTGGT
>JBILVQ010000170.1:0-6634 GCA_044370375.1 Bacteroidia bacterium
GGAAGAAGCATGGCGATAAAATTATTGGGGTGGATATTGCTGCCATCAACATTACTGAAAACCGCGAGGAGTTTAGACAGTTGATGATTAAAATTGGGGTGGGTGTGGCCCCTTCTGAAACAGCCAACTCTTTTTTGGAAGGCAAGGAAATTGCCCAACGCATTGGCTTTCCGCTGGTGATTCGTCCTTCGTTTACGCTGGGCGGTACCGGTGCTTCTTTTGTGCATACCAAAGATGAATTTGAAGCCAAACTGACCCGCGGTTTGCATGCTTCGCCTATTCATGAGGTGTTGATTGACAAAGCCGTTTTGGGTTGGAAGGAATATGAATTGGAACTGTTGCGCGATAGCAATGATAATGTAACCATTATTTGTTCTATTGAGAATTTCGACCCCATGGGGATTCATACCGGTGACTCGATTACGGTGGCTCCGGCACAAACTTTATCCGACACTACTTTCCAGAAGCTGCGTACCATGGCCATTAAAATGATGCGCGCCATTGGTAATTTTGCCGGTGGTTGTAATGTGCAGTTTGCCGTTAGTCCGGATGAGGCCGAGGATATTATTGCTATTGAAATTAATCCACGTGTTTCGCGTTCTTCTGCACTCGCCTCGAAAGCTACCGGTTATCCTATTGCCCGTATTGCCGCCAAGTTGGCCATTGGCTATAACCTGGATGAGCTGAAAAATCAAATCACCGGCAACACTTCTGCCTTTTTTGAACCTACACTCGATTATGTGATTGTAAAAATTCCGCGCTGGAATTTTGATAAGTTCAAAGGCTCTGATCGTTCTCTCGGATTGCAAATGAAATCGGTAGGAGAAGTGATGAGTATTGGTCGCAGTTTTCAAGAGGCCTTGCAAAAAGCTTGTCAGAGTTTAGAGATTAAACGCAACGGTTTAGGGGCCGATGGCAGGGAGTTGCGCAACCAGGACGAGATACTCAAAAGTTTAGCCAACCCCAGTTGGAACAGGCTTTTCCATATTTATGATGCTTTTAAATTGGGCATCCCGATGCGCACCATTCAAAAGTTGACGCGCATCGATTATTGGTTCTTGCACCAAATTGAAGAGTTGCTTTCTTTGGAGAAAGAAATTGAACAGTTTACAATTGATAGCCTGCCTTTTGATTTGCTCCGCGAAGCGAAAAGAAAAGGCTATGCCGATCGGCAGATTGCCCACCTGTTGCGCTGTCTGGAAAGTGAGGTGTATAAGAAAAGAACCGAGGCCGGCATCAAGCGCGTGTATAAAATGGTGGATACTTGTGCCGGTGAATTTGAGGCCAAAACTCCTTATTTTTATTCTACGTTTGAGGATGATCATAACGAAGCCATTCCTTCCAATAAAAAGAAAATTATTGTGTTGGGCTCTGGTCCGAACCGCATTGGACAAGGCATTGAGTTCGATTATTCCTGTGTACACGGAATTCTTGCTGCCAAGGAATGCGGCTTCGAAACCATCATGATCAATTGCAATCCTGAAACTGTTTCTACTGATTTTAGTACTGCCGATCGTTTGTATTTTGAACCTGTTTTTTGGGAACATATTTTCGATATCATTCAAAACGAAAAACCCGAAGGGGTGATTGTTCAGTTGGGCGGACAAACCGCTTTGAAACTGGCAGAAAAGTTGCATCGTTATGGCATCAAAATTTTAGGGACTACTTACGAAGCCCTTGATTTGGCCGAGGACCGCGGCAGCTTTAGTACTTTGTTGAAAGAGAACAACATTCCTTATCCTAAATTCGGAGTGATTGAAGATGCTGAACAAGCAGTGCAATTGTCGCGTGAATTGGGCTATCCCTTGCTCGTGCGCCCGAGTTATGTATTGGGCGGACAAGGCATGAAGATTGTAATCAACGAACAGGAATTGGAACAGCATGTGGTAAATATTCTGAAGGATATTCCGGGCAACAAGGTGTTGCTTGATCATTTTTTGGAATCGGCCATTGAAGCTGAAGCCGATGCGATTTGCGATGGCGAAGATGTTTACATCATTGGCATCATGGAACACATTGAGCCTGCCGGTATTCATTCCGGTGATTCTTATGCCGTATTGCCACCTTTCGATTTAAGTGAAAAGGTAATGCAGCAAATTGAAGCGCATACCCGTAAAATTGCTTTGGCACTGAATACTGTTGGCTTAATCAACATTCAGTTTGCCATTAAGAATGAGGTGGTTTACATCATTGAAGCCAATCCGCGCGCTTCCCGCACGGTGCCTTTTATTGCCAAAGCCTATGATGAACCTTATGTAAATTATGCTACCAAAATTATGCTGGGCGTTAATAAGTTAAAAGACTTTAATTTTCAGCCCCGCAAGCATGGTTATGCAATAAAGGTTCCGGTGTTTTCGTTCGACAAATTTCCGGAAGTCAACAAAGAACTTGGCCCTGAAATGAAATCGACCGGTGAAGCCATTTATTTCATTGATGATTTAACCGATGAGTATTTCCACCAGATTTACTCTGAAAGAAATTTGTACCTTAGTCGTTAAAGAAACAAAACAAACATGCAGGAATTTATTCTTACCCTGGTTGTATTTTTCGTCCTGTTCAGAGTACTTGGTGAAGTGCGCGGCAACAGAGGTCCGGTGAAGATATTTTATTTCAACCAAAGACCGCAAGAGCCAAAGCAGCAGCAAAACCATGAGCCGGTTGTGAACCCAAAATCATCTAATCGAAAAATTTCGAAAGAGGACGATGGCGAATATGTAGATTACGAAGAAATTAAAGATTAATTCAAAAACCAACCCATAAAACCCATGAACGGACTTTCCCTCAAGTCGCTTACTCCGCATATCATTGCAGTATTGGTGTTTATTTCCATAACCATTGCTTATTTCAGTCCGCTGATTGAAGGCAAGGTTATCCGACAGCCCGATGTGGTGAATTTCAAAGGCATGTCGAAAGAGATTGCTGATTATCGGGAGCAATACAAAAAGGAGCCCTTGTGGACCAATTCTATGTTTGGTGGCATGCCTGCTTACCAGATTTCGGTTAAGTATCCCAACAATTTGATTCGTCCAATTAATAGTATTTTGGGGATAGGTATTCCACATCCGGCCACCATCATTTTTCTTTGCATGCTGGGTTTTTATTTGTTGTTGGGAACCTTTCATGTAGCACCTTTGCTGGCAGCCGGTGGAGCCATTGCCTTTGGTTTCTCCTCTTATTTTATTATTCTCATTGAGGCCGGACATAATCCTAAGGGTTATGCCATTGCTTATATGGCGCCCATTGTAGCCGGAATTTTTCTTGCCTACCGCGGTAAACCATGGATTGGTGCTGCTTTGGCCGGTTTTTCCCTGTCGCTGCAACTGGCCATGAATCACTTGCAGATTACTTATTACTTGGCCATGCTCATTGCCTTTATTGGCGTTGGCGAATTGGTTCGTCACATCGTTGCCGGAGAATTAAAGAAGTTTATTTTGCCCAGTGTTTTGTTACTGATTGGCGCTGCTTTGGCCATTGGTCCGAACATTACCAACCTCATGGTGACCGAAGAATACGGTAAGTATTCAACGCGCGGTCCTTCCGAATTAACCGATAACAAAGAAAACAAAACTTCGGGTCTGGATAAGGATTATGCCACCCAATGGAGTTATGGAATAGGGGAGACCTTTACGCTAATGATACCCAATTATAAGGGTGGACAATCACAAGTGATTGGCGATAACAAATCCGCCCTCGAAAAAGTAGATCCTGATTTCCGTCAATACATTTCCAACTTTAATCAGTATTGGGGCGATCAGCCTTTTACCTCCGGTCCGGTTTATATTGGCGCCATCATTTGCTTTTTGTTTATGCTGGGAATGTTTATTCTGAAAGATCATTTGAAATGGTATTTGTTGGCCGCAGTAATCTTAACGGTGATGCTCAGCTGGGGTAAAAACTTTATGGGTTTAACCGATTTCTTTATGGATCATGTGCCCGGCTATAACAAGTTCAGGGCGGTTTCCATGATTTTGGTGATTGCTGAATTTTGTTTGCCGCTGATTGCCATTCTTACCGTGAAATATTTGCTCGAGAATCCGGCAGTAGTAAAAGAACAACAGAAAAAATTATTCATGGCCTTTGGTTTTACCGGTGGTTTGTGTTTGTTGTTTTATTTGTTGCCGCAAACCTTTCAAGATTTTTTTGCTGCCAATGAATATGAAAATGTTACCCGCCAGTTGAAAGAATCAAAAGCCAGTCCGGAACAAATTTCTTTGTTTATGGACGGGGTATTGAACGCAAGGGTGGCCATCTTTAAAGCCGATGCCATCCGCAGCTTCTTTTTTATTTTGCTGGCTGCCGGTTTGGTTTATGCCTATATCGCAAAACCATTTAACAAGAGTTATTTGATGGTTGGCTTAACCCTTTTGATTTTTATCGACTTGTGGAGTGTTGACAAACGTTACCTGAACAAGGATAATTTTGTATCAAAATCGGTGATGGAAGTTCCTTATGAACCAACCGCTGCCGATCAGCAAATTTTGGCCGATAAGGACATTAACTTCAGGGTAATCAACACAGCAGTAAGTACGTTTAATGATGCCAGTACCTCTTATTTTCATAAGTCGATTGGTGGTTATCATGGTGCGAAACTAAAACGCTTCCAAGAGGTAGTTGAACGACACATTTCGCAAAACAACATGCAGGTGTTAAACATGTTGAATACCCGTTATTTTATCATGAAACCCGGACAGGAAGCGGAGCCCATGGCCCAAAGGAATCCGGGAGCATTGGGCAATGCCTGGTTTGTACAACATGCTAAAATGGTTGACAATGCCGATGCAGAAATTGATGCACTCAGCAAATTTAATCCGCGCGATACGGTGATTGTTGATAAACGTTATGCCGATTTGGTGAACAAAAAAGATTGGCAGCGCGATTCTGCGGATGTCATCAAACATACTTCGTACAAGGCCGATGAATTGTTGTATAGCTACAACATCAGTGGTGAAAGACTTACCGTTTTCTCAGAGATTTTTTACGACAAAGGATGGAATGCTTATATCGATGACAAATTGGTTCCGCATTTCAGGGTGAATTATTTGTTGCGTGGAATGGTATTGCCCGCAGGGAAGCACAACCTTGCCTTCCGTTTCGAACCGGAAGCTTATCAAAAAGGAGAGTCCATTGCCTTGGCCGGATCTTTTGCCTTGTTTGCCTTCGCAGCTTTGTGTATCTTCATGCAATTAAAATCCTCAGGGAAGAAAGAAGGGGAGGAAGGACAAAAAGTTTAATCAACCAATCATGGATGCCAGAAAAGTCTTAGTTGTTACTTATTACTGGCCTCCCGGCGGAGGAGCCGGTGTTCAACGTTGGCTTAAATTCTGCAAGTACATGCCTGCTTTTGGCCTGCAGCCTTATGTGGTTACGGTTGATCCTAACAAAGCTACTTACCCAACGCGTGATGAATCATTGTGTGCCGATGTGCATGCAGATTTAAAAGTAATTACGACCAATACGCGTGAGCCTTTTGGTTTATACAAGCAGTTAACGGGTAAAAAGCAAGTTCCGCAAGGTGGTTTTGCCAACCAGGGAAAAGAAACGCTGGTGCAGCAGTTCAGCAAATGGATTCGTGGAAATTTATTTATTCCGGATGCAAGGGTAGGCTGGAATTATTTCGCAGCAAAGGCCTGCGAGCAAGCCATTCAACGTGAAGAAATCGACACCATCATCACCACCGGAACTCCGCATTCTACGCATTTGGTAGGCTTAAAAATGAAGAAAGAATTCGGTACTTGGTGGCTGGCAGATTTTCGCGATCCATGGACCGATATTTATTATTATCCTGAATTAAAACACACCGCTTGGGCTGCCAAAAAAGATGCTGCCTTGGAACGAATGGTTTTGGAAGAAGCCGATTGCATTACCGTGGTGAGTGAAGCCATGAAAGCACTGTTGGCTGCTAAATCGGATAAAATAAATCCCGATAAAATCCATGTGCTGGCCAATGGTTTTGATGAGCGCGATTTTGATGGAATTATTCCCTTTCCTCAATCCGATGAATTTGTTATTTCATACGTTGGCACTTTAGCGCCTGCCTATCCCATCAATGAATTGATTGATGCCTTGGAGCAATTGATACAACAGGGTTTAAAACTTCGTTTTGATTTTACCGGTTCGATTCCTTTGGATAGAAAAGAGCATATTGAAAAACGATTGGGGAACAAGGTTTTGTTTCGCGGCCATCAAAGTCATGAGAAGGCTTTGCAAATCATGTTGTCGTCTCATTTGCTTTATTTGGCCATTCCGGAGGTTCCGAACAACGAAGGCATCCTTACCGGAAAATTGTTCGAATACTTGGCATCCGGTGCAGCCATTGCCTGTGTAGGTCCAACAGAAGGAAATGCTTCCCAAATCCTTAAAGAATGCAAAGCCGGTAAATGTGTTGACTATCGCGCGGTAGATGATTTAAAAAACGTAATTGTTGGCTATTACAAGCGTTGGGCGCAAGGACTTCCTACACGCGAAGGTTCAGACTTGCACCTAAAATATTCAAGAAGAAATTTGACCAAAGACTTGGTGAAATTGATTCCCTGAGGGAGACTTTATTTTTTTTCTTTTGGTTTCGAAATAAAAAATGGTATGCTGAAATGCGAAAAATTTAAAGCCACTGAAATTTTGGGATTGGAATTATATA
>JBILVQ010000150.1:0-7290 GCA_044370375.1 Bacteroidia bacterium
GTTTTTTTCATCAAGAGCCGCAAAAAATTCGCAGAGCGTGGCACAGAGTGTTATTTTTTTTTGAAACCTGTACCTTTGCGTCTCTTTGTGTTCCTCCTTTGTGCACCTTTGTGACCTATGCTTATCTTAATCGCCAAGAGCCGCAAAGAATGCACACAGAGTGCCACAAAGTGTTTTTTTAAGCGTGCATTGTAACCTGTAGTTTTGAAGGTCGCAAAGAGCCGCAAAGAATACACACAAAGTTACACAAAGTGTTATTTTTTCTAGAAACCTGCACCTTTGCGTTTCTTTGTGTTCCTCCTTCGTGAACCTTTGTGACCTAAAGTTTTTTTCATCAAGAGCCGCAAAAAATTCGCAGAGCGTGGCACAGAGTGTTATTTTTTTTTGAAACCTGTACCTTTGCGTCTCTTTGTGTTCTTCCTTTGTGAACCTTTGTGACCTACCTTATTTTTATCAAGAGCCGCAAAAAATTCGAAGAGCGTGACACAGAGTGTTGTTTTTTTTTGAAACCTGTACCTTTGCGTTTCTTTGTGTTCTTCCTTTGTGAACCTTTGTGACCTACCTTATTTTTTTTTCGCAAAGAGCCGCAAAGAATGCACACAGAATGCACACATAGTGTTTTTTAGGCGTGCCTTTTGACCTACATTTTAATTTATTATAGTTCACAGAAACTAGCAAGAAGCTAGATTCATAGGTTCAAAACCTAGCAACTTTAAGGCAAAAGAATATACACCTCTCACCTAACATCCCCCAAAACAACCCTTCTGATACCATACCTTAACATCAATACATTAAAATTCAAAAGTAATCCAAGTTTAAATCCTCCAAACTTCAAATAAGTTAAAACCTGAGCTACATGAATATCATGAAATGAATCAACACACTTTAATTCAAGTACCAATTTCCTTTCTACTAAAATATCTACCCGATATCCATGATCAAGTTTTACTTCTTCAAAAATTAACGGAACCGCTTTTTCTTTTTCTACAAATAGTCCGGCCTGATTAATCTTAAAGAATAAACAATCCCGGTAAGTTTTTTCTAATAATCCCGGGCCGAGTGCATTATGGACTTCAATGGCCAAACCAATGACTCTATTAGCTAATTCATTTTCCGACATAATAAATATTTAAATTATTTTTTAATTTTACGAAGGTATGAACTATTTGCTTTAAAGACAAATTTAGTGTTAATAATTTCGACTAAACGAGCGCCTAAGCGTTTCTTTATTCTCCTCCTTTTTGAACCTTTGTGACCTATGTTTATCTTAATCGCCAAGAGCCGAACAGAATCCACACAGAGATTAATTTGGTAAATTTTCCAAACCATTGCCTCCGTGTTTCTTTGTGTTCTTCCTTTGTGCACCTTTGTGACCTACATTTTTTTTCTAAAAGAATGCCACAGATTCACATAAATTCTATTTTTCCAAACCTGCACCTTTGCGTTTCTTTGTGTTCCTCCTTTGTGAACCTTTGTGACCTACATTTTTTTTCTAAAAGAATGCCACAGATTCACATAAATTCTATTTTTCCAAACCTGCACCTTTGCGTTTCTTTGTGTTCTTCCTTTGTGAACCTTTGTGACCTAAAGTTTTTTTCATCAAGAGCCGCAAAAAATAATTTCAAACCCGCACCTCCCAAACAAAATACACTTTGGAACAATAGTTGCATTATCGTCTTCAAAGTCTTTCAATCATGAAACCCTTGTTGGTTTTTTCCGCTTTTTTTACTGCATCTGTTTTTCTATTGTCCCTTGCACAAGAAAGGCCTGTTCCTCCGCTCAGCACTCAGTCGGAATCAGAGCCTTTTAAACCCGCCAACAAGAATGCCTTTCGCCCCGGCGAGACCTTAACCTACCGTCTGCATTATGGTTTTGTGGATGCAGGTCGTGCCGTGCTGGAAGTAAAGGAGGAGGATAAAAAATTTCTGAACCGTTCCTCTTACCATGTGGTAGGCATTGGAACAAGCACCGGTGCCTTCGATTGGTTCTTTAAAGTAAGAGACCGTTACGAATCTTATGTTGACCGTGATGCCCTTGTTCCTTTTGTTTTCCTAAGGAATGTGGATGAAGGTGGTTACAAAATAAAGCAGACTTATGTATATAATCACCATAAGAAAGAAGTGATAACAGAAGGCAAAAAGTACATGGTGCCCCATGGGGTTCAGGACATGATATCTGCCTTTTATTATGCAAGGAATCTCGATTTTTCGGATGCTAAAGAAGGACAAATTTATTCTATACCAAGTTTCGTTGACGAAGAAATATGGAATCTGAAAATTAAATTTGTGGGCAGAGAAAATTTAAAAACAGATTTAGGCACTTTCCGTTGTTTAAAGTTCCGACCCATCATACAAAAAGGAAGGGTATTCAAAAAAGAAGAAGATTTGAATGTATGGATTAGCGATGACGGAAATCATATTCCGATCAGGGCCCAGGCAGAAATTCTGGTGGGATCTATTAAAATGGACTTGCTGGAATATAAGGGATTGGCCAACCCTGTAGCTTTGGTGAAGCGTTGAGGCAGACATGAGGCTCCGATGGAACTCAGTTGATTGGGGAGCGAAGCTCTTGTGAATAGGTAGCTTTGATGGAGCTAGGTTAGGAGTTCCTTTCCACTTCCCTCCTTTACGGCCCTTTGTGCTTCAACTTTGTGGCCCCTTGTGTTCTTAATCAAAAAAACTCAATCCTCTAAAAACAATGGATTAAAGTTTACCAAATAAACTTGCTTTGAGGCACGGGTTAATGCAGTATAAAACCATCTGATCAAATCATCATTGACCAGTTCATCGGTAAGGTAACCCTGATCAACAAAAACAACCGGCCACTGTCCACCTTGGGCCTTATGGCAAGTAATGGCATAGGCAAATTTCACCTGCAGGGCATTAAAGTAAGGATCGGTTTTTAAGAGCTTTAACTTTTGTTGCCGCGATAAGGCCGGGTCAAAGTCTTCCATCACCGCATCAGCAAATTTTTTGTAATCGTCTTTGCTTAATCCTGCGGCCTCGGAATCGAGTAAATTCAGCAGAATTTTTACTTCCATTTCCGGAGCATTGTTTTGCTCGCTTAAACGAACGGTTGCATCAGCAAAGCTCATTCCATAGCGTTCCTCCCCTCTTTTACGAATTCGGACAATGTCCAAAATATCGCCATTGGCAATAAAATCAAGGCCTTCGTAAGGGGTGGTCCAGAAATAATTGTTTCTCACCACCATCAGTCGATCTTTATTCGAAATTAATTCTTCTCTGAAAAACAAACGATTTCTTACCTCTTTGTTGAAGGCCAATGCTCTTTTGTTGGAACGACAAATAATAGCCACTTGCTCTTCTCCAAAATCGGAATAAGATCTGTTTAGAATATCCTCCAAATCAAAACCAGTAATAGGGACGATATCTGTAAAACCTTTACATTGAAATCTTATTTTCTTTTCTTTTTCCTGCAATATTGCCCTAAAGCGTGTGGCGTTGAAAAGGATACCCGAATCTGCCTCCTGACGGACCACCTCGGTGAGGGTAGTTTCAAAAACGGTACAATGAAAATGTGTCGAAAAGAAATTGGCATCCAGTGCAGGGGAAAAAGAGGCGCCAACAGGTGGCAGCTGGGCTGTATCACCGCAAAACATGATGCGGCAATTCTCGCCCATACCGGTAAATTGCAGTAAATCCTCCAATACATTGTTACGGAATAAATCATCGCCTGAATTTCCGTAAGCAATCAAAGAAGATTCATCCACAATGATGAGGGTGTTTTTCATGGCATTGGCGTTCAAACCAAAATTGCCGCCACCGTCTTCACCGGGTGCATAGCGATAAATTTTGCGGTGTATGGTGGTGGCCACTTTACCGGCATAGCCTGAAAGGACTTTCGCGGCCCTACCGGTGGGTGCGAGGAGGAGGGTATGAAAATTGGTTGGTTGTAAAGCCTTTACCAGAGCGGCAATTAAACTGGTTTTTCCGGTACCGGCATAACCTTTTAAAATAAAAATAGCGTCTTGTTGTGGGGCGGTAAGAAACTGATGAATTTTTACAATAGCATCCCATTGACCGGTGGTGGGCTCGAAAGGTAGAGCGCTTAAGACAGCTTCGGAAAATCTGATGGCCATTGAGGAAATAAAGGTAAATTAAATTTGAGGATAAGAAAAAGGGGGGTTCCTATCCATTTCAACCGCAAAAAGCTACTATTTATCTTGCAAGGCGAATTTCTCTATGTCTAACTTAACCTCCTTCCCATTCAACAACAAGCCCAATTTACCCTCCTTTCCCTTGGCCGGCTCATATTGGCAGGGGGTCATGGGCAAAGGTGCGTCTTTGATGTAGGTAGCAACAATGTTGATGGTATCTCCACTAAAAAAAACTTCTACAGGTCTGCCTATTTCTTCAATTCGAATGGAGGCAGGCAAACAAACCGCACCTACCCCAAGACCGAGGGCTTTAAAATCTTTATGACCTGCCGGTGCCACCATGCGAATGGTATAAGTGGTTCCGGTGGGCGCCCTATAACCTCCTC
The DNA here is from genome assembly GCA_044370375.1 of Bacteroidia bacterium. GTDB lineage: Bacteria > Bacteroidota > Bacteroidia > UBA4408 > UBA4408 > JBILVQ01. The sequence continues at coordinate 4,504 of JBILVQ010000150.1, forward strand.
CGGAAAAAGGCAGGGCTTTGGCCTCAATGATTTTTACCTTTGAAAAAGGTGCCTGAAAGGCCATCATGGCAACCAAAGCCCCAGCAAAAAAAATTGCTTTTTTGCGCATGAATTATGCCTGCTCTAAAATCTCAATTTTCTCAATTTTATCGCCCATTCTCAGGTCATCAATAATATCAAGTCCCTCCGTTACTTTTCCAAAACAGGTATGCACACGGTCGAGATGAGCAGTGGCGGAACGGTCAAGGACAATAAAAAATTGTGATCCTCCGGTATTGGGTCCACGGTGAGCCATGCTCAATACACCTTTCTCATGGAATTGCTTCTCTGCCTTGGTTTCGCAAGGAATGGTGTAACCCGGACCACCGGTACCATCGCCTTTGGGGCAACCACCCTGAACCACGAATCCAGGAATTACCCGGTGAAAATTAATGCCATCATAAAAGCCTTTTTTGGCCAGTTTCACGAAATTTTCAACGGTGATAGGGGTTTCCTGGTCGTACAAATCAACCATAAGGGTTCCTTTTGCAGTGGTAATTTTTGCCTGAGTCATTTTTTAAAATTTTGGGCAAAGATAAGTTTAGCTTAGCTATTTAATGCAGCCCAAATGAAATCTTCAGTACCTGTAAATCAAAGCCATTAAACGGCACCATGCGCCTCGACCCTCATTATATGGGGCAAAATTAGTCCGAAAACTTTTCAACATTTGGCAAAAAGCGAGAAAAATGGCACGAAATATGCCAATTTGGCCGACAAGTCTTGGAAATTAGGAATAATTCCCTATTTTCGCGCGGCTTTTAGTAGGAAAACAGACCAAACAAAAGATCAATTTGACCGTAAACCAAAGAATATCAAGCCTTTTGCTTTGCTCCCTTTTGGGACTTCTTATGGTATTCCCTATGGTTTCTAGGGCGGACAAGAACCTTCCAAGCAGCGATAAAAAAGGAATGCCCTATAAAAGGGATACCATTCCATTGAGGTTTCCGGTACAACAATTAATGGATGAAGGTGATATCGAAAGTTTTGACGATATTGATCAAACAGGTTTTGACGGCAATGCCAACATGGGTTTTTACGAAACCTATGACCCCAACTTTGACTATGAAGGAATCTGGGATACCATTAGTGTAAACCCTTATAAAATTGATTTAAGCCAAAAGCCCGATACTACCTTCATTAATCTGCAAGATGGCTTGCAATGCGATTATGCTCACCCCTTCCCGGGCCATTTAACCTCCGATTTCGGTCCGCGTGGAAGACATCGTTATCATTTAGGCGTTGATATTAAACTGGCAACAGGCGACACGGTAAAATGCGCATTTGAGGGTGTGGTTAGAATTGCCAGAAGAAGTTCCACTTTCGGGAATGTGGTGATGGTGCGCCATAAGAATGGTCTTGAAACCATTTATGCTCACCTTAGCAGAATTGATGTTAAGATTGGACAAAGGGTTGAGGCCGGCGAATTGCTTGGCCTTGGAGGAAATACAGGAAGATCTTACGGAAGTCATTTGCATTTTGAAGTGCGTTACAAAGGCGTTCCTTTGGACCCAAATAAAATTATCAATTTCAATCATTGCGAATTAAGGACTGATTCATTATTAATAGACAAACATACTTTTGCCTACAAGCCAAAGCCGGGTTCAAAAAATTATGGTAAAACCAAAACTTACGTAATAAGAAAGGGCGACACCTTAGGAAAGATTGCACATAGAACCGGTACTACGGTTAAGCGTTTGTGTCGTGTAAATGGCATTAAGCCAACTACTATTCTAAGGCCTGGCAAGAAATTAAAGATTGGGTAGTTTTTGTTTTTTAAATTAATGAATAGTGCGATGTAATCTTCATTAGCACACTGTACTAATTCAAGCCGTTACAGTTTCAAAAGAATTTATTACATTATAGAGGGTATCTCTTTCAATAGGTGTTCTATTTCCCTGACGAATCATTTCAACCAATTGTTCGGTACTAAGTGCCGGATTTTGTTCCTCTGAGCCCGCCATCGAATAAATCTTGGTAGAATCATCGATGGTGCCATCCAAATCATCCACCCCATAAGACATAGAAAGTTGTGCTGTGGTTCTGCCGATCATGGGCCAATAAGCTTTTAAATGAGCGAAATTATCCATGAAGATACGCGATACAGCGTACATTTTTAAATCTTCAATAACACTAACTTCAGGGATATTTGACATCTGATTGTCCTGATTCCTAAATTTGAGCGGAATAAACGTTTGGAAGCCTCCGGTTTTATCCTGCAACTCACGCAAACGGTTCATGTGGTCGATGCGGTGCGCATATGTTTCAATATGTCCGTACAAAATAGTGGCATTTGAGCGCATGCCAAGGCTGTGAGCGGTTTCATGAATTTCGAGCCATTGGGCAGAAGTACATTTATCTTCACAAATTTTTGCCCTTATTTCTTCGTCAAAAATTTCTGCACCTCCGCCGGGTAGTGAATCTTGTCCGTGATCCTTTAAAATTTGTAAACCCTCTTTGTAAGTAACTTTTGCCTTTCGGCACATATACTCTAGCTCGACTGCGGTAAAAGCCTTCACATGAATATCGGGGCGGATTTCTTTGATTTTGCGAATTAAATCAGCGAAGTACTGCAAGCCCATTTTAGGGTGAACGCCACCAACAATATGGACTTCGGTGATGGGCTGTCCGTTGTAGCTTCTTACTTTTTCAAGGATTTGTTCCTCATTCAATTCCCAACCGTCCTCTTTGTTTTTAAGTAATCGTGAGTAGGAACAAAATTTACAATCAAACACACAAATGTTGGTAGGT
>JBILVQ010000151.1:0-7281 GCA_044370375.1 Bacteroidia bacterium
AGTGCAAAGAGAAACTTTTTTAAAATTAGTGAAGTCTGCCCGAGATACCGAATGGGGCAAACAACACCATTATGCCGATATACGCGATGAAAAGCAGTTCCGCAGGCAGGTGCAGGTGCACGATTATGAAACCTTTCAACCCTATGTGGAAAGAATTCGCAAAGGCCAGCAGAATATACTATGGCCTTCCGAAATTCGCTGGTTTGCAAAATCTTCCGGTACTACCTCTGCCAAAAGCAAGTTTATCCCCGTTTCGCAAGAGTCGCTCGAAGAATGTCATTTCAAAGGGGGCAAAGATATGCTCACCCTTTACCTGACCAATTTTCCTGAATCGCAAATTTTTACAGGCAAATCGCTAACCCTTTCAGGCAGTTTGCGAAATACCGGAGAACTGGTGAATGGCATGGAGGGTGATTTATCCGCGGTTATTCTTCATAACCTTCCTTTCCTTGCAGAGTTTGCACGAACCCCCAGTCCAGATATTGCATTGATGGATAACTGGGATAAAAAAATTGCTAAAATTGCCGAAGCTACCATTCAACAGAATGTAACTTCTTTGGCAGGTGTTCCTTCATGGATGTTGTTGCTCATGCACCATGTGCTGAAGATAACCGGAAAAAGAAATCTGCACGAGGTTTGGCCGGAGTTGGAAGTTTTCTTTCATGGTGGTGTGAATTTTTCTCCTTACCAAAGGCAGTTTGAAGAAATTGTTGATACCGGTAAAATGAAATTTCTTGAAACCTATAATGCTTCGGAGGGCTTTTTCGGTATTCAGGATCAAGCCGACAAAAGGGATTTGCTCCTTATGCTCGATTACGGTATTTACTATGAGTTTATACCCAACAAATTGTTTCAGGAAGGCGACCGCAATGCCATTGGTTTGGATGAGGTTCAATTAGGCGTTGATTATGCCTTGGTGATTTCCACCAATGGCGGATTATGGCGATACCTGATTGGCGATACCATTCAATTCACTTCTCTTCATCCTTTCAGAATAAAAATAGTGGGTCGCACCAAGCATTTTATCAATGCCTTTGGAGAAGAACTGATGATTGATAACACCGAGGAAGCCTTCAGGATTGCCTGCGATAAAACCAATGCAAGGGTGCTGGATTACACCGGTGCTCCCGTCTTTTCCGACAAAGGAAATGCAGGTGCTCATCAATACCTTGTTGAGTTTAGTCAGCCACCAAAGGATTTGATTTATTTTAGCGAGTTGTTCGACAATGCATTAAAATCGTTGAATTCAGATTATGAGGCTAAACGATATCATGACTTAATTTTAGGTCCGCCCCAATTGGTCAATGTCCCTGAATCAACTTTCTATAATTGGCTCAAGAAGCAAAACAAATTGGGCGGTCAGTTTAAAGTTCCCCGACTGTTAAACGACAGAAAAGTAATTGATGAAATAATTTCAACCCTTGCATGAAATGAAAGTTTTTAAACTGCTTTTTCTGCTGCTGTTGGCCTGTCCTGTTTGTCCTGTTTTGGCACAGGTACAAATGGCCAGCATTAAATACACGCTAAAAGGTAACAGCGATTTTATCCGCTGCGATCAATTGGGAAACTTGTACCTGGTGAAAAATGACCAGTTGATGAAGTATGATGCGCAGGGAAAACTGATTAATCGGTATAGCAACAAAACGCTGGGGTCAATTCAGTTTCTGGATGTAAGCAATCCGATGAAAATCCTGATTTTTTATCCGGCTTTTAACAAAATTGTTTTTTTAGATAATCAACTGTCGGAGAATGGCCGACCGGTAAATCTTTCTGATTATGAAATGGATCAAACCATTTTAGCCTGCACCTCGCATGATAATTCTTTTTGGGTTTACGACCAGCGGAATTTCGAATTGGTCAGGATGGACCAAAACATGCAGGTGACCCACCGAACCGGCAATATACCCCAACAAACAGGCTTGGAAATTAAACCCTTGAATGTTTATGAGTATAACAATTGGCTCTATGCCTGCGATTCTGTGGCTGGTATTTTTGTTTTTGATATTTACGGCACGTATTACAAAACCATACCATTGAAAGGGTTGATGGAAGTGCAATTCGATAATAATTCACTTTGGTATTTTCAGGCAGGGAAGTTGGAAGGCATTAATTTGCAAACCTTGCAGCCAGAAAAGAAAGAATTGCCACGGGCGGGTGCGTCCTTTGTTTTGCTTCAGGGCTCCCGTTTGTATTTGAAAGATGCAGACCAAACCATTTGCTATATTTACCCCTGATTTGCCTAACAAAACGGCCCCTTTATGAGCGAAAAAAAAGTTGTTATTGAGTACACCGTTTTTGATGGTCCTGAAAAACTTGATCAAACAGGCAGACAATTGTTGGATTTAGCCATGGAAGCTTCCCGCAAAGCCTACTCCCCTTATTCTAAGTTCAGGGTTGGTGCCGCCCTATTATTGGCCGATGATTCCATTGTAACGGGTAGTAATCAGGAAAATGCAGCCTATCCCTCGGGTATTTGTGCCGAACGGGTTGCTATTTTTTACGCATCTTCCCAAAAACCCGGAGTGGCATATCGAAGAATGGCCATTGTTGCACCCGATAGTCCCGCCGGAAGCGAGTTCCCTATTTCCCCCTGTGGCGCTTGCCGCCAGGTGTTGGCCGAATACGAAGGAATGCAGCAAGACCCTCTCGAAATTATCCTCTGGGACGGCAAAGGAAGTATCTGGATGTTCAAAGGAATTGCCCAATTATTGCCCTTTTATTTTTCTGCCGGTAGTTTAGGCTGAGAATTTGCCCTTTTCTTCTATTTTTGCACCCTACCGGAACCATTTTTCCGGACAATTGTTTGATAATTGGTTATGAAAAAAACAAAATTTACAAAAGAACATTATCTGAACTGGTATGAGTCTATGCTACTGATGCGCAGGTTTGAAGAGCGTACTGGTCAGCTTTACATACAACAAAAAATAAGAGGTTTTTGTCACTTGTACATTGGTCAGGAAGCCTTGGTGGCCGGTGCGGTGAGTGCAACCAACGAAGATGATAACATGATTACCGCTTACCGTGATCATGCCCACCCCATCGGTCGTGGGATGCATCCTAAGTATATTATGGCCGAATTGTTTGCCAAGGTAACAGGCTGCTCCAAAGGAAAAGGAGGCTCAATGCATTTGTTCTCGAAAGAGTACCGTTTTTTTGGCGGCCATGGAATTGTAGGTGGTCAGATTCCGTTGGGTGCAGGGATTGCATTTGCCGACCAATACAACGGCAACAAAAGGGTAACCCTTTGCTACATGGGTGATGGTGCTGTTCGTCAGGGTGCATTGCACGAAGCCTTTAATATGGCCATGTTGTGGAAATTGCCGGTGATTTTTATCATCGAAAATAATAATTATGCCATGGGTACTTCGGTGGAAAGAACCAGTAATGTGCATGATTTGTACAAAATTGGTCTTGGATACGAAATGCCCTCTTTTCAGGTGGATGGTATGAGTTGCGAAGCTTTTCATGATGCCATCGCAGAAGCGGCCGATCGGGCCAGGAAAGGAGAAGGCCCCACTTTGCTGGAAGCCAAAACCTATCGTTACCGCGGACATTCAATGAGTGATCCGGCAAAATACAGAACCAAAGAAGAAGTTGAAGAATACAAGGCCAAAGACCCCATTGAACAAGTGTTGGCAGTAATTCAAAAGAACAAATGGTTGAGCGATGCCGATATTGAAGCCATGGAAGCAAAGGTGAAAGCTATTGTAGATGAGTCTGTTCAATTTGCAGAAGAATCTCCCTACCCTGAAGCCCACGAATTGTACGAGGACGTTTACACACAAAGTGATTATCCTTACTTAAAAGATTAGATTCAACCCACAAGCATAAAACTATGGCGGAAATTGTACGCATGCCCAAATTGAGCGATACCATGACAGATGGAGTGGTTGCTAAATGGCATAAAAAAATTGGTGATAAGGTAAAAAACGGTGAGTTGTTGGCCGATATTGAAACCGACAAAGCAACCATGGAGTTTGAATCCTTTCAAGACGGTGTGCTTTTGCACATTGGTGTGGAAGAAGGAAAAGGTGCACCGGTTGATAGTATTCTCGCTATCCTTGGAAATGCCGGTGAGGATGTAAGTGCCTTGCTAAAGGCCGATACTGCTGCTCCTGCTGTTGCTGCCAAGGAGGAAATTCCTTCAAGTGCTCCGGCTCCAACCGCATCTGCCGCCATTCCATCTGCCACCCCGGTTGCTGTTTCAGGGCAGGATGGCCGCTTAAAGGCTTCGCCACTGGCCAAAAAAATGGCCGAAGAAAAAGGCATTGATATTCGCGCAGTAAAAGGCAGTGGCGATGATGGCAGAATTATCAGAAGAGATATTGAGAACTTTAAAGAAACTGCTAAGTCAGCCAAACCTGCTTTTGTGGGTGCTCAAACTGTTTTAGGACAGGAATCGTTTACCGAGGAACCTGTTTCTCAAATGCGTAAAACCATTGCCCGCCGCTTAAGCGAAAGCAAGCATACTGCTCCGCATTTTTATTTGAAATTAGATATTGATATGGAGAAGGCATGGGAAGCAAGAGCTGCCATGAATGAAATTTCTCCTTCAAAAATATCTTTCAACGATATTGTTATTAAAGCAGTTTCTATGGCTTTGCGTCAGCATCCGAAAGTAAATTCTTCCTGGCTGGGTGATAAAATCCGTTACAACAATCATGTTCATATTGGTGTGGCCATTGCCGTTGAAGAAGGATTGTTGGTTCCGGTTGTGCGTTTTGCCGATCAAAAATCATTGTCGCAAATTGCCACCGAGGTAAAAGATTACGGAAAGAAGGCAAAGGAGAAAAAGCTACAGCCTTCCGATTGGGAAGGAAATACCTTTACCATCAGTAATTTGGGGATGTTTGGCATTGATGATTTTACCGCCATTATCAATACTCCGGATGCCTGCATCCTTGCAGTTGGCGCCATCAGAGATACACCGGTGGTAAAGAATGGTGCCGTGGTTCCCGGAAAATTGATGACCGTTTCTTTGAGTTGCGATCATCGGGTGGTGGATGGCTCCATTGGTGCAGCCTTTTTGCAAACGCTGAAAACGTATCTTGAAAATCCTGTTATGCTGCTGGTGTAATAGAATATTATTTTTGTATGAGAACGATTAGTACTTTGTACTAATCGTTTTTTTTTTACCCATATAAAACCAGCCGTGGCCAAAATCTTCGTTGATGGCCAAACAAACAATGTATTTATGGCTTAGGGATTGCAATGGAAACCCTTTGCGGGTTGCCTGAAAGGAACCCGGCAAAGGTTGGAATGAAAAGCCCGGCCTGCCCCTTAGGACAAATGCCTAATTTTTAGGACGTGGTACTAAAGGGGCAGGCAAGCCCCAAATGCTATTGTAGATGATCGAAAAAGTACTGACTTACCTTGTTCATCAGGTGTACGCGGTCTTTTCCTAAAACATTGTGCGGATGCTCCGGGTAAACGAAGTAATCGAGCTGTATGTTTTTTTCGACTGCTTTTTTAAGGTATTTTATGCTGTGTTGCCATACCACTACATCGTCTACAGTGCCATGAATCATTAGTAATTTCCCTTTCAGCTTGTCGGTGTAGTTGAGCAAATTGGCTTGCTTGTAACCTTCCGGATTTTGTTGCGGTGTATCCATATACCGTTCGGTGTACATAATTTCGTACATACTCCAGTCTATCACCGGACCGCCTGCAACGCCTGCTTTAAAAGCATTGGGTGCTTTGGTCATTAAAGTGGTAGTCATAAAGCCCCCGAAACTCCAGCCATGCACACCGATTCTTGTGCTATCAACATAGTTCAGACTTTTTAAATAGGCGAGACCTGTTAGCTGATCTTCCATTTCAACAGTACCCAATTGCCGGAAGGTAGCTTGTTCAAATTTCTTTCCTCTGTTGCCCGAACCTCTGTTGTCGAGTGTGAAAACTACAAAACCTTTTTGTGCCATGTATTCGAACCATAGATTGGCACCGGCAAGCCAACCATTGTTAATCATTTGCGCATGAGGACCTCCGTAAACGTAAACCACAACAGGGTATTTTTTGGATGGGTCGAAAGAAACGGGCTTAAAAATTCTTGTATGTAGGGTATCACCTCCGCTACTTCTTAAATGACCGATTTCGGGTGTGGAGATGGCATAATCTTTTAAAGGATTTTCTGATGCGAGGATCAAGGATTGTTTGCGATAATCAAGGGCACTGCAAACAAAAATCTTTTGCGCAGTGTTTAGCGATGAATAGTTGAATAGCAGCGATTTTCCATTTTTACTTAAGTTGGCTTTGGCAACTCCTCCGGCTGGTGAAAGGGTGCTTTGTTTTCCGGCAAAATCTGCCAGCACGATTACCCTGTCAAGTCCACTGTTGGAAGCTACTTCGCAAATAATTCCGTCTCCTTTTTCGGTAAAGCCCAATACATCGGTTACATCCCAATTGCCTTTGGTAATTTGTTGTATTAATTTTCCATCGGTGTTGTATAGATAGGCATGATTGAAACCATCTTTGTTGCTTTGCCAGATAAATTGTGAAGCATTGTTTTTTATAAAAAGCATTGGGTGTTGTGGTTCAACATATTTTTCATCTTTTTCTTCAAGAAGGGTTTTGATGAATTTGCCTGTTTTGGCATCATAGGCATTTAATTTCATGTGGTTTTGATCGCGGTTGAGGACCGCCACATAGATTTTTTTTTCGTCCGGACTCCAGGAAATGTTGGTTAAATATTGGTCTTTGGGTTCTCCGGTTTGTAACCAAATGGTTTTTCCTTCCGACAAATGATAAACACCAATGCTTACCTGGTGAGAACTATCGCCTGCCATTGGATAGGGGATGTTTTTCGCCACTGCAGGCTGGTCACTGTAATTAACAATGGGGTAGGGTTTCACCATGCTTTCGTCCATACGGTAAAAGGCAAGGGCATTTAAACCGGGCGACCAAAAAGTTCCTTTGCTGATGCCAAACTCATTGCGGTGAACACTTTTGCCATAAACAATTTCCTCCTTGCTGTCATTGCTTACTGCAATATTTTTTCCCTTATAATAAATGTAAAGGTTGTTTTTGAGCGTATAGGCTCCTTGTGTTTGTCCGTAAGGAAAATCCTTGTTTTCTGCATTGTCAGGTAAAGAATCGCCCTGTAATTTTTCTACCAGATAGGTGCTTAACGTACAGCGATAGAAAAAACCTTTCCTAAAGAAATGAAAAGCATCATTGCTTTCCCATTCAATTTCAGGAAACCTGGGCAAGGTATCGAAATATGCCTTTTGTAGAAATTGGTTGAATTGGTTCATGCCCAATAGCTTCGTTTCTTTCCCGCTG